>PKDY01000023.1 GCA_002862755.1 Flavobacteriaceae bacterium | reverse complement strand
TTTCATTAAAAAGCGAGTTGAACATTTAATGCATACATTTTTAAAGGTGGCAACAAGCCTCCTTGTACAAATTCGGGATCTGCACCTTTGTATTTGGTAAAGGTTAGCAGGTTTTGTCCTTCCAATGCCAATCGACATCCTATGTTATGCATTACCTTTTTTGGTAGTGTATAGGCTACCGAAATGTTTTTTAATCTGATGAACGAGGCATCACTAACTGCCGCATTACTTAAACCAAAAAAGTTACTTCGTTGGGTTGCTTGTTGGTTAACGTTTGTGGCAAACAATTGATAGGGTGCTGTATCGCTTGGTTCTTGCCAACTATTGAGGTACTCGACTGGTTGGTTGATGAAGTGTCCTGCAAACTTTTGAGTATTAGCGAAATTAAAGTTTTGCTGTTTGACAAATTGGAACAAGAAATCCAATTGGAACCCTTTATAAGTTATTACGTTTTGCAGACCACCATAGAAATCAGGATTGAAATCTTTGACCACTTGGCGGTCGTATTCGTTTGAAATTATTCCATCCCCATTAAAATCTGCAAACTGGTATAATCCTGTTTGCGGATCAACGCCTGTAAATTCAAATAATTTTTGAATTGTGGTAGGTTGTCCGATTGCATATTGATTGCGGTATGTTGAGGTTTCTAAGCCAGGAAATGCTAGTAATTTATTACCTGCTTTTGTGATGTTGAAATTTGAAATCCATGAAAAATTATCGTTTTGGATGTTTTCTGTTCTTAGGGTGAACTCTATTCCACGATTCTCCACCGTAGCGTTTAAATTGGTTTGAATGGAGGTGAAACCTGTGGTTCCAGGTAGTGGTAAGCCCACCAATTGATTGGAAGAACGGTTTCTGTACGTTGCCGCAGTGAGCAGTATGCGGTCGTTTAAAAAACCCAGTTCTAATGCCGCTTCAATTTTTTTATTTGACTCCCATCCAAAGTTGGGATTGTACAATCTAGAAGGTTGCAAACCGATGATTCCTCCATAACTAATTCCGGAAGATGAATAGGTGTTTAGGTATTGGTAATCTCCAATTTGATCACTACCTGTTGTTCCATAGCTGGCTCTTAGTTTTCCAAAACTTAGAAATGTTTCTGTACGCTTTAAAAAATTTTCTTTGTAAAATAGCCAAGCCGCACCTATTGCCCCGAAGGTTGAAAACTGATTGCCTGTACTGAAACGGCTTGAACCGTCTCTTCTGGCAGTAAGGTTTAGTATGTACTTTTTTTCGTAGGTATAATTTGCCCTTCCAAAAAACGCTTGGTACTTGTATTCTATTTTTTCGTTGTTTCTAATTAAGACTTGTGAAGCCGCCGACAAATCATATAAGAGGCTGTTGCTTGAAAAGCCTGTAGCGAATGCCAGTTGTTTGGCACTGGATTGCTTTTGGAAAGTTGCCCCTACCAAGATGTCTAGTGTTGCCTTTTTAAATTCTTTATTCCATGTTAATTGGGGTTCCATGATCCAAGAACTTCTTCGCAAATTGTTTAGATAGATGGATGCATATTGACTGCTTAGATTGAATGAAGGATTGTAAGTGGTGGAAGGTGTTGCACGGCTGTCCTCGTTGTTTAGGTCGGAGATTCCAAAGTTTGATTTTAGTACCAAATTGTCGGCTAGTTTATACGAAAGTACCGTGTTAGCGATTAAATCTGTTGTGAAGGTTAGACACTTTCTTACATTGTTTGAGAGTGGGTTTGTCCAAGTGTTGTTTTCCCAATTTAAATTTCCTTCTGCATCGTAAAGTTCCGGTGCATTAGGTGCTAATTGACGGGATAAGGTTACATAGTCTATCCAAGGTAAATCGTTGTCTTGTGCTGTGTAGCTGCCTGAAAATTGGACTGTAAATTTATTGTCTGCAGAGCGGTGATTCATATTTAGACGCGCTCCACCGCGTTTGTATAAAAAATCTCCGGGAAATACACTGCTTTCGGTTCTGTAATTTCCGCTCACTAGAAAACTGGTTTGTTCGTTTCCACCGCTTAAGGTTGCTTGTATGGTGTTGACTTCTGCCGTGCCACCGATTAAGACTTTTTGCCAATCTGTGTAGCGGTTTTGGTCCCAAGTACCGTTTACATCATAAGCATTTGCGGGATAGGTTGTAATACCATCATTAGCATAGGCTTTTCTTCTCATGGTTAAATATTGTTCGGTATTCATCAAGTCCATCATTTTGGTTACTGAACCGACAGCTGTACTGGTTGTGACCGTGAAGGTTGTTTTGCCTGCTTTTCCTTTTTTGGTAGTAATAAGCACTACCCCATTAGCGCCTCGAGAACCATATATGGCTGTGGCATCGGCGTCTTTTAGTACTTCAATGCTTTCGATATCGTTAGGGTTGATGCTTGCCAGTGGATTGCCATTTCCGATTGTTGAGGTTGAGGTTTGTGGATCGCTGATGGCGTCTGTACTGTAGGGAACCCCATCTATAAGGTAGAGTGGATTGTTGGCATCTTCTCTTAAACTATTGACTCCTCTGATGTTTATTTTGAATCCACCGCCGGCAATACCTGTTTCTTGGACTATGTTTACGCCCGCCATACGGCCTTGCATGGTTGCCAAAACGTTTGGTACAGGTTGGGTTCCGATGTCTTTTGCGGAGATTCTTGCAATACTACCCGTACGTTCTTTGTCTTTAACGGAATAATAGCCCGCATTTACTATGACTTCTTTTAAAGTGGTGGTATCTTCCTGTAGTGTAACGTTTATTACTACACGACTGGCAATGGGTACTTCCTGTGTTTTGTAACCCATATAAGAGAATACTAGTGTGTCTGTAGCTTTTGCCGTGATTTGATACTGGCCGTTAAAATCGGTTAGTGTTCCTTTTGCACCTCCTTTTATTATAACGTTGACTCCAGGTAAACTACCATTACTATCTGTTACGTTTCCTTTTATGAAACTGGTTTGGGCATGACTGGCTGTTACGACCAGCAGGGAGAAGATTACGACTAGTTTGGGCAAAAGTGTGGCTGCCCCAATCTTGAAAAGTTGCTTTTTATTCATACTTTTGTATTGGTTTTAATGAAACTTTGGTTTTGTTAGTACTTGCTCTCTAGAATGTTTGGTCGCAGGCTAGAGGGCTTTTTTTGTGTCGAAAGTCAAAAGTCGAAGGTCAAAAGTCGAAGGTCGAACCATGATTTTTTATTGCATAGGCAATTGGTTTTGTTCGCTTTGCTCTAGTTTTTGGCACGCAGATGACACTGATTTGGCAGATTTCCACGGATTTTTTACGCTTCGCTTTTTTTTTGCCGCAGAGTTGACTGATTGGTGCCGATTTTTTTGGCTTTGTTTTCAACTTTGTAGTTTTCTGTTTTTTTATTGCATAGGCATTGGTTTTAAAGGTTACGGAAAGTATGCCACCCATACTTGTTGTAGCCAAGACTAAGTAGCATCTTTCCCACTAACTAACTAACTAACTAACTAACTAACTAACTAACTAACTAACAAATTAATTGATGAAACCTATTGCGACACTTTTTGAAAAAAGCAGTGCTGAGAATCTGAGATATAGCCTAATGATGCTATTTTTTTTAGGAGTTCCTGAATTTTTTGGATGAGGTTCCCACCTTTACTTCGGCTTCGCTCAGTACAAGCGCGGGAATGCATAAAAAAAGCGTGGAACTCAACTTACTGCACTAGAGGTACTGGTATACCGTTGCAACAATAAGAGAGCCCACGCCAGTATTGACGTGAGCATCATACTTATTATCTCGTTGCAAAAATTACCAGTTTTCTAGTGCGAGATTCTAAGCGAATGCTTCAAATATTTTCTTGAAGAATCGCAAAATTACATTACATTTAATATAATTTCAAAGCAAATATATAAATAAATATTCATTTGTTATAAGTTCTTATAACATTTTTAAACAAGAAAATTACGCCCTTTGTATAAAAGGCTAAAAATGGAGATAAAAAAAGAGACAGTACTAATAAAATTTGGAGAGCATGTCAAAAAGCTTCGAAAGGAGTTAAAACTAAGTCAAGATGACGTTGTAGTTAATAGTGATAGATTAATTAAAGCTACCGTAAGCGATATTGAGAATGGAAAGAGGAACTTATCTTTTACTACTCTTATTGATTTAGCAAAAGGGTTGGGAAAACATCCAAAAGAATTACTTGATTTCAAAATTGATTTAGATAAAGAGTAAACGCTTCAATACTAAGACGCTATTCAGCGTCTTTTTTTATATTTTCAAAAACACAAAGTATTCAATTCGTGAATTGTGTAGCCAACTACTTGGTTCTATATAAATAATAATGTAATTTTATTTTTCAATCATAATCATAATAAAAATATGGAATGGTATAAAATTATATTGATTATCCCTCTAATCATTCTAGGTGCTTATTTAAGAGGTAAAATATATGATAACAAAAACGGTTATCATAGAAGCGATGATTGGAAGAAAAAGGATAGGTATTAAAGGCGCTTGGGCATCTTTTTTTTATTAATATCATTTAAAAAGTTGTATATGTTTGATGATATATACTAGTTATAGTGCATTTTAAAAATAATCAATGAGTAAACAATTAAAATCCAGAGAAAGAATATTTGAAAAGTTTTCAAAGCAATTACATATACTGAAAAAGGAAGGGTTAATTGAAATCGATTTAAAATTTGACAAAACTTACATCTGTCCAATTTGTTTAGAACAATTTCAAAAAAGTGATTTAATATCGAGTAAGTCGAAAAACTTTTTAACCGAAGAAGATGCACCACCCGCAAAATTGAATGGTTCGAGAATTGCTCTCACTTGTTATGAATGTAACTCAAAAGCAGGTCATCAAATTGACCACCACTTAATCCACCGAATTAGAGAAATAGATGATTCAAAATTTCATAAAGACTCTATACAAAGAGTTCGAGTAGAATTTGAAGACACTTTTATTAACTCTGAAATAACATCTAAAGGGAATGGACTTTTGAGCGTGCTACATAGAATAGATAATAATAACCCAACAACTCTTGATCGTTTTATTTATCAATTAAAAAACAAATCTCTTGGAGAAATTTTAAATATGTCTCCCAAGAAAAAACAAATTGATGATGGCAAAGTTGATAGAGCTCTATTGAAAACAAATTATATAATTACGTTCTCAAAATTCGGCTATATCTTTCTACTTGATTCTTACTATCAAACCATCAGGGATGAAATAAAAAACCCTGCTTTACCAACTAATGGGCATTTAATGATTAATAATCAGTTTAAATCTAATCAAGTTGGAACATATTATGTTTGCAATAATAACGCTAAATCAATTTTTAATGTGTTTTCATTAAAAACCGATTATTCAGAAACGCTAATTGGTGCGTTAATGCCTTTACCTAAAATGACACCTGAGGAATTGCATAAAAACTTAACGACTAGTGGAACAAAAATCGGAAATGAACAAGTAGGTGTAACTTTGGATACAAAAAATTATGACCCAAATGCTGACTTATTTAGTGATATAACAGAAATAAACAAAGTTATAAATTGGATATAAAAAACGACATCACAACATCGGATAAGCAATTGGGGTTAGGTGCTTAATTGAAACTAAAGTTAATAAATAAAGGTCAATGCTAAACTGAAACATTTGTGAATAAATCCTCAATTGTTCCTAGCTGATAATCGCTAACAGTAATTGAAAATGAAATATAAAATAGACAATATAAAAAAAGTAGAATATAATGAAGTACTCAATATTTGGGAAGCCTCTGTTCGAGCAACACATCACTTTTTGAAAGAAGAAGATATTCAATATTTTAAACCACTTATTTTAAATACATATTTAGATGCAGTTGAATTGAAGTGTGTAAGAAATGAGGAAAACAAAATAATTGGGTTTCTTGGAGTAGCAGATCAAAACTTGGAAATGTTATTTATTCATCCGAACTACAGAGGTAAACAAATTGGAAAAACATTATTGAATTTTTCAATTAAAAAAATGAATGTTAAAAAAGTTGATGTGAATGAACAAAACGACCAAGCAGTAGGTTTTTACAAAAAATATGGATTTGAAATAACAAGTCGGTCAGAATTAGATCCTTCGGGAAAACCTTATCCAACTTTACATATGGAATTAAGAAATTAGCTACTGCTAACATATAACTTCCATTATCAAAAAAACATAAAAACAAACCTCTTTAAAATCGCTTTTAAAGAGGTTTGTTTTCTAGTTGTCTATTTGGATTAATACTTGTCAATTAGGGAATACTACTTTTTAGTACTACTTTACTTTTTGCTATTGTTCTGCTTTTGATGAATGGAATGGTATAAAATTTTAGGTTTTGTTGTGGCTTGGGAAGTTCATGTTGCATATCGTTGGATCTTACAACCTGATAGTATGGAAGATCTTTTGAAAAATTATCGTCCGAATGAAATCTTATAAGCACTGACTGTGACAACCAATGCTTCGTTTCGTTAGTAGATCAAGCTACTATTACAAAGAATGTAAATGTAAAATTATAGATATGGAAAAATTATTTTGCAAAGTCAAAGAGAAGATGGTGTATCGTAAATTCTGTATTCATACGTGAGTGCAAGCTGTCAAAAGTAAAAGGATTATTATCAATTGAATTATCCTTCGTTCTGATTAAATCGCCTTCGGGAGAAATCAAAAATTTATCACTTAATTTTTTCATGATTGCAGTTTTTATGTTGTTGATGTCGCCATCTATAATAAAGCCTATCATTCCTCCAAAGGCTAGATTTTGAGCATATTTTCCATTAAAATAGCGTAGAACTCCACCATCAAAGATATTTTCATTTTTAGCATCTTTCTTATAGGTATTATAGCAAACATACTTATCTGTTAAATCTTTACCACCGTCTAAGTTTTTGCATTCAAAATAGAAGTCTTTATTTTTCCAATAAGTATTATGAATGGTAATATCATAATTACCTTCTACATCCTCATCATTGGTTTCTTCTCCTTTAACAGAAAAATTAAAACCAAATTCTCTGTCTGCTTTCAATTTAAGACGGACAAATTTTGCTATTTCCCTTTCAATTCTTGGATATTGCTTTTTCTTTTCTTCTTCAATTTTCGACTTTAATTCTACACTATCGTAGTTCTTATAAAAGTCAAGCAAATAATAAAACACCCACTCTTTCCAGAACTCATCATCTAATGACTTAAGCTGACGAGTATCAAATGGTAATGGTGCTGGTTTCTTAATCCTAATGTATTCTCTCTCCATTCTCATTAGGTATTAAGTGTTTTAAAATGTCCTGACCATCTTCAAAGGCTTTTGTTTCTGTCCAGTTTTTATTTATATCCTCTTTAATGATATACACGCAGTCTTTTCCATAAATTTTCTCCTGACTTGCCAAAAAATTAGCATTAGGGTTTTGCTCGAATATTTCGCTAAGCAAATACTTCTTCGTTTTAGTAACTTGAGGACTAATGGAACTATTACCAAAAGATAATTTTACAATAATTAAATTGAAGTCTGTTGAAGTTTCTTCTATGATAATAGGGCCTTCAAAATAAAATCCTATTATTTCTTTTAAAGTATTCTTATATCCAGCTAAAGCATTTCTCTTTCTTCCAATTCTTGATTTCGGAAGGAAATAATCTTTAACTCTTTGTTTTTCCCAAAAGGATAATTCATATAAATCGAAGATTAACTCATTCAATTCTTGCTCTTTATCGGAATACTCATAAGTGCCATTTGATAAGTTCTTACTAATATTAGAAATCTTTTCAACCAAGTTGTCATCCAATTCTGAAGGAATAGGAATTCTTTTTATGTCTTCTATTCCGATTTTAGGAAAAGAGCCATCAATTCTTTTTTTAAGATGGATATTGCTGAAATAGTTGGTTAAATCACTATTTAAAATTGCTACTATTAAATTATAATAATTTTCATTTGTTAGCTTTAGAATATATAAATCGAAGTCAAAATAGATAAAATCATCGAGGTAAACAGCTTTTAATGATTTACCTATACGACTCCATATGATACGTTTGCCTTCATACAACTCTTTTTTTCTAGGACGATGAAACATTGATATATTATTTCCTAAATAAGAATTATAGGAGCTAATTTTAAATTTTTCAATATTGCCCGGTTTTACAAAAGGAACTATAAATTCTTTTGTCTGTTTTTTAGTAGAATATTTATTTTTAAACTTCTCATAATACTCATTTTTTTGTTTTTGAGAGAAGAGTTTCCAACTATCCTTATTAACTTGAAATTCCTTTTCTACTTCTTCAAAGCCTACAATTTCAATACCTCTATGGAGAAAGAAATCATCATTTTCTACAAATATATAATCTACTAAAGAATTTGCGTTGGATAAATTCTTTATTAATAAATTGTCATACTCATTCCCAACAAGGAAATCTCTTAACCTTGCCATTCTATTTGCGAGTTCTTCTTGATAAATTTTAATTATTTTATCTTCTTGGATTATTAATAATTCAAAAGGTTTTTCAGAAAACAATCCTAGCTCAACCGGATAATAGTCAATGGTATTATCAATAGCTTTATTAGTGAATACAATCGCTACAACACTTTCTTTTGCCTTCTCAAACAAAATCTTTTTAACTCTCGAAAGCTCATAAACCTTTTCAATTCCATAATTTGAATAAAAATAATCCTGAAAAGCTTCCGAATAATCGTTATAAAAATTAGAACTGTTTGAAACAAATCCAAACCTTGTATTTTCATTGCTCCAGTCTTTTATTTTTATGAAAAAGCATTGAGATATCTGAGATTTACCGACAATATTCTTTGCCATTATTTTAGTATCTTCAGGCAATGAAACTTGATAAGAATTTAAAAATGATATTTCATTTTGAAACTCAGAGGTATTCGGGATTTCAAAGAATGGAGGGTTTCCAACTATATACGAAAAAACAGAATCCGCAAAAGGTTTATCGGATATATTAAGTGTATTAGCGTGTTTTATATTCTGAAAAAAGGAATACTCTGAAAATAGATTAATCTTTTTATTATCCTTTAGCTCCTTAGCAATAAACTCTTTTATTTCTTCCGGATTAATCCCGATAAAGATTTGTAAGGAAAGTGAGAATAATGTAAATCGTTGAGCGGTTAATTCTTTTTCTATTCCGAATATATTTTCAGACAAAAGTTTTGTTCGGTATTTTATCTTTCCAATACTATCTTGTGGCTCTAATTTCTGCTTTTGAGCAATTTCTAAAAGCCTTTGATAGCCTGTAATCAAGAACATTCCTGACCCACTTGAAGGGTCTAAAATTGAACCTATTCTATCATCTTTTATAACATCATCAACAATTAACTGAGCTAATTTTTTAGGAGTATAATATATACCATTTTCTTTCTGCTTTTCAGACAAAAAGACCTCATAAATATAACTTATAAATTCAACAGGCAAAACATCAAATCTGAAATCAAATAGCCTTAATTGTCCCGTACTTATATTGTGGTTAAAAGACTTTGCTATAATATTGCAGACCTCATTTGTTAAATACTTCTCGTCAATTTTAGGAGTATCAAAAAGTGAATTATTGAATATTTCGTGTATGATACTATACAGTTCATTGATGTCTTTTTTAGTATTATTTTCTAATAATTTCTCATAGTTAAGAGTAGAATCATTAAAATAATGACCAAAAAAATACGAGTTGATAATATGGTTATCCTCTAAATACTTGATGTATAGCGTTCTGTCAATTAGAGCCTGAACCACCTCATGTCGAGTGTTGTCATCAGAAATTGATTGTAATAATAACTGATTTAGTTGCTCCTTTAAGGCTTTTAATGTAGCGACTAATTCTTTATCAATCCCTTTGTATTTCGATTTATTAATAAACGCACGATAATTTAACCAAAACACACCACTATCAAACTGCCAGTGTTTAATTTTATCTATGGTGTCTAGATCCTTTTCTGTAGTTGAAAAAACCTCTAAAATACTTTCCTTATTTGAAAATTTAGGTGAGTATTTTGCGTAGAACATTACTACTTCTTCAGCCTCATTTGGAAAATAGAAAATTATATCAGCATCATTCTTATTCCAGACGTACTTTCTAAAATTCTCAAGTTCGGTGGTTTCTAACGGAGAAGTAATTAGATAAAATGAGGTATTGGTGTTATTAGGACTTTTATAGTAAAAAACTGAATTCTCAAGTTTTTTGTATAAAGTATCTTCTTTCTCAATATCAATAGCCTTTGCCTTCAAATCAGTATTGAAGTCAAAACCTAAATTAGAAAAGAAATCTACATAAGTCATTAATTATATTGTTTGGATATCGTAATTAAGGCTGAAATTATCGTGGGTAAAGTTATAGAAAATTTTCGTAAGTTACCATTTAAATAGCGTTTAAACGGTATTAAAATATATCCTAAAATGGAAGATAAGTAGGATAAATAAATGCAGCCAAAAACAATTTTAAATGTTCGAGTTAGCTAAAATAAAGTTCATCAAAGAATTCTGTGGCATCTTTTTTTGTTTACATACTTATTAATTCAGGATAACTTATTGTCAATTTGGGAGTAATTGCTTTGAGAATACTAGCATTCTCAAAGCACTGTTCTATTTTTGAGGAATGGAATGGTATAAAATTTTAGGTTTTGTTGTTGCTTGGATTGTGGGTCTTTATCTAAGGGTTAGGATTTATGAGGAGCGGAATGGGTATAAACGAAATGATAGTTGGAGGAATAGGAAGAAATAGAGCTGTTACAGTAAATGTCGCTTTTTTTGTTTTAAATTAATTTTGAATTAGTTTGGAATTGTATATAACATGTTGAGTGTATAAAATTGAAAAACTGCTTTTGTTTAGGTAAACATAAGGATTAATTTGAGTGGAGGGTTAATTTTTATAATTTCATAGTTCTTAATCGTAATGCATTAGCAATTACTGATACAGAGCTAAAACTCATAGCTGAAGCTGCAATCATTGGAGAAAGTAATATTCCAAAAACAGGAAATAAAACACCTGCTGCTATTGGAACTCCTAAAACATTATAGATAAAAGCAAAAAACAGATTTTGCTTGATGTTTTTCATTACTGCGTGACTTAAATTTTTAGCTTTCACTATTCCTTTTAAATCCCCTTTTACTAAAGTAATTTTAGCACTTTCAATAGCCACATCTGTTCCTGTTCCCATTGCTATTCCAATGTCGGATTGTGCTAATGCTGGTGCATCGTTTATACCATCACCTGCCATTACTACTATTTTACCTTTGGCTTGTAGCTCTTTGATGTATTCTAATTTATCTTGTGGCAAACAGCTTGCTTTAAAATCGGTTAAGTTTAGTTCAGAAGCTACTGCTTTTGCCGTATTTTCATTATCTCCTGTTAACATTATGACTTGAATTCCCTGACGCTTTAGTTCGTTAATAGCCTCTAAACTCGATTTTTTAATTGCATCGGTTATTGTGATATAACCTACTACTTTTTTATCAATAGCAATATAAGAAACAGTTTTTCCTAACTTTTGTTCTGCAATAACTTCTTGCTCAATATTTGAAAAATCTTTAATTCCTTCTAGCTCGATTAGTTTTTTATTCCCTAAGCTGACTTTTATATTGTCAATAAACCCAATAACTCCTTTACCTGTTACAGCATCAAAGTTTTCTACTTTAAAAAACTGAGTGTTTTTAGCTTTAGCAAAATTTACAACCGCTGTTGCTAATGGATGTTCACTATTTTGATTTAGTGATGCTATTTTTCCTAAAACTATGTTTTCATCCACACCTTTTACTATGATTTTTTCAACTGACGGTTTTCCTTCGGTTAAAGTTCCCGTTTTATCTGTGATTAAAACATCCATTTTATCCATTTTCTCAATGGCTTCAGCATTTTTAATTAATACACCTGATTTAGCACCTTTACCAACTCCGACCATTACTGACATTGGTGTTGCTAAACCTAAAGCACATGGACAAGCAATGATTAATACTGCAATAGCATTTATAAAACCATACACTAACTTGGGTTCTGGACCGATAATCCACCAAACAAAAAATGTAATAACAGCTATGAGTACCACAATTGGTACAAAATATTTTGAAATTTTATCTACTAAATTTTGAATTGGAGCTCTTGAACGACTTGCATCTGAAACCATTTGCACAATTTGAGATAATAAAGTTTCTGAACCTACTTTTTCGGCAATCATCAAAAATGATTTTGTACCGTTGATTGTTCCAGAACTTACTTTATCCTCAATTTTTTTATCAACGGGTATAGGTTCTCCCGTAATCATTGATTCATCAATGGTACTATTTCCTTCAGTAATGATTCCATCAACTGGAATTTTTTCACCTGGTTTTACTCTAAGTATATCTCCTTTTTTAATGTCGTGAATTGAAATTACTTTTTCTTCGCCATCCAGTACTAAAGTTGCTTCTGTTGGTGCTAATTTTAGTAGTTCTTTAATAGCTCCACTAGTTCTACTGTGTGCTTTAGCTTCTAAAAGTTGACCTAATAAAACTAAGGTTAAAACTACGGCAGTAGCTTCAAAATACAAATGAACGGTGCCTTCGGAAGTTTTGAATTGGTCTGGAAAAATATCTGGAAATAATAATCCAATACTACTGAAAATGAAAGCAACTCCTGTTCCAATGCCTATTAAAGTGAACATGTTTAAATTCCAATTTACGATTGATTTCCATGCTCTTTCAAAAAACATCCAACAAGCATAAAAAACGACAGGAATTGTTAATATAAATTGAATCCAATTCCAATATTGTAAATCCATTAGTTGGTACAATGGGTTGTTAGGAATCATATCAGACATGGTAATGATAAAAATAGGCAAGGTGAAAATTGTAGCAATTTTCATTTTGTACCATAACTTTTGATAGGTTTTATCTTCTTCCGATTCGGTTGGTTCCATTGGTACTAAATCCATTCCACAAATAGGACAACTACCTGGCTTATCATGAACGATTTCAGGATGCATGGGACAAGTATATTTTGTGCTTTGAATAACCTCTGGCTCTTTTACTAAATCCATTCCACAAACAGGGCAATCACCAGCTTTATCATAAATTTTATCACCCTCACAATGCATAGGACAATAATATTTACCAGCTTGATGGGTGTGTTTTATTTCATGATGTTTATGTTCTTTTTCTCCAGTAGAACAACAACTTTCTTGAACAACTTCTTTAGAATTATTAATAGGTAAAGAAATTTGATATTTACTCTCTTTTCCTCCTAAAGCATTTTGTAAAACTTCTATTTCAACATGTTTAGACATGATAATAGTTGCTACTTTGTCTTCTTTAGAAACTGCAACTTCTGTGACATGTTCAACATTAGACAAATCTTTTTTAACTTTAGCTTCACAACCTGAACAGGTCATTCCTGTAATTGTATATGTGTGTTTCATCTTTATTTTTTATTTTCTATACGTTCAATCATTTCTTTCATTTGATTGATTTCCTTTTCTTGAGCATCAATAATATCATCAGCGAGCTTTTGAACTTCTGCATCTTTAAAATCGGCATTACTACTAGTCATAATCGCTGATGAATGATGTGGAATCATCGCTTTCATCCATTGAACATCACTTATTGGAGTTTGTGTTCGCAATAAATAAAATGTTCCAAAAAAAGTAAATGCAGCAAAAGCAATAATTCCTATATTGATTTTACGATTTGGATACATCTTCCACATGAATATTAACATAGTAATCGCCATAGTAGCAATCATTAACGTTGTCATATAAAAGCGAGTTAAACTGTTTAGAACATGATCAAATTCAGCAACATTTAAAAACATCACTAAATACATAATGACAAATGATACTGCCATGATTAATCCAAATTTTGGATACGGATTTTTTTTTGAGTGTGTTTGATTTGTTTGCATATTGTTTATTTTTAAATTTATTTTATTTTTTCAATTTAAAAATTTATTAAAAGAACAAGTTATATAGTTGTTGGTCTTTATTACAAAATTTTAATCTGAATTAAGAAAAATAAATTAAAAATCCGCTTCTAATTTATTTATTATGACTAAAACTTCTTATTTTTTACTTATTTTTCTTTTTAAAAGTTGAGCGTTAATTGCAACGATAATTGTGCTTAAACTCATAAAAACCGCTCCAATTGCTGGACCTAAAACAAAACCAGATGAATATAAAACTCCTGCGGCTAATGGAATAGCAATAACGTTATATCCTGTTGCCCAAATAAGGTTTTGAATCATCTTATTATATGTAGCTTTACCAAACAGGATTAAATTAGCTATATCTTGAGGATTGCTATTTACTAAAATAATATCTGCGGTTTCTGCAGCAACATCTGTTCCTGAACCTACTGCAATTCCTACATTAGCTTGTGCTAGGGCAGGTGCATCATTAACACCATCACCAGTCATAGCCACAAACTCACCTTTGGCTTGAAGTTCTTTAATTATTTCAACTTTTTGATGTGGTAACACTTCTGCAAAATAGCCATCTAAACCTAACTTATCACTTACTGCTTTTGCTGTGATTTCGTTATCTCCAGTAGCCATTAATACTTTAATATTATTCTTTTTAAAAATTCTAATTGCTTCTGCTGATTCTGGTCTGATTTCATCTGCTAATGCAATAAAACCTACTAACTTATTGTCGATTACAATAAAAACTACTGTTTCTGCAGCATCACTGTAAGCATCTTCTGGAATTGAAATATTATTTTCACGTAAATATCCTGGACTTACTACTTTTACCTCTTTTCCTTCTACAATAGCTTCTACACCTTTACCTGTAATTGCTTTAAATTTCTCTAGAGTAGGGATTACAACTTTGTTTTCTTTTACTTTTTTAATAATCCCAACTGCAATAGGATGTTCTGAACTTTGTTCTAAAGCACTAGCTAGTCTTAAAACTTCCTCTGTAGTAAAATTTTTATCTACCGTTTCAATTCTAGTAACACCAAAATCTCCTTTGGTTAATGTTCCTGTTTTATCAAATAATAATGCCGAGATTTTACGAGATTCTTCAAATGCAGTTCTATTTCGAATTAACAAACCATTTTGAGCAGAAACCGCTGTTGAAATTGCAACAACTAAAGGAATAGCAAGACCTAAAGCATGTGGACAAGCAATTACCATTACCGTTACCATTCTTTCTAAAGCAAAAACAAAAGGAAATCCTAAAAGTAACCATGTAGCTAAAGTTCCAAAACCTATAACTAAAGCAATATAAGTAAGCCATTTTGCAGCTCTATCGGACAAATTTTGCATTTTTGATTTGGTCTTTTGAGCTTCTTCTACCATCTTAATCACTTTATTAAGATAGCTGTCTTTTCCTGTATGTTCTACTTTAACATTTATAGTACTATTTCCGTTTACAGAACCACCAATGACTTTATCATTTACTTCTTTTTTAACTGGTTTTGACTCTCCAGTTAACATTGATTCATTTAAATAACTGGTGCCTTCTGTAATTATTCCATCTGCTGGAACTTTTTCACCAGGTTTTATAAGTATTATATCATCTTTTAATAATTTATCAAGAGCTATATCTTCAATTTTATCTCCAGTAACTTTATGTGCTTCGGCAGGCATCATACTTACCAAAAGTTGCAAAGCTTTGGATGCTCCTAAAACACTTTTCATTTCTATCCAATGTCCAATTAGCATAATAGCTATAAGTGTAGCCAACTCCCAAAAAAAATCAACTCCTTTAAGCCCAAATACAGTTGCAGAACTATAAAAATATGCAACACTAATTGCCATTGATATTAATGTCATCATACCTGGAGCACCACTTTTTATTTCTGACCAGAATCCTTTTAGAAAAGGCCAACCACCATAAAAATATACAATTGTTCCAAAACCAAAAAGGACATAAGAATTTCCGGGTAGTAAATATTCATACCCAAAAAAATCTTGTATCATTGGAGATAAAAATAATATGGGAATGGTTAAGAATAAGGTTACCCAAAAGCGTTTTTTAAAATCATTAATCATCATTTGGTGGTGGTCATGACCTGCCATTCCCATTGGAACGCTACCATGATCGTGCTTCATTTTTGAATGATCCATTTTTGAATGGTCTTCTGTTTTATGATTCATTTTAGAATGATCCATTTTTTGGTGTTGTTTGTTATTTTCCATTTTAATAAATTCTTTAGTTATTTGGATATTTTAGATTAAGATTTTTTAAATGTTCTGTTAGTATTTTTGCTACTTGATAGTTACGATACCATTTTTTGTTTGCAGGAATTATATTCCAATCTGGACTATCGCAATTATTAATTATGCTATTATAAGCCGTTTGATATTTATGCCATAATTTAGCTACATTAGTATCTTCTTTGCTGTATTTCCATCGCTTATGAGGTTTGGTTAATCTTTCTTTAATTCTTTTTTCTTGTTCTTCTTTTGATATATGTAAAAACATCTTGATTACAGTAATGTTATTTAGCTCAAAATGCTCTTCAAGGTTTTTAATAAGTTTACAGCGATGTATCATCATTTTATCAGAACTTTTATTTTCTATTATGGGCATGATGATATCTTCATAATAAGAACGATTGAAAATCTGAATTACACCTTTTGGTGGAACATGTGAATATACTCGCCACAAAAAATCATGACTTAATTCTTCTTCTGTTGGTTTTTTAAAAGATTTTACCTGAACACCTTGTGGGTTCATACTACTAAAAACATGTCTTATTGTACCATCTTTACCAGAAGTGTCCATTCCTTGTAGTATTATAAGTAAAGCAAATCTTCCATCTGCATAAAACTTATTTTGCAGTTCAAAAAGTTCTTTTCGCAACTTTTTTAATGCTTCCTTTGCTACATCTTTAGACAGATTGTTTACGGGTTCTACTGAAATATCATTAAGAGTATTCATTTTAGTGTTTTATTGTAAGTTTCTGTATCATTTCTTCATTTAAATTTTCGCTATACATACCATAAGCATCGACTAATAAACCTTTAATTCCTTCTTTAGATGATATTGCATATAGTATACTATTATCATCTGTACTGCTCATTCCCTCAAATCGATAAAAGGCATCAACCTCAAAATCTTCAGGATGTATTTTAATTTTAAGTGAAGCACATTTTATGCAATCAGGATTCAAATTGAAGTCATAGGTATACCCTTTACTTATTAAATCGTTTATTGCTTCTGAAAGAGTGTCGTAATTTCTCATTTTTTTTTATTTATAGTCCATTGTGAAGTAGCTGCCATCCTTTTCGATAAATTTTTGATAGGATAGCAATCCATTTGCATTTAACTTTTCAGTTAAAGTATAATTTAACTGTTTGATTCTGATTCCTAAAGTATATGCTTTTATGATAATTTTTGACTTAATAATTACGCTGTTATTATTTACTTCTTTTTTTCTGTCGTAAATTTTTATGGTACTCTTTGAACCAAAAAAGTTCATCAATCCTGAATCAAAACTTATATCTAAATCAATATTGTTTAACTTTTCTATATTGTACAATTCTTTAAAATTTACAGATTTAGAACTAATTTCAGTTTCTTTGGATTTTGGATTTGCAAACGGAAAAACAAATACTACGACACTAAACTTGTCTGGTTTACATTTATAGGTTGTTTCATATTTATCTGTTGCTATTTTATTTTTATCAAATAATTCTGTTTTGACCTTTATTTGATAATTACCATTTTTATTGATAATTTTTCCCGCTTCAAAGATTTGCTTATTTAGTAAATCACCCTTTTCATTGAAGTTTTCTCTTGTAATTGTTCTGCCTTCAATTTGATCAATAAACATAGTGCCCTGTGATTGTGCATTTGAATATATTCCAATCATAAATAATACTAAAAGCTTTATTTTTGCTTTACTAAAAGAAGTTTGTTTATGGTTATTGTTAGCCATTGTTTTGGTTTGTTTTATAAATTATTTAATAGATATTTTACCCTTTCTAAAGGAGGTAAAACCGGAACAAAAACAATTGAAAAACCTAGATTTTTATATACGTCAATTATTAACTGATGAATATTTTTTTGGTCTTCTTCATTTTCTGTTCTTGCATAATCTTTTGTAAAAGGTAATCTGTCTAAAATGAAGATTTTTTTATAAGAAACTTCTTTTATTGCTTTTGTTAATTTCTCATCATAATCTAATTTCAAAAATTGATAATATGCTTGTGCATCTGGAATTGCTCTATCTAAAAAGACCATGTCCTCTTTATTAAGTGAAGCTTCTTGTTCAATTTGCATGTCTAAAACACCTAATTGAAATTTTCTTTTATTACTCCTAATTTCTTCAACAGTCTGTCCATCATCATGCATCGTATCAATATAATGTCTGGCATGTTCTATAGTGGTTTTGTATCCTTTTTTTTGAAGTAAATCAATTATTGTAGTTTTACCTGTACTTGGACCACCAGTTATGACATACCAATTGGTCTGTTTTGTGTCGTTTGTTATACTTTTCATGCTATTAAATTTGTTTCAACATTATATTTCTTCAATACTGTAGAGTTGCGGTATTTCAGCATCCCAACCATAACTTTCTTTTATCCCTTTTTGCAATGCCACTGCACCTTCATTCTCTCCGTGCACAATAAAAATTCTTTCTGGTTTTTTCTTTATTTTACTCATCCAATCAATTAATTCAGTATGGTCTGCATGTGCAGATAGTCCTTCGATAACTGCCACTTTCATATTAAATGGAACCCATTTTCCATACACTTTTAATTCTTTTTCACCTTCTAATAATTTTCTTCCACGAGTTCCTTCGGCTTGATAACCTACAAAAAGTAAAGTGTTATTAGGGTTTTGTGCTTGTGTTTCTAGATAGTTGAGCATTCTACCACCCGTAAGCATTCCGCTTCCTGCTATTACAATTTTTGGTTTATTATCAGCACGTAATTCTAATGTTTCACGATAACTACTTACAACTGTGAAGTTAGCACACATTTCATCACATTCATTATCTTTCAATTTGTGCCAATCTCTTGTGTTGTGAAATAGTTCTAATACACTAGCTCCCATAGGACTATCCATTATCATTTGAACTTTTGGTATTTTCTTTTCTTTGAGTAATTTCCAAAAAATAAACATCATTAGTTGTGCTCTTTCTACCGAAAAGCTTGGAATAAATAAGCTACCACCATTATTAATGGTTTCATTTACTAACTTTTCAATTTGTGGAATAGCTTCTATTTCATCTGGATGAAATCTTCCACCGTATGTTGATTCTATGAAAAGTACATCGGCTTTTTTAGGTTTTAAAGGTGGATATAGTAATAAATCGTTTGTTCTTCCAATATCTCCGGAGAATACAAATCGTTTTCCGTGAATATCCAACTCGATAAATGTAGCTCCTAAAATATGTCCGTTGTATTGAAATCTTGCTTTTATACCTTCAAATAATGGAATCCATTGTGCTTGAGGTATCGCTTTAAAGTGTGGTAATGTATTTTCTACATCTTTTAAATCGTATAACGGTTCTGCAGGACTATGTTTTGAGTAGCCTTCCTTATTTGCACGTTCTGCTTCTTGTTCTTGTATTTTGGCACTATCATTTAGTATGATTTTTGCGATATCTAAAGTTGGATTGGTTCCATATATTGGACCATTAAATCCTTGTTTAACTAATCTTGGAAGATAACCCGTATGATCCATGTGACCATGAGTAAGCAATACAATATCAATTTCTGAAACATTAACAGGTGGATATTCCCAATTTTTTAAACGTAGTTCTTTTATTCCTTGAAAAAGTCCACAGTCGATTAATATTTTTTTATCTCCTGTATCTACTAAATACTTTGAGCCAGTTACTGTGCCTGCTGCACCCAAAAAGTGAATGTTAATTTTATTATTTTTCATTTGTCAATACTATTTAATGGTTACTACATAAATCATTTGAATCATCTAAAATATTTTTTTGCCTTGTTTTTGGAATACCGATTTGGTCTAAAATAGTTGGGTTTTCGTGAAGCTCTTTACAAAGCACTATTCCTTTGTCTAATAATTTTGTTTTTTCGTTTTTTGTTAAGGTTGTTAAAGCGGTTAATGGGTGCAAACCAGAGGTGTCTATTCTGTCTTTTAAACCATTACCATACGGGTAATCCCAACTTGTCATTAGTAAACCAACACATTTGCCATATTGTATGGCATCTGTAGTAAATCGAGTATTGGTATAAACTCCTCCTTTATGAAGTTTTGCTTCATGACCTTTTTGACGTTCCCATTGTTTTTCTACATCTAAAAATCTCGAATGGATGTATAAAGGAATTTTTACATTACAAAATCTACCTTGATCACTATGGTATTTGCATTCAATCATATAATGGTTGTTCTCTTTTTGAGCTATTACATCTATCTCATGCTGCACACAATTACCCTGTACAATTACCCCAACCTCTGTAGCAAAACCTTCATGTTCCATTAGTTTACCAACTAATTTTTCAAAAGGAAAACCAGTAGGACCTAATTCCATAAGTGCTTTTTTAAGTTTATAACGAGAGGCACTCACTGAAGACTTGCCTTTAAGCATTTTAAAAGCCATCTTGTAAATTTGTTTGGTTGTCATACCATCATAAAGTACAGCTTCAACTTGCTCTACAATTTGTTGAATAAGTGTTTCGTTAGCTTGAGAACGTCTTAAAGAATAGATAAGTTTTTCAACTTGAAAAAGAGCTTTATCTCCGTTTGCTTTTATGATGTTTATATTATTCATTTAGATGTATTTTTTTGATATTTGTTAATGCAAAAACTATAATAAAAAAACTTAAAAATATTTCAAGCATGATAACAAATTTAGCAACATCTGATACTGGAGTAATATCACCAAAACCTACTGTTGAAAATGTAATTACGCTGAAATAAAAGAAATGATATATATTATATAGATATGTATTTGAAAAGTCTGGAACACCTTCAAAAGCGGTTTGATTGAATTGATATAAACAAGTATAATCTGTTGCAAAGGAGAAAATAATAATTACTATTATAAATCCAAAAATCACTAGTAATCGCTCTAATGAATGGCAAATTTTTATAAGTTTTGAGAGCTTCTTTAAAGTAGTTAGGGTAATTACGATGGTTTTTACTAATGCTGCAACTGCAACTACAATATGAAAAGGTAATGTACTGTGGTCTATCATCGTCATTAAAACAACATAAATTAATGCGATTCCAACAATAATGATAATTGGAAATGCTGTTTTTCCAAAAAGCATTTTATAAAATGCTTTTTCTTTGATATAATTTAGACTACTTGACATCATTATAATTTTAAATAAGTATTGTCATTACTGGTAAATTTGAATGATTTGTTATTCCTTCTGCTATGCTTTTAGAAAATAAACTTAAAAAACCTGTTTTACCATGAGTAACCATTGCTATTAATTCGACTGGTTGTTGCTTTATAAATGTATTAATACCAATTTCTACAGAATCTTCATTATAAACTGCTTTTGAATAATTTTTAAAATCTGGAAATTTTTTCAATAGTAAATCGATATTTGTTAAACTACTTTCAACACTGTTAAAATCTGTTTTTGTGTTTATTTGTAATAAATGAATTTTTGCACTGCATTTTTTAGCTATTGAAATTACTTGTTTAAAGGCATTAGTTACATCTTCTTCAAAATTTGAAACAAAAACAATACTTTTAAATGGAAATTTTATTTCTTCATCTTTAACGACTATAACTGGAACTTTAGCTTTACGTACAATATCTTCAACATTACTACCTGATATTTCTCTAATTACTCCCTTTGTTCCACTACTTCCTGTTATTATAAAATCGTGTTGAAAATGACCAGAATGGTCTAAAATACTTTTATCATCTACATCATATTGAAGAAAAGTTTGACATTTAAGTCCTTGATTTTCTGCACTTCTTTCTAATTCTCGCAAATTTGCTTTAGCACTTCCAATTTGTTTCAAAGTTTCAGGGTATCTTTCTTCTTTTAATTTATCTAATTTTACCCAATCTACAGGTGTTTTTATATAGTGTAAAAAATGAATTTCCGAATTATATAATTTGGCTATTTCAATGGCAAGTTCTGCAGCTTTTTGGCAGTTTTCGGTGAAATTGGTGGGTACAAGTATGTTTTTCATTTTATTTATTATTTTGAACCATTTATATTTACCTCATTTCCTGAATTTATTTGCTTTTCAAAACAGTCTAGATTATATATGGTGGTTTCAGCGATATTGGTTAGTGCAGTTTCTGTTAGGAATGCTTGATGACTTGTGATTAACACATTGCTGAAGGTCATCAAACGAGCAATTACATCATCTTGTAAAATGTCTTCAGAATGGTCTTCAAAGAATAATCCTTCTTCTTCTTCATAAACATCTATTCCGAAATAGCCAATTTTTTTAGTTTTCAGTCCTTCAATAACTGCTTTTGTATCAATTAATCCACCACGGCTGGTGTTTATAAGCATTACATCATGTTTCATGAGTGAAATATGTTGCTTATTAATCAAATATTTGCTTGAAGGTGTTAATGGCAAATGCAGACTAATAATATCCGATTGCTTACAAATGGTTTCGCAATCTGTATATTTAACTCCATATAAATGTATTAAACTCTTATCTTCAACTATATCTTGAGCCAGGATTTTACAACCAAAACCATGAAGAATTTTAACCATAACTGCTCCAATTTTACCAGTTCCTATTATACCAACCGTTTTTCCATTAAGGTCAAAACCTGTTAATCCATTTAATGAAAAATTTTGTTCGTGAACTCTATTATTAGCTTTAATTAATTTTCTGTTTAAAGCCAATATTAAAGCAATGGCATGTTCTGCAATAGCATAAGGAGAATATGCTGGAACGCGAGCAACTTTGATCCCTAATTTTGCAGCTTGTTCTAAATCAACGTGATTAAAACCAGCTGAACGCAAAGCAATATTTTTGACTCCTAAATCGTTCAATTCTTTTATTACTTCAGCTGAAGCATCATCACCTGTAAATAAACTTACCGTTATAGCGCCATTTGCAAGTATAGCTGTTTCTTTAGTTAAGCGAGTCTCAAGCATTTTTAGTTCATGCTTTCCTTTATTGGCTTTGACAAGATATTGCTCTTCAAATTTATGGGTACTAAATAGGGTTGTTTTCATTTTCTTTATTTAATTAATATGTATACAATACCGACAATTACAACTGTAGTAAAAGTTAGTATTACTAATTTTCTTGTCTTTAGTGAACCTTTAAAATAAGTAATTGCAAGTTTAACAATCATATTACTTAAAGTTGCTGTAATAATGACATTGGTAGCTAGCTTTAATTTTTCTTCTAAAGAACCAAATTTTGCCATGCTTATTGTGATTGCATCTGTGTCAGCTAATCCAGCAAATAAAGCAGAATAATATAAACCACTTTGACCAAAAAAGTCATTTGCATAAAAAACCACAAATTGGATTATGATGTAAATAACTCCAAATCCAAAAGCATTCAAGATATTAAGTGGATTACCCAGATTTATATCTGTCTTTGTTACATATGAATCTTTTTTGATAAAAAAAAGTACACTAACTAAACATATAAGAGTTAGTATAGTGAAAGGAATTATTAAATAAAAAAGAATAGCCTTATTGAAAATGTAAGCTAATATTGCTAATCTTGGAAACATTATGGCAGAAGCTATAATTATACCTGCTGCATACTTTTTTGAGAGTTCAGGAGATTCCTTACTTCGGGAAGCGTAGATCCAAGCTACTGCGGTGCTAGAAATTAATCCGCCTAAAATTGCTGTGAGTAAGATACCTCTTTTAGAACCTACATATTTTACAAGAAAGTATCCAATAAAATTCAAAAATGATACAATAACTATAATGGAACCTATTTCAAAAGGATTTAACAAACCTTCTGGTCCGTAGTTTTGATTAGGTAAAAAAGGTAAAATTAGAAGCGCAATAATCGAAAATTTAATAAATGCGAAAAGTTCTTCAGAAGTAATATTTATTATAAAAGTATTAAAAGTGGTTTTTAGTGATAATAAAGTAGCCACAACTACTCCAGTAGCCACGGCTTCCTTATGCAAATGATTAGCAACCATAACACCTAAAATTAATGTCACAAATAATGCCATATTAGTAGTAATCCCCGTCATTAAATGTTTTTGAACAATAGAAAGATGACTAAAAGCCAGAAATAATAAAAATGTTGCTGAGACAATAATGACAAACCAAGGAGTATTATAAGTTATAGACATGTTCCCTAAAATAAAACCAATAATTGCGACAATAGGGAAAGTTCTTATACCAGCAAAACCCTGCTCTTCTTTCAGTTTATCATATTCACGTTCCAATCCCAGAATAAGACCAATGCCTAAACTAATAAGTAGTCCAAGTATAAAAGGATTAATATTTTGTAAGGTTTCTGTCATTTTTTACTTTTCAAATAATACTAAAAGTTGTTTTAATTCATTGTTAATTTGGTGTTGTTTTATTACCTCTTCAAAAGGAGTGAAATGTAATTGGTTCTTTACAATACCAACCATAACATTCTTTTTAGACTGTATGAGAGCTTCAACTGCCGCTACTCCAAATCTAATACCCAACATTCTGTCTAAAGCAGTAGGATTGCCACCTCGTTGTACGTGTCCTATTCGGGTTATACGCAATTCAACATCTGAATTCATTTCCTTGATTTTTGTTGCAACCAGTTCAGCTCCCAATTCGTCTCCTTCAGATACAACCACAATAAAAGCTTCTTCACTTTCATAGTTTTTAATTTTATTCAATAATTGAATATAATCTTGAGCACTTTCCGGAATCAAAATAGCATCAGCACCAACAACCAATCCTGAATAGATAGCAATGTAACCAGAGTCCCTGCCCATTACTTCTACAATAAATACACGGTTATGTGATTCAGCTGTATCCCGTATTTTATCAATATTCTCGATAGCTGTATTTACAGCAGAATCGAAACCTAGGGTAAAGTCTGTACCACAAATGTCATTGTCGATTGTTCCTGGAATACCAATAAATGGGATATCACATATTTCAGAAAAAGCCAGCAATCCTCTAAAAGTACCATCTCCACCTATGGCAATCAAGGCATCAATGTTGTTTTCCTTTAGCGTTTTTAGGGCTTTTTTTCTGCCTTCCAATTCCATGAAGCGCTTGCTTCTAGCCGTTTTTAGAATAGTACCCCCTTTTTGAGTTAATTTCTGTAGTTGGTGTGCTTCCAAATTAATAAAATCGCCATCAATTAACCCTTCATATCCTTTTTTAATACCTGTCAATTTTATACTATTTTTTTCTGCTGCTTTTGCTATTGCATACAAAGCAGCGTTCATTCCTGGACTATCTCCTCCAGATGTAAATACGGCTATATGTTTAATTAAATTAGTTTTCATTAAATGTTAATTTTTGGTTTTTTTCTGAAAAGCTATGATTTTTTATGGTCTGCCAGACAAAATTTGTTTCTTTTAGAAAGAATTGATGATCACCTTCTTTAGAAGATATAAATTTTGCCTTTGTAAATACTTTTGATAATTGTAAAGCATTTTTTAAAGGTGCTATTTTATCTTGTTTACCATGAATAAAAAGAACTTCTTTTTCTTTAATTGTATTTGCTAATGAATTTAAATCTGTTTTTAAAACGACTTCTGTTAGTGAATAATAATAACTCTGCCAATTATGTTTTTTTGCATCTTCATAAACTTCATTTGTTAAGTTATCTGGTTTAAATACGCTTGACATAAAAACTGGGTGAATCATACACAAGTATTTTGAGAATTTACCTGTAGAAATTCTGTCAACAAAAGAATTTTTAGACATAATCTTTTTAAACTCATCTGCATTTTTATAAACAGGAGTGCTTATAAAAACTCCTGTTTTAAACCAATAAGGATTCTTTTCTAATAAAGCCATTGAAATAATAGCTCCCATAGAGTGACCAACTATAATAACTTTACCATTATTAAAACTTTCTTTGTTAATTATTCTTTCCAATGCTTCTAACTGAATGTTAAGACTATAATTACAATTAGGTTTCGGTGAGTCTCCAAATCCTAATAGATCCACTAACAGTACTTGATGTGTTTTACTAATGGTTTCTAATTCTTTTTTCCAATAATTTTTAGATCCTGTTAATCCATGAATAAATACAAATGTCTTTTCACCTGAACCCATAATTTCGTAATTTAATTGCATAATTTCAGGATTGTATTTAGGAGCATTAATTACTTTAAAATATTCATTACTACCAATAATGACAATTGATACAGTAAGAGTTAAAAAAACAATTAATAAAGTCATTTTTACAAATTTTAAAATTTCACTTATTTTTATGTAATACATTTTTTTTAAATCTATCTATACATTATTAGCTATGCTACTGTAATTTTATCATTTAAATATACACTTTGGACAGATTGCAATACTTTTACTCCTTCATTGAATGGCTTTTGAAACGCTTTTCTACCTAATATTAGACCTGAACCACCGGCACGCTTATTTATTACTGCAGTTGTAATGGCTTCAATCAAATCAGAATCACCATTAGAACCGCCACCAGAATTAATTAATCCTATTTTGCCCATATAGCAATTGGCAACTTGTAATCTGCAAAGGTCTATAGGATGATCTGTAGTGAGTGTTTTGTACATTTGATCATCATATTTACCAAAACCGATATTTTTAAATCCAAAATTATTTGTTGGTAACTTTTGCTTGATAATATCAGCCTGAATGGTTACTCCCAAATGGTTTGCTTGTCCAGTTAAATCAGCAGCAGCGTGATAATCAATTTTGTCTTTTTTGAATCCATCATTACGCAGATAGCACCATAATATGGTTGCCATTCCTAAATTATGTGCTTCTTCGAAAGCTTCAGCTATTGCTTTGAGTTGTCTGTTGCTTTCTTCTGAACCAAAATAGATAGTTGCACCAACCGCAACCGCACCCATATCCCATGCTGATTTGACCTTTCCAAATAGTGTTTGGTCATATTTATTAGGATAAGTCAGTAATTCATTATGGTTTATTTTTACTATAAAAGGAATTTTATGAGCGTATTTTCTAGCATTAAGACCTAGTACGCCAAAAGTTGAAGCCACACCGTTGCAACCCGCTTCAATAGCTAATTTTATAATATTTTCAGGATCAAAATAATCTGGGTTTTTATAAAATGAAAAAGCAGCACTATGCTCAATACCTTGATCTACTGGGAGAATACTTAAATAACCTGTTTTGCCTAAATTTCCATGATTATATAATTGAGAAAGACTACGAAGTACTTGAGGATTTCTATTACTTTGGATAAATATTTTGTCTATACTTGTTTTAGAAGGTATATGTATTTCATCCTTAGTTATCTTTTCACAAACATGGTCTAAATAAAAAGATGCTTTTTCACCTAGAATTTCTCTTATATTTTCATTTGTATTCATCTCAATAGCGTTTAAATTATTCCTAAGCTTAAATTGGTTTTAATAATGGATTTTTGAGCATCCGTTTCAATTCCTGTGAGTGCACGAATGGCATCAATAGTTTCAGGAATCACAATAGCCTGGTTATCTACTACATAGGCATAGAAAAGTTCATCGCCCACTACTTTTAGCATATCTTCCCAAAGCGCTACTTCGTACATATCGCCCCACGGTCTGCCCATATCCAAGAACATTTCCTTAATTGTGTTGTTTGAAACTAAACCTTGGTCATATTGGATTAGTTTAATACGACTGGATGTCTTAAAAGCTTTTAGCACTTCTGTTTTAGTGGTATGTTTTTTTAATTTTACATTCCAATAGTGCATGTGGCTTAACGTTTCGGGAACTTTAACCGCAACGGTAATCACATCTAAATCTGGGTCTACACTTTTTGCATCTGGACCTTGATGGCTTGGTATATCTCTTTCGGGTACCATTGTGTTCATTATACCTCCTAAATGACTTTCCCATGGGTCTGTAGCTCTTCTTAATAATGTACCTCTTGCATACTCTAATAAACCTGCTTTTTTTAAGGTTGTTAATGTTCTTAAAATGGAAGTAGTATTGCAGGAAACAACTCTTGTTGCCTCTAAATTTAATGCTGATTGATAATTATTTTCGGCACTAAAGGAATGACCAGTAGTTTCATGCTTTTCACCACCTTGTAAAATGAATTTTATATTTTGTGCTTTGTATATTATTACATTTTGAGCTGCGATTTTTTTTGGTGTACAATCTACAACGAGATCTGACTTTTCTAAAAGCAATTGCATATCTCCTTTTACAGTAATTCCTTCTGCTTTCATGTTCTCTGCGGCTTCTGTAGTTGCTGCATATATATCATATTCTTTTCTTACTGCATTTTGAATACGCCAATCGCTAATGATATCACAAACTCCTGAAAGCTTCATGTCGTCTTGTTTATTTATGGCATCAGCCACTCTTTTTCCGATTACTCCGTATCCTATAACTGCTATATTTTTCATGTAATTTTATTTTTAAATTAATTATGTTTTATTATTATTAGTTTCCATTCCCATTTGCATGTCGCCATTATCATCTGTATGTGAAATCATAAAAAAACGTTCTGAAACTATCATTAGAATAATTCCAATTGTTGCTACTATAAGTACTAAAGGATCGTTAATGTATTTTACGTAAAGAAATGCTGAAAGAACCACTACGTCCATAATAATTGCAATAATTGGTATGATAGGAAAGAAATCTACTTCCTTTTTAAGGTGACGGAAAAGTCCCCAATGTATTGCAATGTCCATAATTAGATAAAAAATAACACCAATGGATGCAATTCTCGTTAAATCAAACAAAATTGTTAGTAAAATTGCAAGAGAAACTGTAAATATGAGTGCAGGATTTTTAAAATTTCCAAGTCTTTTTAAGGAAGGAACTTGTTTCATATTGCTCAACATTCCCAATAAGCGAGAGGAAGAAAACACACTTGCAATGACACCTGAAAAGGTTGCAATAATTGCAATAGCAACGGTAATCCAAGTACCCCATTTCCCAAAAACAGGCTCTGCTGCTGCTGCTAAAGCATAATCTTTTGCTTTAATTATTTCAGGTATGCTTAATCCACCTGCAACAGCAAGTGCTAAAGCAACATAAATAATAGTACAGATAAGAATAGATGCTATTATAGATCGTCCTAGGTTTTTGTTTGGGTTTACTACATCTCCACCTTGATTTGTAATAGTAGTGAACCCTTTGTAAGCAAGAATTGCTAATGCTAATGAAGCAACAAAACCAATTCCCATTGGCAATTCTTCGGAGTTTTTTGGGATGTAATTTCCAGTAATATCTGGAAAACCTGAAACTATTAAACCTGCAATTGCAAGTAATGCGATACCGAGTACCTTTATAATTGCTGTAAAAGTAGCTGTTGTTCCAATCACTTTGTTTCCTAAAACATTGACGATAAATACTATAACCAAAAGAAACACACCGAGAATAGAAGCGTAACCTGCAAAACGTTCTGGAAATAACCGAAGTGTGTAGGACCCAAAAGTACCTACTACCAGACTTTGTGAAACGACCATCGAGACGTACATCAATAATGAAAAGACACCAGTTGTAGTTCCAGGACCATACGATTTATTTAAAAACTTGACAACACCACCAGAGGAAGGAAAAGCGTTTGAGAACTTAACATAGGAATAAGAACTAAAACCTACAACAACAGCACCAGCAATAAAAGCAATTGGAAATAGATCCCCTACCAATTCTGCAATCTGTCCCATAAGGACAAATATGCCTGCTCCAATCATCGCTCCTGTACCAAGAGATATTGAACCTATTAGAGAAAGCTTGTTGTTTTTGCTTGTTGTGTTTTTCAATTTTATTTTATTTTATTTTTTTGTTATCAGTTGATTGTATTTATCTTAAATAATTATGTTCTAAATTCAGCAAGTCTTCTCTATCACCAAACTGCTTATTGAATATTTTATTAAATGAATATACTAATGCCAATTGAATTCGATGCTCATTCTTACCAAATAAACTTTCAGTAAAACCCCTATTTTCAGTATAACGATATTGTAACCCAATATCAAAATTTTCTCCAATACGATAAAAACTATTTGCTATAAATATTAATTGATTCGAATCTACTTCTAAATTGGGTAAAGATTTGTATCCACCACCAATAGATATTTGATAATTAGGTCTTTCTAACTTTTGTTTTAAATAACGAAACGTACCAAAGAAGGTTGATGATTCTGTTCTTGTATAATCAAAATACTCGTTTATTGTACTTAATTCATTCCATCCAAAATTTTGAATGGCTTGAAATCTAAAGTCGATAAAATTTATTGGATCTGGTTTTAAGTTCAATGTTGTACTAAACAGAAGATTTTTAACAGAAGCATCAAAATCGCTTGAGTAACCAATTCTGTCAGTAAAGTAGTTGTTATAACTTAAACCTATTTCTTGAATTACATCTCTATTCCACCTTTGACTTGATGGAACTTTATACATAAGTGATAATCCTATTGAATTTAATCTAAAATCATCTGGTTTCAAACTATTATAAAAATTTTCACCATGCATAGAAATAAAAAAACGTTGTTTAAATATATGTGCATATTCTAATACATTAGCATACTGATCCCATTCTGTATTTACGCCATCCGAAAATGGATTTAAAGCATAGGTAAATTGTTGTGCATCATCATCTCGAAGTGTAGGAAATTGATTTAAGTTTGTTTTAGCGAGAGTTCTACCAAGTTTTACTATGTTTTTTTGATCTTCTAAACGAATAAAAATATTATTGTAAAACACTTCTCCGAGTTTAGAGTTTGCATCAGGAAATTGAAGCCCTAAAACAAATTGTGCTCTCCAATTATTATAAAGTTTTTGACGTAAGCCCATTAATAATTGGGTGTCCGAAAAATCTGATACAGCACTTGATTCATCTGAATTGATGTTTAAATTTCCCGAAAAAACACCTTTAGTTCCAATTTCAAATTCTGGTGTAATTTGAGCATTTGCTAGCCCAGAAAATAAGATTACGATATATATGATTTTTTTCATTTTAATCTATTTAATTAATTATTCGTCAAGAGCAATTTTTGGTAGTTTATCTTCACCAAACATCATTTTATTCATATTCCCCGTAGCATCCATTCCTTTCATATCTCCCATGCCAGCATTTGAATTGTACATAGGGTTTCCAGAATGTTTTGAAATAATTAATTCATCAGCTGGTAAATCTTCATATACCAAAGCCAGTAAGTTTCCACCAGGATATAATCCGTTGTTAGTTACTTTACGTGTATCATGATCATGAAATGTCCAAATACCTCTATTTTTACCTTCTACAATAATATCAAAAGTTTTTCCAGGTGTAAGAGGTACAGTATTTCGCTTCCAAGGATTGTCAATAGGCACTCCATCATCAGCCACCATCCAAAAATCGTGACCGTGTAAATGTAGATGATGTGTTTCTGCACCTGCATTTATAAGCCTAATACGGATATTTTCTCCAGACTTAATAAATACATAAGGTGTAGACGGGTAAGACTTGCCGTTTACAGTAAACCAATTTGCTTTAGGTAACTCAGAATTTGATCTTCTGTTTGTAACATATGGTGGTTGATATCCGTTATCGATACTTTCTAATAACTGCTCTTTAGAGTCAAAAACTGAAAACTGTTTGGGATCAAATCTTCCTTCTTTCATTAAATAACTACGTTGTTTCATACGTTCTAGCATCCCGTTCATTTCACTTCTAATATAGTTTGTGTCATGTGAAGAATAGACTAATGTATATTCACGTTCATAAGGGAATCGTTGCTTTATAGAATCATTTGGTTTTTCAATAATTAAACTTCCGAACATACCAGCTTGCATATGCATTAAAGTTCCCCAATGGCAATGGTAGAAATGTGTTCCTTCAGGTTCTGCAACAAATTCGTAAATGAATTCATTTTTTGGCATTACTGGGAGTTGTGTTACAAAGGGTACTCCATCCATTCGCCAAGGAACATAAACTCCATGCCAATGTATGGTATGATTTAAATCTGTTTTATTAACAAATTTCACTCTTACTTTATCACCTGCATTTACTCTAATTTCTGGACCAGGAATCATATCATTAAAAGCTAATGTATGGTATTTAAACCCTGGTGCAGGTTCGTGTATATGTATATCAATATACAGTTCAAATTCTTTCCATTCTCCATCCATCTTGTAAGATAAAGGTTGAACTAGTTTTTGTTTATTAATTATTTTTGCCTCAGAAGCTAATAAATTGCCAGGGAAAAACAACATACCTGCAGTTGAGACAGCACCAGTTGCTAAAAAATTTCTTCTGTCCATAATCTTTCTATTTGTTTTTCATTTGAACATTATAAAATACTCCTATACAAGCACCTATTAACCACCATAAAATAAATGTTTGCACAATTCCAAGTAACGCTTCTGTAAGTGAAACATCCATTCTTATAATAGTTGCAGTATCTAAACCATGTAATAAACTGTTGAAAAATATAATGCTGCCTTCTTTTCCTGCTGTAATCATTACTATCATACAACCTAGATAAATTAAAGCACCTGTTAAACCGAAGGCAAAACCGAGTTTCTTTGCGTTTATTTGAAACATAATATTTTGGTTTTAAATTAGTTTTCTGATTTTAATAACTTTTTAGATTCTTCATATTCTTCCTTTGATATTTCACCTTTTGCAAAACGTTTTTTTAATATATCAAGTGGTGACTCTTTTTTTGCTCTCTGTCCAGGAATACTCCATGGTGTTGCAAAAATCCATATAAGAAATACCATCCATATAATCCACCAAATAAGGTGCATACCGCCATAATGTGCTTCGTTTAAATGCATAATAATTATTTTTAAGTTGTTTGTTTAAATTCAGTAATTGTATATCCTTTTAGCGTATTGAGTTGCTCTTGTAATTCATTAACCGTAAGGCTTTCGCTCATTGTTATGATTGCAGCTCCTTTAGGTTCTAAGAAAATTTGGGCTTCCTCAATATTAGGATGTTCTTCCAAATTGTTTTCTTAACACTTGCTATGCATCCACCACAGCTAATTCCGTCTATTTGATACTTCTTTTTCATTTCTTAGATATTAATGGTTATGATGCCCTTTGTGCTCCTTCTTATTACTTTGAATATTATCTTGTTTTTGTTCCCCGTGATTATGACCGCCATGTTCGTGGGAACCATGAGGCATAAAGAGATGAATGGCAAACATAAAAATGATGAATAAGAAAAGAGATGAACCACCTCCAATACCAAATAAAGGTGCTAAAAAGATGAATAGTAAAGGTAGAACACAACCTATAACCATCCAAAACCAGTGATTGTTTTTCATTATTATTCTATTTATTGTTAGTGATACTTTCTAATGATTATGTTGTGTTGGTTTATCAATACTCTCTTTTTTATCCATATCGCCCCTATTCATTCCATTATTATCCATCATTTTTGAACAAGACTTTAAACAATCTTCACTCATTATTCCCTTTTTGTTCATCATTTCCATCATATTTCTCATCATTTTGCTATCCTTCATCATTTCGCCCATCATAGATTGCATCATAGTACTATCTTTCATCATCATTTGCATTCCTTCTCCTTGCATCATATAGCCCATTATTTTATTATTTTCCTTCATCAATTGCATTGCATGATTGTTTCTTTGGATATTCTTTATAAATTCAGTCATAAAATTGTGGTTTTCCACAATGCTTTTTAGAATTTCGCTCCTTGTTGTAGAATTTTCAAGTATTTGATTCACATCAGTTTTTTGATTACAACTACTTACACTAAAGAGTCCAATTGTTAATAAAATAATTACTAGAGTTTTCATAAGTTTATTTTGATTTAAAAGTTATTATATTGTTTTTAAAAGTTTGTTTAAGTATTAAATTTTGAATTAATTAGAATAATTCTAGTTTCCATTAATTTGCGGATTTTAAGAAAGTTTCAATTTTAGAAATCTCATTTTCTGTTAAATTTGCCCTTACTCGCATGTGGAGACTTATAGTTTCCCAATCTGTATCATTATAGTCTGCAGGTGAGGGTGCTAAATGACATCTATTACAGACTTCGCCCCAAAGTTGAGCACCGGATTTTTCAATTTTGAATTCCTCTTCATTCTCAGTAATACTTGTATATTTATCTTTTGTAGAAGAACAACTTATCACTATTCCTAAAGTTATTATTAACACCCAGACAATTAAAACTGTTTTATATATTATTTTCATGATTTCTGTATTTATCTATTTATAATCCAATAGCCCAGTGGACATACAGCCCATTTACATTGCCACCACCAGCATGACCGCCAGAACTATCGGTGGTCTGGTATGCCACTTTTATTAGTGATCTCCATGTTAGCCAGTAATTTAATCCGAAAGCATATTGAACTGATTTTTCTTCCCATTCTGCTCCTAATGGTGTATTAAGATTTGAATATCTTCCAACAAATTCCAACTTTTTAAGAAAATCACTGCTAGCCATAGTTGGTCTATAACTCAACTGCGTATAAAAAGAGTTACTTTTATTGTCAAAAGAATATTCTTCAGGATTACCAAATTCATCTAATTCTATGTAGGTTGCTTTATCAACTTTAGAATTATTGTATTGCCCTTTAATATCAATGAATCCTTTAATGCCTGATATTTGTTTTACAAATGAAAAATCGATTGCATATAAAAATGCTCCAACATTTTCATATTGTGTACCCGTTGCACCTGTTCCACTTGTTGAATATGTTGAGAATCCAACTTCTGTAGAAGAATCAGCAAATGGTAATAAGCCAATTCGTCCTCCAAAAGCTTTACTGTTGTTATTGTCTTCATAATTTTGAAACATCAGCATACCCGCTTCTTCTGGTTCTACAGTTCCGTCCTTTAACCTTGGACCATTTGTTGAATACACCGCATAATTAAATATAGGACCTCCAAGGTTAAATGCACCTCGAAGCTCTATACCTATACCTGAAGCTGGTGCAATACCATCATGACCAAATCCTAGAGGTTTTGTTGGCAATCTGTTAATCCAAGCAGGATGTAATCGTTCCATAAATGTTCCAAATGGGAGTAAAAATTTACCCGCACGTACCGTCATATTTTTATTTAAAACATACATAATATCTGCATATTCTAAACCAATTTCAAGCTTATTATTTACAAGTTCAAATTCTAACTCAGATTCAAACATTAACTTTTCAGATTGTTTGAATAAAAATATGGGAGCAAAAGCAGAACCAACATATGAAGATTCTTTAAGACCTTCAGCATTCATAAAATTTAGCCCTGTATGAGCATAACCCCTGACCATAAATTGTGTTTTGCTAGGTTTGTATGGTTGTGATGCTGCAATACTGTCAGATTCAAAGTTATTGTATGTTTGTCCATAAGTTATATTACTAAACCCTATAATTAGCAATAATTTGATTAGCTTTTTCATTGTTTGAGAGTTCTTAAATAATTAATAATTTCCCAACGTTTTTTTTCTGGTATTGAGTTTTTATATCCTGCCATAGGAGCACGACCTTCAGCAATTTTCCAGAATATTGCACCATCTGATTGTGATTGAACCCCTACACTAGATAAATCTGTTGGTTTAGGCTTTAAACCTGCACCGCCTATACCATCTCCTTTTCCTTTAGGACCATGGCATACAAAGCACATGGCTACATATAGTTTTTTACCTGATGCAGCAGCTTTAAGGTCTGCTTTTAATGGATTTATGATTTTATCTGCACTTGCTGGTGCAATCCATTTTTTTTGTTGTGTATATACTAAATCATTTTTTGGTGATTTCACAAAACTTACAAGAGTTACAAAAAACAAACTTGTAATACTGATACTAATTAAGGTTTTATTTGTTTTCATGAGATGATTTTTTATTAGTCTAAAGGTATTTTATTAGTCTTTAAACCATCTTCACAATTTTCGTTACTATCTATATAATTTCGTCATAGTGGCTTCTTTTTGATTCTTCTGAATTTTTATATTCTGTCATACTCTCACCAACAATTTCTTTAAATTGTCTTGATAAGTGGTTTACATTGTTATAATCTAATAAATATCCTATTTCGGAAAAAGTGTATTGTTTCAATTGAATTAACTCTTTGACTTTTTCAATTTTTAATCGAATAAAATATTTTTCAATTGTAATTTTTTCTAAAGAAGAAAATAGTTTGCTTAATGATTTATATTCATGGTTTAGTTCGGAACTTAAAACTAGTGATAAGTTAACTTTAAAAGTTAATGGTAATTTTTCTATTTTATTAATCAAAAAATGTTTGATTTTTTCAACAAGTATTTCTTCTGAACTATGAATTATTTCAAATTTATTGGAATGCAGTACTTTTTCAACGTTATGCAGAATTTCTTCTTGAATACTGTTTTTATCATTAATTATTAAAATACCAAGTTCTAAAGACTCAACTTTAACGCCAAGACTTTCGAGCTCCTGTTTGATCACTTTTAAACAGCGACTACAGACCATGTTTTTAATATATAATTTCATGATTTTTTATTTTTAGATTGATTTTGCTATTTTTTCCATTATGGAAAGATCAGTGCCAAACTTGCAAATAGCATCGCAATTTTCTCTTAATTCTGAAAACAAAATATATTTGATTAGCATTTTTGAATTTTTTATTACAGGACGATTTAATTGCTGTATGACATCTTTTTCGCGACTGTTTGGGATAATTATATAAAATACTTCTTTACCATTTGAGATACTGAAATATAAATCAGACAATCTTAAAATTCCTGAATAAATACTCGTACTTTTTTCTACTTCAAATGCTCCAATAATAGTATTTGTTCCTTTTTTAAACCAAAGAACATCAATTAGTTTAATGGTATTTTGTATTTCTTTATCGCAAGGAAGTTCTGGAAATTTGGAAAGCGAAATAAATGAGAAACTTTGTCCGCCAAATGATTTACTTTTATCGTTACTTGCTGGAGTTACATCATAACCTAATGAAACTCCTATTTTTAGTAGATGGTATTGCATTTCGTCGTGAAGATTTTCCGCTAATTTTTCTTCCTGAATTTCTTTTTGACGTTTTAAAATATTCTTTTCAAATTTTGTACGTTCTGCTTCACTTAAATATTCATCGTTACCAATTAGCATTTTTTGAGTGCCAATTTCAAAACATAATCCTGCAATTGCTCCTAAATCATTAGACAAATCAGCTTTATGTTTATTATTTGTTTCTGCTAATGTTTCCCTTATTTTTAGGTATTCAGACCAACTACCTAATTTTTTTTTGTCTTTGAATAAAAAGTTAAATCCATTGAGAATTGCTGTATTAAAAGGAGGAAACCATGTTGGATGTAAAAAGTATAAAATACTAGCAACAGCTGGGCCAAGCCCTTTTATTTTGAGTTCATCTAGCTTTACTATTTCTTTTACAACTTGTTCTTCTGATTTTGCATTAATACAGTTTTCTAAAAATTGGCCAAAAGCGATTTTATTATTTTGGTTTTCATAAATATCTGGGATACGCAATTTTGGTTTCCAATAGAAGGGATGAGCTACACCTACAAATATTTGTTTTTGCTCTGCAATGCAACTCAATACAAATTCTAAACTACTGCCTTTAAAATCGTTAGGAAATGTTTTGTTTTTAATATCTTCCACAACTTGAATAACACCACGACGTATTGTTCTAAAAGCTTTTAATCGTTGGTCATTATCTATAAACCAAGTATTGTATACACTTTCGGTATCGTTTTTATATTGATTGATTATTTGGTTAAGGTTGTTCATTGATGATGTTACTATTTGATAATTATTTATTTTGCTTTTAAAATTTATATTTCATCTGCCGTTTGACAAGGAAATGTTATTAATAGATTTATCATTCTTCACTTATACAAGCTATTAATATTAAAAGCCTTTTTTTTAATTTATTGTGCCTAACAAGGGAAGGAGATCAGACTAATTATCCATTTAACCCTTCCCAAACTAGGACTTTTCTAACACCATAAAAGGGATCTTTTATAAAAATGTGAATCAATAATGAAAACCTTATTGTCCTTTTAGGAATTAGATATCTCATTCCTTTACTCTAAAAGAAGTACTCTAATTCTTAATTTCCTTTTGCACTTTTCCACAATTTGGCATTTTACTACCATAATATGGGTTTTTTACTTCCTTATTTGTGCTTAACCACGAACTACCTTTATCATACATTGGGCAAAACTGTTGGTAGAGTGTGTTTTCAGTTCCAGTAATAGCAATCATGTCAGTAATATCTTTACTCAACGTCTTGAAATGTTCTCTTTGATGATCGAGTTCACTTTTAGCAATATGTTCTGCATGTTCTATTGCATCTTCAATAATTTCTATAAGTTCCATTTGTTCCATACCTGTATAGGTAGTTCTATCAAAGGCTTTAAAAGAGGCTACTAATTTAGAAGCTACCGCAGCTGCTTTTTTTGTATCATCCGCTACCAATGCGTCTTTTAAATTAATGTAATCGCCTAGGATTGCTTCTGCTTTAACATCATTATTTTTCTTCATTTTACTATGATTCATTTTACCATGGTTATGATTATGCCCATCTTGAGCATAAGTAAAAGAAATAGCTAATAATAACATTGTTGTTATACTTATTTTTAAAAATTTCATTTTTTTTTAATTATTGTTTAATAAATTATTTATTCAAGTTTTTTTACTGCGTTAAAGTAAGAAAAAGTACCAATTAATGTGTTTATAGATTTAGAAACACTTACATCTAGAAATCCTGCATTACTAATAAATTGAGGTATTTTGCCTTTAACATTATCATTTGTAGTTTTAAAACCATCCAATATTTGAACTAATCCGAAAGTAAAACGCATCATAATATTAGATGCTTTTCCCCAATCGGCAATAATTAATTGTCCATTTGGTCTTAAAACACGATTAATTTCTTTCAGACAATAACTTTTTGTTTGTGCATCTAATTGATGAAAAACCAGACAACTATATACTTTATCGAATTAGTTATCTTGATAAGGAAAAGTAGTGCCATCATATAAATTTAGAGGAACTTCAATATTATTTTTTGCCAATTTATATGCTGTAATTTCTTTAACTTTTGGGTCAATGTCTAATCCTTTTAATTCAATTTTTGGATTTTTATTTTTAACTAAAATTAAATTTTGTCCTGTACCAAAACCAAATTCTAAAATACATTCTTCGTCTTGTGGATCTATATGTTTTACTAATAATCGCCTAAATTTTTTTTCAGGCATTGTTAATTTTATGGCTAAATCATAATAAACAGTCAGGAAATCATATCCTAATGCTGGAATAAATTTTTTCTCACTCTTTTCCTTATTGTAATGAAGTTATCCAATCTATTATTTCTTTCTTTTGTGAATCATCTAAAAGGGCATCTTTGTGAATCATTGTGTAAGAACTTAAAGGCATCTTGTTATCTTTAATTTGACTAACAATAGATTTTAATTTGCTTTTTTTTCTTCTGTTTGAGTAGTTATCCCATTCACTAAAATTTAATTCTGCTTTACCTTCTTCGATATGATTTTCTAAAAACCAAGCTACAGGCTGTACTGTATTGTACCACGGATAGGACGTGTTATTACTGTGACAGTCATAACAAGAAGTTTGTAATGTAGCTTTAATATTATTAGGCACATTATTAGCTATCATAAAATCAGTATTGGGTACACTTTCACTTTGATTGCGCTTTGTGGGAATAAATTGAATTCCCACAAACACAATCGTTAAAATCAGTAAGATGATTTTAGAAATTTTCATTTAGTTAATTTGTTTTTTTATACTTCCACATTTTAACATTTTTGAACCAAAATATGGGTTTTTAATTTCTTTCACTTCACTTAACCAAGATGCTCCTTTATTGTTATTCGCCATAGGGCAAAAATCTTGATAAACTACTTTATCCGTTCCAAGAAGTGCTACTAAATCGGTAATATCTGTACTTAAAGCTTCAAAGTGTTCTCTTTGATGATCGATAGGACTTTTTATAATGTGCTCAGCATGTTCTTTTGCACTTTCTGCAATTTCCATATACTCTTTATGTGTCTCACCTGATAATTTTGACATGTCAAATTTAGAAATAGCTGTTAAAAGAGAATTTCCTCCATTTGCCGTTTTTTCTTTACTGTCTGCTACCAAACCATTTTTGATTTCAAAGTAAGCGTCAAGCATAGCTGATGTAGCATTGTTTTTTGTACTGTTTTGAGTGATTTCTCTTTCTGTACTTTCGCTATTACCATGGTCATGTCCATCTTCATGATTCATTTCTGAATGATCATGTGCTTCTGTTTGCATTTCTTCGCTATGCATTGTTCCTTCTTCTTGCTCTTTGTTGTCTTTACAAGAAACTGTTACGCTTAATAAAGCTACTGCTAAAATTCCGATTACTTTTTTCATGATTTTAAAATTTATTTATTGCCTACTCTTATCAGTTTTCGGCTTACCTGCTTGTTTACTAAATTGTTAACGATTATAATATTATTGGCAACATTTTTTAATGAATATTTTCTTAAAAACCCATTTTAGAACATTTAGTATTTTTTCCATCTAGAATATTATTATATATATCTTAATTAGAGTATGTCTCTTGAAGCATCCCTTTTTCAATTTCATTAATGATATGTTTCCCTCTAGGATTTTTTGCAATAAATTCACCATTGCTATTAAATAATAGAGTTGTAGGTATTTCTCTAATTTTCAATAGTTTCCCTAATTTTTCTTGAAAATCTTTAGGTTGGTTTAATTGTATGTATGTCATTTTATCTTTTTCTATTGCAGCTAACCATTTTTGTTTATCACTATCTAAAGAAATACCGATTATTACAAAATTTTTGTCTTGATTAAGTTTGTAAAAATTAGCTAATTTCCTGTTAGATATCCTACAAGCACCACATGAAGAAGCCCAAAAATCAATCAGAATAGTTTTCCCTTTAAAAGAAGCAATATTTATTTCTATATTTTTCTCATTCATTAAATTAATGTCAGGTAACGTGTCTCCAACTTTAAGTTGTGCATTTACACTCACAGCACTTACTATTAAAGAAATTATTAAGATGTATTTTTTCATTTTTTTTAATTATCAATAGTTAAAGGTTGCTCCAAGACCTAATCCCATATCGCTATCGTAGTGCGTTGTAATTCCAAAATTCCTTTTGACTATATATTTTACAGCTCCCATATATTCTTTATCGGTATTCCACATTAAACTCATTCGTACTCGTTTTGATACTGGAATGTCTTTTCGTTCAAATTGTAGACGAACATTACCATCGGTAAACACCTCGGCTTGAGCCACTATAAGCATTGGCAGGGTATAATTGATACCAGCACTAAATAGTGCTCTATTATCTTTGGTGCTTGTTTGTTTGAAAAGATTTTGTTCATGTTGGTCTATACCTAATTTTCTATATCTCCAATCAAATCCAATGAAAGGCATAAGCCATTGCATTTTTCCAATATATCGTCCAATGTGCGTTTCGGTTTCGTAACCGTGCATGTCGTTATATCCCAAACGCCATTCTGTTCCAATACTCCAACGTGTGCTTTGATACATTGCCTCTCCATCATTACCGTTAGTCGCAAAATCATTTTCAGCCATAAAATGAAACTTTCTATCATCTGCAAATAATTTTCGTTTTGCAAGTTTGGGATTAGGAATTTCTGGATTTGGAGCTTGATTTTCGTAGGTAAAAACTCTACCCATTCCGCTCATCATGTGATATAGGATATGACAATGAAAGAACCAATCTCCTTCAACATTTGCATTAAATTCCAATACATCAGTTTCCATTGGCATGATATCCACAACGTTTTTTAGAGGAGCATAATCTTCTTGACCATTTAAAAGTCTAAAATCATGACCGTGTAAGTGCATAGGATGACGCATCATAGAATTATTATGAATTGTGATACGAACATTTTCTCCTTTTTTAATTAATATTTTATCTGATTCAGAAACTACTTTGTTGTCTAAACTCCAAACATAGCGATTCATATTTCCTGTCAATTCAAATTTTAATTCTCTTATTGGTGCATCTTTAGGAAGTGAAGTTTTTGTGGGCGATTTTAACATTGCATAATTTAGGGTTGTAATATCCGAAAGCGCATTACTGTTATAATCCGCTTCGGTCATCTTCATATCTTTCATTTTTTCATCACCTTTCTTTTTTTGTTCGCCTGTAATTTCTGGGTACATAACCACATTCATATCCATTTGATTATAAGACATATTCATACCCATATCGTCTAAATCGCCATTCATTTTCATCATCCCATTCATCATTTTCATTCCTTCAAAATATTTAAGTTTAGGAAGTGGTTTGATAAGTTGTTTGATTCCGTCTCCAATAAAATAAGAAGCTGAATACAATCTATCTTCGGTCGTGGCTAAAAACTCAAAAGCAGTTTTATTGGCTGGAATAGTAACGACAACATCGTAAGTTTCAGAAACACCAATTATTAATCGATCAACCTCTACGGGTTCTACATCGTTACCATCGTTGGCTACTACTGTTATTTTCCCACCGGCATATGTAAGCCAAAAATAGGAAGAAGCTCCACCGTTAGATATTCGCAAACGTACTTTATCACCTCCTTTTAAAGGTTTTCCATCAATACTTTTAACATCCGTACTTTGCTTACCATTCATAAGAATTTTATCGTAAAAGACATCGCTTACATCCATTGCGTTCATCCTTTTCCATTCATTTTTTAGCTTAACTCCCAAATAACCTTGTTCTATGGCTTCTACATAACTTTGGGTTGTTCCTTTTTTAATGGCTGGATAATCGTTTGCATTGTGCAACATACGATGCACGTTTTCGGGTTTTATATCGGTCCATTCGCTCAACACGATTGGTACAGTTGGTAAATCGTCAATACCGTTTCTAAAAGTTGGGTCTTCATCTCTTTTATTCATTACAAAATTACCATACATTCCGATTTGCTCCTGTAATCCAAAATGGCTATGATACCAATGTGTTCCATGTTGGATAATTGGAAATGTATATTTGTGTATGGTATGTGGTGGAATGGGCATTTGTGTCACATTTGGAACCCCATCTTCTTTATTTGGTAAAAACAATCCGTGCCAATGCAGTGAAGTTTCTTCGTCTAATTCATTATGTACATATATTTCAGCAATATCACCTTCGGTAAACGTTAAAGTAGGCATAGGAATTTGTCCGTTTACGGCAATGGCTCTTTTAGGTTTTCCTGTAAAATTCACGATAGTGTCTCGCACATAAAGATCGTAACGCACTGTTTTTGAAACTGTTTTAATAGTAGTTAGCGTTTTTATAGAATCTGACTTTATTGAAGCATTGGACATTGTCATACTACCAATTTTTTTTTCGGTAATTTCGGGTTTCTTTAATTGTTCCTTTACAGGCGTTGGCATATTCATCTGCTTTTTTGCATTGGTTTTGACTTTTTCTTTAATTAAAGTCATACCACATTTTGGGCAATTACCAGGCTTTGTAGCGTGAATCTCTGGGTGCATTACACAAGTGTAAGTAACTTGTTGGGTTTCTTTTTTACCCATATCCATACCTTTCATATTCTGCGCTTGAGCAAAATTATTAAAGATGAGGAGTATTATTATTAGTGCTGATTTTTTCATTTTGTTACTTATTTAATTGTTTCTTTTACTTCACCACATTTTAACATGGATGCACCAAAATAAGGATTAACTACTTTATTCTCTTTACTTAACCAATTAGCACCTTTATTGTTATTTGCCATAGGGCAAAACTGAACATAAGAACTCTCATTTAAAGGATTAAAAGCTTTTGTCATTGCTATCATTACGTTTGATATTGGTTCAAATGATATTCTTAATTCTTTACTATTTTTTATATGTGTAGCATGAAGTGTTTGCTTTTTCAGCTCTGTTTGATAATTCATCCATACTTTATGAGATTCTCCTTTAAATACGCTCATATTTATTTTATTAAAAGATTTTTCAAATGCTAACAAGGCTTTTTTAGCCGAATTAAAATCATCTTTTGTTAAGGCATCTTTAAATTCAAAATAATCTTTATATAATGGTTGTAAACTCTTTTTAGCTTCAGCACTAATCGTTGTTTTTTCTGCTTTTAATACTACTTTTTTATCCTCACTCATAGGCATTGTTGCACCTCCATGATTATGACCTGTGCTTACTCTGCCACCTTCCAAATTCATCATGCTTGGTTTTCCTGCTAATTGTGCAGCTGCATCTACATTAAAAGTACCATTTGCTACAATTTCTTCACCAATTTCTAAACCTTGTTCAATTATGTAGTCATTTCCTAATAATGGTCCTAATGTCACTTCACGTAGTTTGAATGTTATTCCCTTATCGGTTTCATTTTTAATATAAACAATAGAGCGTTTTCCTGTCCACATTACAGCTGATTTAGGAACACTTAATGTCGCTTTATTGCCAACTACTTTAGTTTTTAAAGTACCCGTTGCAAACATTTCAGGTTTGAATTTTAATCCAGAATTAGCTACTTCAACTCTTGCTTTTGCAATTCGAGTCATTGGGTTTATAAAAGGGTCAATAAATGCAATTGTTCCTGAAAATGTTTCTCCTGGGAAAGATGCCACTGTATAATTGATTTTATCTCCTTTTTTAACCCAACTCATATCCGATTCGTAAATTTCAAAAAGTACCCAAACGGTTGATAAATCTGCAACATCATAGAGGGTTTGTCCTTTTTGCAGATAATCTCCTAGTTCTACATTTTTTTTAATGATATAGCCTGAAACATCCGCATAAACAGGAAACTTATCTTGTGTTTTACCTGAAGAAATAATACTGTTAATAGTAGTATCTGAAACTTTCCAGTTTTTTAATTTCATTTTTACCGATTCGAATAATTGAGGCTGAAGGTCTTTTACACTATAAGCTTCAATAAGTTCTTGTTGTGCACTCGCTAATTCCGGAGAATACACATAAGCAACCACTTGTCCTTTTTTAACATATTCGCCTACAAAAGAAACTTGAATCTTTTCAATACGACCTGGAATATGTGATGATTGACTATAAACTGTTTTCTCATTCACTTCAATTTTTCCATTCAATGAAATTTCTTTTACGCCATCTGTATTTCCTACTCTGTAAGTAGAGATTCCTGCAATAATCATCGCTGATTCAGACATACTAATTGCTTCGGGATCAATATCATCATTACCTGATTCTAAAGGAATTAAATCCATACCACATATAGGACAATCACCAGGTTCTGGTTGTCTAATTTGTGGATGCATGGAACACGTCCAAACTTCTACTTTTGATTTGGCTTCAGTTTTATTATCTTCTTCTTTAGTGCTTCCACCAAAGAATAGAGCACCTAATAATAGCCCAA
>PKDY01000022.1 GCA_002862755.1 Flavobacteriaceae bacterium | reverse complement strand
GGTTTCTTGGGAAGAAGAGCAACAAGGTGAAATGCAAGAAGTGTTCCGAGATGGAAAATTATTGATAAATCATGCTTTGGAAGACATTCGTAAGCGAGTGAAAGCATAAACTATAAAAAAGCCTTGTTTCGTTTAAAAACAAGGCTTTTTATAAAATAAATTATGTTTTACATATTCCCGAACTTTATTAACAAAATTGATTAATGATAAATAAAATCGTTGGCTTTTAGTAAATTAAAAATGTATTTTTCAGATAGATCATCTTTCATTTTTTTGTGAAGTTGTGTTGAAAAAGCTAAATATAAATCTCCTTTCATTTTAAAGACAATTACTTTTGGAAATGTTTTGTCTTCATTTGCGAAAAACAAACCAATGATTTTTATATTAGAAGGATTGATATGTAACTTTTTCAAACCTAAATGAATTGTTTCTGTTTCATTTTTTGGTTTATCAATTACAACATAACTGTTAAATACATCGGTTATTTTTTTATCTCTCGCATACAATCTAAAACACTCTTTTAATTGGCTATTAACAAAACTTGATTTTTTATCAAAAATATAATCAATAATAATAGAATTTGATTTAAGGTACGTTTTTTCTATTTTTAATTCATCTAGTTTTGTGTCGTTGTAATTAAATCCACCTATTTGATAAATAGCACTAAATCTAATTTTATTATCTTCAATAAGGGAAAACCAGCTTTCTAAACCTTTTCTAAAAGTAAAAACACCAACAGAAATAATTTCATTTGGTTGAATTGAAATTATTTTTTTTGTTTCGTACCAATTAGAATAATTTCCACACCTAGTTGCTTTTGTTTCACGGATTTTTTTCCAATTTCCATTTATTTGTGTTTCAGCAATGAAACTTATACAAGGGTAAGTCCATGTCCAAAAACTGCCATCATTTGAATTAAGAATGTTTACAGTTTCCGTTCCTTCATTATGTACTTTTAATTCAATTTCAAAAAAATCTTTAGTATTCGTCTTGTTAATTACTAACTTTAAATTAGTAGCGTTTAGATTAATAAAAAAAGTAACAAAAAATATAATTGAATAATATCTCATAATTTTACTTCTTATAAAACAAATTATGCTCTACATATTCCCAAACTTTACTAGGTAACATTGGCACTACATTCTTGTTGTTTTTAATGCTATTTCGAATAAAAGTTGAAGACAATTCAATCACAGGAGCTCCAATTCTATGAATCTTAGGATGATTGGCAAACTGTTCGTCCATGTCACCCGCGTTTAATCTTGGGTACACATAAATGTTATGATTTTGTAGAATTACCTCATAGTTTTTCCACTTGTGTAACGAGTTTAAGTTGTCTTCACCCATAATTAAAGAAAATTCATATTTTGGATATTTTTCTTGTAAATGGGCTAACGTATGAACTGTATAATTAGGCTGAGGAAGTTTAAACTCAATGTCAGAAGGTTGAATATTGGTGTAGTCTTCAGTTGCCAAATGTACCATGTACAAACGATGATAATCATCTAGCAAAGTACTCTTCTTTTTATGTGGATTATGAGGGGTAACCACCATCCAAACTTGGTCCAAATCGGAATGTTCCGCCATGTGATTGGCAATGATTAAATGACCAATATGAATAGGATTAAATGTTCCGAAATATAAACCGATTTTCATGATTTTAGTTTTAACTTAACGGTCTTAGTTTATAGTTTCTAAGACTGTAAACTGTAAACTGTAACTAAATTACTTACTGATAAACTCCTTCACCAATTGATACGCTTCTTCTTTCGCAGTATCTAAATCGTAATTTTTAATAATTTTATCAAATTGTGGAGCCGTGGCTAATTCCACCGAAGCTTTAGCAATACGCATATTAATTTTATCTTCACTTTCAGTAGAACGTAATTTTAATCTACGTTTTAATTCGTCTACACTTGGAGGTTTTACAAAAACAGCTAAGGTTTCATCCGGAAACTTGTGTTTAATACGCAAGCCGCCAACCACATCAATATCAAAAATAACATGCTTGCCCAAAGCCCAAATACGTTCCACTTCTTTTTTTAATGTGCCATAGAAATTATTGGTATACACTTCTTCCCATTCAATAAAGTCTTCATTCTTAATATGTTGTTTGAATGCCTCCCAAGAAATGAAATAATAATCTTTTCCATTTACTTCTTCTCCTCTAGGGTCTCTAGTCGCACAAGAGATAGAAAATTCTAAATTCAAATCGGGTTGTTCTAATAAGTGTCTTACAATTGTGGTTTTCCCAGAACCAGATGGAGCTGAAAACACAAATAATTTTCCTTTTGTCATTCTTTTAAGCTTTAAGCTTTAAGCCAAAGGCACTAAGCTTGTCGTTGTGTTGTAGTTTATTTTTTATGTTTTTTATAAAACATTCAATACTTGTTCTTTGATTTTTTCCAATTCATCTTTCATCATTACGACTAATTTCTGCATTTCTGCATGATTTGATTTGGAACCCATTGTATTAATTTCTCTTCCCATTTCTTGCGTAATAAAACCTAATTTTCTACCATTGGCTTCTTTTCCATTCAAGGTTTGTAAGAAATAGTCTAGATGATTTGTCAAACGCACTTTTTCTTCTGTAATGTCTAATTTTTCAAGATAATAGATTAATTCTTGTTCAAATCGATTTTCGTCAACCGTAACTTTTAATTCTTCTATTGCTGTTTGTAAACGTTCTTTAATGTTTTTGATGCGTTCTGGATCTAGCAACAAAGCTTGTTCCATAAACGAGCGAATATTAGCAATGCGCAATTGAAATTCTTTTTCTAGTGCTTGGCCTTCATCTTTTCTAAAGGTTTGAATGTTTTCTAAAGCTTCGTTTACAACCAAAACAATTTCTGCCCATTCATTTTCATCAATTTCATCGCGTTCTGTTTTAAGAGCATCAGGCATTCTAACCGCCATTTTCATTAATTCTGTAGCATCAGCTTCAGGTAAAATGGCTTTCATTTGATTGATGTAGGATTTGATTACTGGAGTGTTCACTTTTGCAGTTGTTTCTTCTCCCGTAACTTCGATATATAACGAAAAATCTACTTTTCCACGCTCTAATTTTTGTGAAATATCATTGCGTAAACTTAACTCCATTTCTCTGTAGACAGAAGGCATGCGCATATTTAAATCCAATCCTTTACTATTTAGAGATTTAATTTCAACATTTATTTTTTTATTTGGCAATTGCTTAGTGGCTTTACCAAAACCAGTCATGGATAGTATCATATCATATTTTAAAAAGAAGTCAAAGATAAGAAATAGTGAGAAGTGATACGTAAAAAGTAACTAGATATTTCGAAATAAGACGATTTGCAAATTATTCTTTAGGGATTGCTTTTTTTTGGGTAACCAAATAAACACCTATAAAAATAAGCAATGCAGAAATTAATTTTATGCTATTTAATTCGTCTTTTTGTAAACTTATAGCAATGATGGTAGCAAATAAAGGTTGTAAATAGATGAAAACGGAAAGAGTCGTAGGTTTCAGTTCTTTCATCGCCATTAAATTAATCAAATAGGCAAGAAAAGTGGTAAATAAAACAACAAAACCTATGTTGTAGTAAATATTGGTAGGGATGTTTTCCCATTCAATGGCTTTAAATTCTTCAAAAGCAAAAGGAAATGTAAACACCAAACCAAACGTATAAATCCACTTTATAAAAGTAAAGGCGTGGTATTTTGAAATTAATTTTTTAACGATAATTAGATATACGGCATAGGAGGAAGCATTTACAAAAACTAAAAAATTACCTAAACCAGCATTCGTGCTATCGCCTATATCTTTTCCATACAAGATTAAGATGGATGTTCCGGTTAAACCAATTAAAATGCCAAGTACTTTTTTAAATTCTATTTTTTCGCGAAGCAAAATAGCCGATAATATTAAAACGACTATAGGTGCTGTAACCATAATAACGGAAGCACTAATTGGTGAAGTATAACTCAGTCCTTTAAAAAATGACAATTGATTGATGACAACACCAAATAAAGACGCTGCAATAATTCGAGGAAAGTCTTGTAGTGCAATTTTTTCTTTAGGACCAAAAAAGGTAAGTGTCCAAAATAAAATAGAGGCCCCGATAACACGAATCAAAATAAAGGCATAAGGTTGCACATAAGTAGGCATAACATCTTTTGCAATGGTAAAATTAGCTCCATAAATCAAAGCTACAAAAGTGACGCCTAAAAGTGCTAAAGATCTCTTACTCATTAACTTAAAGTTTCAATGGCAGCTTGTACCGATTTGGGACTATTACCCACAAATATTTTGTCCTCTATAATTATGACAGGACGATTTAAAAATGTATAATGCTCTAAGATGTAGCGTTTGAAATCCTTTTCTTGTAAAGTTTCATCTTTTAAACCCATTTCTTTATAGAGTTTTGCTCTTTTACTAAACAAAACTTCATAACTATTGGTCAAAGCGTACATCTCTTCTAATTGTTTTACACTAATAGGCTCTTCTTTTATATCTTGAAAAATAAAATCAGCAGTATTAGGCAATGATTTAATAATGCGTTTACAAGTATCGCAAGTTTTTAGAAAGTATATTTTTCGCATGAATTCTTTTTTACAAAAGTATAGATTAAAGGAATATAATTAAAGCGCAATTTCTAGTTCGCCTTTTTCAATAGCTTTTTCCAAATGAGCTTCGATAGTTGGATAAACTCCAAAAAATTTAGCACCATCTTCTAATTTTAAAAGGACAATCCAGCCGTCTTTTTTTTCTTTAATTTTATCCACAACGACTACTTTTTTTCCAAGTAATGCTTCATAATTCTCAAAACCACCTCTTTTTTTAATAAAATTTGTTTTTGGAAAATAAATATGTTGATAGGCATTATTTGGAACAGACTTTAATACATAGACTTTTTGAATCTCTTGTTGATGTGTTGTTTCTTGACTGTAAGTATTTGCAGAAAAAAGAGCAAAAACGAGTACGATAAAATGATATAAAGCTTTCATATGTTGAATTTTTAGGTGAATCAAATAAACTACTAAATTAGTTTGGAAAAAGACTTAATAAAAGGAGTATTCGTTAAAATATAGTTAAATTAATAAATTCCGATTTTAATAATGGCTATTTGCTGTCAAATTCGTTTTTTAACCTTGATAAATTAAGTATATTCGTAAGAAATTTAGCGACATGGATACACTTTTCCGAATTACAAAAAATATAAGAAAACAGTTTTTATATTTTATGGATCATTATACTTTAGAACAATTAAACACTATTCCACAAGGATTTAGTAATAATATAATTTGGAACATTGGCCATTGTATAGCCACCCAACAATCGTTAATCTATAAATTGTCTGGCTTACCTATGCAAGTTTCAGATGCATTTATTGATACCTATCGAAATGGAACAGTTCCAACAGGCAAAACTACTCAAGAGGAAGTAGACTATATAAAGAGTATTTTATTTACTACTATAGAGCAAACACAAGAAGATTTTTCAAAAAATATTTTTATTACTTTCCATGAATATACAACAAAAAGTACTGGTTTTACTATGGAAAATGCTAATCAAGCGGCTGAATTTAATAATTTTCATGAAGGTATCCATTTAGGTATTATACTTCAAATTAGAAAATTCCTATAATCTTAATACCTTTGTAAAAAATAAAAGCAATGAAATTCAATACAAAAACAATACATGGTGGACAACATCATGAAAAAGTTACAGGATCAGTCATGCCTCCTGTATTTCAAACTTCTACTTATGCACAAACCTCTCCAGGAAAACCTGTTGGTGAATATGAATATAGTAGAGCTGCAAACCCAACAAGAACGGCTTTGGAAGATGCATTAGCAAGTATTGAAAATGGAACTAGAGGTTTGGCATTCGCTTCAGGATTAGCGGCTACAGATTCTGTAATGAAACTATTAAAGCCGAACGATGAGGTTATTGCAATGGATGATTTGTATGGAGGAACTTATAGAATGTTTGCACGTATTTATCAAGATTTTGGAATCAAATTTCATTTTGTAGACATGACCGATTTGGAAAAATTGGAAAGTTTAATCAATGCAAACACGAAGTTAGTTTGGGTAGAAACGCCTACTAATCCGTTGATGAAATTAGCCGATATTGAAGCAATTGCAAAGATTACAAAAAAGAATAATTTATTGTTTGCTGTAGATAATACATTTGCAACTCCTTATTTGCAAAAGCCTTTAGATTTAGGAGCTGATATTGTTATGCATTCCGCTACAAAATACTTAGGTGGTCATTCCGATGTCATCGCAGGTGCTTTAGTTGTAAAAGATACAGCATTAGGAGAAAAGTTGCATTTTGCACAGTTTGCAACTGGAGGTACACTAGGACCTATGGACAGTTATTTAGTTCTTAGAGGAATTAAAACCTTACATTTAAGAGTACAAAGACATTGCGAAAATGGCGCAAAAGTTGCTGAATTTTTGAGCAACCATCCAGCAATTAAAAGAGTATATTATCCAGGTTTGGAAACTCATCCACATTATGATATTGCGAAAAAGCAAATGATAGGCGGTTTTGGAGGAATGGTGACCTTTACTTTTAACTCTGGAAAGCTGGAAGATGCTGTTCGATTTTTAGAAAGAGTAAAAGTATTTACTTTAGCAGAGTCATTAGGTGGAGTTGAGTCTTTAGCAAATCACCCAACATCCATGACACATGCATCTGTTCCCGCTGAGAAAAGGGCAGAAATTGGCATTACAGATGATTTAGTTCGTTTAAGTGTAGGTGTAGAAGATATTGACGATTTATTAGCAGATTTAGAACAAGCACTTCAATAAAAATAGAAGTATTTATTATATAAATAAGAAAAGCCTAGATTTCAAATCTAGGCTTTTCTTATTATTTTTATTTGCTGTATTTTATTTTTAATCTAAATAATAAATATAACCAAAGTTTAACCAAAGATTCCAATCATTAGATTTGTTTTCTTTATATAAATCAGGATTTTTTCTTAAACCATCAACCCAATCTGAAAAATAGTATTGCCATCTTAACTCTACAAAAAGATCCGATAATTCGGTTAATTTATATCTTGTTCCAACGCTAGATACTACTGAAAAAGTGTTTCCTCCTTCTGAAGAGTAACCATCAGGTAAATAATCAGGGTAAGTCGTAGCTAGAGTTCCTAAAGGACCTAATTCAGAATAAGTATTGTTTTGAAAAAATGAAAAATGAGCTCCTAATCCTATAAAAGGTGCCCAAGCACCATTTCTAGCTGAAGTAAATTCTCTAATGCTCCATGGGTAATATTCTAATTGCATACCGATGTCAGTTACTTTAGCCTCACCCTTCATGGCTTTTAACTGTTGCCCGTAAATGGTATTTTTTTCAGCATATTCTCCAAAATGCTCTAATTTAGTACTGTTGAAGGATAATTCAGAGCGTAATTTGAAATGATCATTAAAATAACTATCAGGACTGTAACAATTACATTCTGCACGATAAGCAAAATTGAGATAGTGTACAATACCAACTGCAAATCCTGTATTTCCCTTGTTGGTTTCGAAATCATGTCTTACTCCAAAGTCTGATTGAAAAGCAACACCACCCACAAAAACTCCTAGTTCGTGGGAAAATCCTAACTGTGAGTTTCCATAAAATGGTATAAAAACAGTTAAAAACAGCAGGTTTCTTAATATTTTAGGCATCTTAAAAATTTTTCATTTATAGACAAATATATAAAATCTAAAGACAGGTAAAAATTTTTTTCTTTTTTTTAGATAAAATTTTCTTAAAAATAAGATTTTGAGGTGTTTTTTTTAGCAATTTAAATGCGACATGATTTAATTAAATGTATATTTGCACCGCAGTTACGAAAACGTTTTCATTAAGTAAAAACGGAAACTAAATTTATTACAAATTAAACCCAAAAATCATGAAAGAAAGTGTATCATCTTTTATTGAAGCTGTAGCTAAAAGAAACCCAAACGAGCCTGAATTTATGCAGGCAGTTAAGGAAGTAGCAGAAACTGTTATTCCTTTTATCGAAGATAATAAAAAATACCAAGGCAAAATGCTTTTGGAAAGAATGGTTGAACCAGAAAGAGTAGTAATGTTCCGAGTAGCTTGGATTGACGATGCTGGTAAAACACAAGTAAATAGAGGTTATAGAATACAAATGAATTCGGCTATAGGTCCTTATAAAGGAGGATTGCGCTTTCATCCTTCCGTTAACTTAAGTATTTTAAAGTTTTTAGCTTTTGAACAAGTATTTAAAAACTCTCTAACTACTTTGCCAATGGGTGGTGGTAAAGGAGGTTCAGATTTTGACCCTAAAGGAAAATCTGATGTTGAAATTATGCGTTTTTGTCAAGCTTTTATGACAGAATTATCAAGACATATTGGTGCTGATACAGATGTACCTGCTGGTGATATTGGTGTAGGAGGTAGAGAAGTAGGTTACATGTTTGGTCAATATAAAAAATTAAGAAATGAATTCACTGGAGTTTTAACTGGAAAAGGGATTACTTTTGGGGGATCTTTAATTAGACCTGAAGCTACTGGATACGGAGATGTTTATTTTGCTCAAAGTATGTTAGCTACTAAAGGAGAAAGTTTTTCTGGAAAAACTGTTGTAGTTTCTGGTTCAGGAAACGTAGCGCAATATGCTATTGAAAAAGCAACTCAATTAGGCGGTAAAGTTGTTACTGCTTCTGATTCATCAGGATATATTTATGACGAAGCTGGTATCGATGCAGATAAGTTAGCCTATATTATGGAAATTAAAAACGTAAATTATGGTCGTATTAGTGACTATGTTGCGAAATATCCAAACGCTAAATTTGTTGAAGGGAAACGTCCTTGGGAAGTGAAATGTGATATTGCTTTACCATGTGCAACTCAAAATGAATTAAATGCAGAGGAAGCTAAAGTGTTAGTAAATAATGGATGTATATGTGTGGCTGAAGGTGCGAATATGCCTTCAACTCCAGAAGCAATTGAAGTATTCCAAGCAGCTAAAATTTTATTTGCTCCTGGGAAGGCTTCTAATGCTGGTGGTGTAGCTACTTCTGGTTTAGAAATGTCCCAAAATTCTTTACGTTTAAGTTGGACTAGAGAAGAAGTTGATGAAAGATTAAAAGGAATTATGGCAAACATCCACGAATCTTGTGTAAAATATGGCAAGAATGCAGATGGGTATGTTGACTATGTGAAAGGAGCTAATATTGCTGGATTTGTTAAAGTAGCAGATGCTATGTTGGGTCAAGGTGTTGTATAATTTTTTAAAATTAGATAGAATTAAGGCTTACTGTTAAGTAAGCCTTTTTTATTTCTTTGCAGTATACCTAAAATTAATATTCTACGTTTATAGTATATTTGTAAAAATTATAATCATGAGGTTAACTTTTCTTATTTTCATTTTACTCATAAGTCAATGGTGTTTCCCACAAGGAAATTTATTATGGAAAGGATATTTCTCATACAACGAAATTGTAGATATAGAGACATCTTCTACAACTTTTTTTGCAGCTACCGAAAATTGTGTTTTTTATAAAAATACAACACAGCAAGATGTTAATATCCTCAATTCGATTAACGGTTTTAAACCAAACGCTATAACTGCAATACATTATTCAGAAAGTTTTAAAAAAACCATAGCAGGTGATCAAAATGGACTACTAATATTAGTAAATGAAGATGGAACCGTCATTACAAAAGTGGATATCATTGAAGAAATACCTGTTGCGCCAAATAAGAAAAAGATAAATGATTTTTATGAATATCAAGAAAAATTATACATTGCCACAGATTATGGAATATCAGTTTTAAACCTAAATACATTAGAGTTTATAAGTACTTACTTCATTGGAACCTCAGGTGAAGAAGTTGAGGTATTGCAAACTACAGTATTAAATGAAGAACTTTATGCTGTAACGAGACAAAGTGGTATTAGAAAAGCAAGCTTGTCAAATCCTTTTTTATACGATTATAATCAATGGCAAACCTTTGATAGTGGCTATTGGTTGGGAATAGTTACTTTAAACAATCAAATTGTAGCTATGAGTACCGATGGGAATACTTACCGTTACAATGGATCTTTTCAAAGTATTCTCAATCAAAGTCAGATAGGGAGAAAAATAAAAACAAATGGTAATGAACTTATTGTTACTACTCAAAACAATGTTTTTGTCTTGGATATGCAAGGGAATCAATTGGCACATATCACTGTAATTCCTGATTTTGATGTTCAATTTACTGCTGCGCATGTAGTCAATGGTCAAATTTTTATTGGTACCGAAATGAACGGAGTATTTACCACAACATTATCAAACCCTTCACTATTTGAAAATATTACACCAAATGGACCTTTTAGAAACAATGTGTTTCGGGTAAAAAAAGCACCGAATCAATTGTGGGCAGTTTATGGAGACTATTCTAGAGAATATAATCCATATCCTTTAGATCAATTGCCAACTAGCAGCTATTCTTCTAATAATGGATGGATAAACATTTCCTATGAAGAAGTATTACAAGCGAAATCGATTTGCGATTTAGTAATTAATCCAAATAACTCAAATCAAATTTATTTTACTTCGTACTTTTCAGGTATAGTAAAACTAGATGGTTCAGACATTACTTTATTAAATAATACAAATACGGGTCCAAACGGATTAGAATCTTTGGTTTTGAATCCCCCAGACCCGAACTATGTTGATATAAGAATCAATAGTCCTGCTTTTGACAAGGAGAATAATTTATGGATAACAAATGCTTTTGTGGAAAGAGCCATTAAAGTTTTAAGAAGTAATGGTCAATGGCAATCTTATAGTGTGGATGGGATTTTGTCTGATTATACTATTGGACGTTATGGACCTATGACAATTGACAAAAATAATACAAAATGGATACCTGCCTATAATGAAGGTTTGCTTGCGTTTAATGATCAAATGAATAATAAATTTATTGTAATTGATTTTGCCAATAGTAATTTGCCAGATAAAGTTGTTAATTGTGTTGCTATCGATAATCGAAATCAAGTATGGATTGGAACCGCTAAAGGACTAAGAATACTTTCAAGTGTGGACCAATTCTTGTCTGAAAATGAGTTGTCAACAAACCCTATTATCATACAAGAAGGAGATTTAGCTCAGGAATTATTTTATCAACAGTCTATTTTGGATATTTGTGTGGATGGTGCCAATAGAAAGTGGGTTTCCATTGCTGGTGCAGGTGTGTTTTTGGTGTCTTCTAATGGACAGCAAACGCTTTACAGATTTACAAAAGCGAATTCATCACTACCTAGTGATAATGTAAATGATATAGAAATAGATGACGTTTCAGGTGAAGTATTCTTTGCTACAGATAAAGGATTGGTGTCTTTTTTGGGTACTTCAACAAAACCGAGTGGTGATTTATCTAATGTTTATGTGTATCCTAACCCAGTGCGACCTGAGTTTTCTGGAACTGTCAAAATAGCGGGACTGACCGATAAAGCAAATGTGAAAATTACAGATATTGAAGGTAATTTAGTCTATGAAACAACTTCTGAAGGAGGCACAATAGAATGGAATACTTCTGCTTTTGGAAATTATAATGTGGCTTCGGGAGTTTATATGATTTTTATTGCTACCCAAGATGGATTGGATTCAACTGTGAAAAAAGTAATGATTATTAGATAATGCTTATAAAAACAAAAGCAATTGTAATTTCTTCTGTAAAGTATAATGACAAAAGTTTGATTGTTAAGTGTTTGACAAGAGAAGAAGGAGTGCAGACCTATTTTATACAAAATGCTTTTACGGGTAAAAATAACAAGCAAAAAAAGGTTTTTTTTCAACCGTTGAATCAAATTGAAATTGAAGCCAATCATAATCTCAAAAAAAACTTGCACCGAATCAAAGAGGTTAAAATTTATTATCCGTATCATTCGGTTTATTTAGATATTACAAAATCTTCTATTGTATTATTTTTGTCTGAAATGCTGCATTATACTATTAAAGAACATTGGAAAGACGAACAATTATTTGACTATTTAGAAAGTGCATTACAATGGTTTGATACACACGACGATAGTTTTAATTTTCATTTGATATTATTAGTACAGTTAACTAAATTTCTTGGTTTTTATCCTCAAGAAAATCATACTAAAAATAAATTTTTTAATATAAGCGAAGGCGTTTTTACGGAGTTACCTGCATTACATTCTTTATCTGAAGAAGAATCGATGCTTTTAAAAAAATTACTTACTTTAAATATATATACAACTGAAAAACTTTTTTCATCTAATCAAAGAAGAATTTTACTTAAAACAATCATTGATTACTATAGTTTTAATATTGAAAACAGTAAAAAAATAAAGTCTATAGATGTTTTAACCCAAATTTTTGAGTAAGTATAATTTGTAGCTTTTTTTTAAAAAATTAGAAGGTAAAAAGTATCATTATTTGACTCTTTCAAATTTTTGAGAATAGCCTTCCAAAGAAAAAAAATCTAAAATTAAATGCTCATTTTCCATTTTAAAGAAAATAGTAGCAATGTTAGTCCCTTCACAATTGGTGTGAATTTTTTTTTCCAACACATCATAAGTGCCCGAAGTCTTAATTTCATCGGAATAAGGATTACATAATGAGGTATTAGTACTTACAATTCCATTATTTTTAAAAGTTAAAGTTCTTGTACTTTCTATGGGAAGGAAAGTTCCACTACCATCGCCCGGATCCGCTAATACTTCAATTAACTTCCAATTACCAACAAACTCATTGTCTGGACAGTCGTGATCATCATCGCTACAAGAAAAGAAAAGAATAACTATAATAAGAGTAAAAAATGTTTTTTTCATGACGTTGTATTTGTTCGTTTTCTTTCTAGATGGTTTTTAAAAAAAAAAGTTGCGCTGTAATAAAAAAAACGCTCATAGTCAAATGATTACATGAAGCAGTTCTCTTTCTAGTCTGTCAAAATTTTCTTCGTTTTTTGGGCCTGCAAAAGATTTAATTTTTTCACATTCTGTAATCGATTTAAAAATCATTCGAAAAACAATCTCTGTTTTTTTCTCATCTATTTTTTTAAAATGCACTTCCATATTAAATAAAGGTTGAGAGATTCTTTTCCAAGCCACTAATTTTTCAGGTTGTACAACCGTAAAAACGGATTCGTTTTCATAATTGCCTTTCTCTGGACCATGCATGGTTAAAACCCATTTTCCATCGGGTTGTAAGTTAAACTCATGAATGGTGTTCGTAAATCCTTCTGGTCCCCACCAATTTTTCAAATGTTGCGGTTGTGCAAAAGCTTGGTATACTTTTTCAACAGGGGATTCTAGAATTCTAGAGTTATAAATTTCATTTTCTGCGGCCATACATATTTTAAGTTTTTTATTCTTTCCAATTTTGAAGACGGTCTAAATACAAATAACTTTCTACAAATTTACGGTGTTCTGGTGAAGTCATCTTTTCTAACAATTCTAATGCAGAAATGTAACTTGCTAAATTTCCATTAGAAGAAAGAAACTTACCATCCTCCATATAGGTTACTAAACTGTCGTTTTGTACTTTTAAATTAGGATAGTCTATTTGCAATTGTTTTCCTCCACCAATCCAAGTCACAATCTTATGTCCGTCTGCTATTCCTGAAGCTCCAATTAATTGAGCTCCACCACAATTACTTACAGTGTACTCAGTCTCTTTGTTTTTATTCTTAATAAAATCAACAATCTTTTTGTTGTGTACTTGTGCATACATATCATAGGCACTTGGTACAAATAGTACGGTTAATTTAGGACAGTCTTCAAACGTATAATCTGGAACAAAGTGTAAACCTTCTTCGGTTGTAATTGGGTTTTTAGTTTCGGCAATTGCAACAACATTAAAAAGTTGTTTGCCAGCTTCTGTTGGTTTACCGAAAACGTCTGAAGTTGCCACAACTTCGCCCTGCAAAACACCATTGTACATCAACAATCCAATTGTAGGTAATTCTGGGTTAAAAGGTTTTAGATGTTTGGTTAAAGTGTCGGATTTACTTGCTATTACTTCTTTTGAAGTTTCTGAAGCTTCCTTGTTTTTGTTATTGGAAGTACAAGCGATTAAGCTTATAAAAAAAAGTCCTAAAATCAGTGGATATGCTTTCATTTTTAGATTGTTTTTTGTAAAAAATATGGTTATCAAAGATACATAAAGTATTTTTTAAAAAGGAATTAAAAATGTTTGAAATATGAATGCTCTATCTGCTTTAGTTAAGGTGTTCTAAAAAGGTTACTAAGCCATATCAAAGCAGTAGATTAGTGGAGTAAGATAGGAGCAATGGATGCAACAACATGCTAATCCTCTTTTTTTGGTTAAAAAACCCCCACAATTATTTGAAATTTAGTATTTTCGCATCTTCAAATTAGAAAGCGATATAATGAGTACTAAATTTACTGAATATAAAGGACTTGACTTACCAACAGTTGCGTCTGAAGTATTGGATTTTTGGAAAAAAGAAAACATCTTCGATAAGAGTGTGAGCACTCGTGAAGGGCATACCCCTTATGTGTTTTTTGAAGGGCCTCCTTCAGCAAATGGATTACCTGGTATTCACCATGTAATGGCACGTGCTATTAAAGATATTTTTTGCCGTTATAAAACGCAAAAAGGATTCCAAGTGAAGCGTAAAGCAGGTTGGGATACACATGGATTGCCTGTGGAATTAGGTACTGAAAAAGAATTGGGTATTACGAAAGAAGATATTGGTACTAAAATTACGGTTGCAGAATACAACGAAGCATGTAAACGTACGGTAATGCGTTATACTGATGTGTGGAATGATCTTACTGAAAAAATGGGATATTGGGTAGATATGGAAAATCCATATATTACTTACAAATCCAAATATATGGAAACTGTTTGGTGGTTGTTGAAGCAAATTTATGATAAAGATTTATTGTACAAAGGCTATACCATCCAACCCTATTCTCCTAAAGCAGGGACAGGTTTGTCTTCGCATGAAGTAAATCAACCAGGAAGTTATAGAGATGTTACCGATACTACTGTGGTAGCTCAATTTAAAGCAATTACTGCAACATTACCTGATTTTTTACATGGATTAGGAGAGGTACATATTTTAGCTTGGACTACGACCCCATGGACGTTGCCAAGTAACACTGCTTTAACGGTGGGACCAAAAATTGATTATGTTGTAATAGAAACTTTCAATCAATATACTTTCCGCCCTGTAAAAGTGATTTTAGCGAAAAACTTAGTAGGTAAACAATTCGGAAAAACCTATTTTGAATCAACAGAAGCTAGTGATTTTGAAAACTTCAAAGAAGGTGATAAAAAAATCCCTTACCAAATCATAAAAGAATTTAAAGGGATAGATTTAGTAGGTATTCGTTACGAACAATTAATGCCATTGGTGTTACCAAATGACAATCCAGAAAATGCTTTTAGAGTTATTGCTGGAGATTTTGTAACTACAGAAGATGGAACAGGAATTGTACACACAGCACCTACTTTTGGAGCAGATGATGCTAAAGTGGCCAAAGAAGCTACACCAGAAGTGCCTCCTATGTTAGTAAAAGATGCCAATGGAAATTTAGTACCCTTAGTAGATTTACAAGGAAGGTTTATTCAAGGTTTAGGTGATTATTCTGGTAAATATGTTAAAAACGAATATTACAACGATGGAGAAGTACCAGAACGTTCTGCAGATGTTGAAATTGCCATTCAGTTAAAAGAGGAAAACAAAGCCTTTAAGGTTGAAAAATATGTGCACAGTTACCCACATTGCTGGAGAACGGACAAGCCTATTTTATATTATCCTTTAGATTCTTGGTTTATTAAAGTGACCGAAGTAAAGGAGCGTATGTTTGATTTAAACGAAACTATTAACTGGAAGCCAAAAGCAACTGGAGAAGGACGTTTCGGAAATTGGTTGAAAAATGCAAACGATTGGAATTTATCGCGTTCTAGATATTGGGGAATCCCATTGCCAATTTGGAGAAATGAAGAAGGAACGGAAGAAATCATCATTGGTTCAGTAGAAGAACTATATAATGAAATTGAAAAAGCAATAGCGGCTGGTTTTCAAAAAGAAAATCCATACAAGGAATTTGTAATTGGAAACATGTCAGAAGAAAACTATGAATTGGTCGACTTACATAAAAATGTAGTAGACAATATCGTTTTAGTTTCTCCTTCTGGTAAACCAATGAAACGCGAAACCGATTTAATTGATGTTTGGTTCGATTCAGGTGCGATGCCATATGCACAATGGCACTATCCTTTTGAAAACAAAGACAAAATTGATGCAAATAAAGATTTTCCTGCCGATTTTATAGCTGAAGGTGTCGATCAAACGCGCGGATGGTTTTATACACTACATGCTATTGGAACCTTAGTTTTTGACAAAATTGCGTATAAAAATGTGGTTTCAAATGGATTAGTACTAGATAAAAACGGACAAAAAATGTCGAAACGTTTAGGGAATGCAGTAGATCCTTTTACCACTTTAGCAGAATATGGACCAGATGCTACACGTTGGTATATGATTTCAAATGCTAATCCTTGGGACAACTTAAAGTTTGATATTGAAGGTGTTGCAGAAGTAAGAAGAAAATTCTTTGGAACATTATATAATACCTATTCGTTCTTTGCGTTATATGCCAATATTGATGGATTTAAGTACAATGAAGCTGAAATTCCTTTGAATGAAAGACCAGAAATTGATCGTTGGATATTATCTGAATTGCATACTTTAATTCAAACAGTTGATGACGCTTATGCAGATTATGAGCCAACTAAAGCAGCGAGAGCGATATCTGATTTTGTTCAAGAAAACTTGAGTAATTGGTATGTTCGTTTGTGTAGAAGAAGATTTTGGAAAGGAGAGTATGGAACAGATAAAATAGCCGCATATCAAACGCTTTATACGTGTTTAGTAACCGTTGCTAAATTAAGTGCTCCAGTTGCTCCATTCTTTATGGATCGTTTGTATAAAGATTTAAATGCAGCTACTAGGAAAGAAACTTTTGATAGTGTGCATCTAGCGGAATTTCCAGTAATGGTTGAAAACTTTGTTGATAAATCGCTTGAAAGCAGAATGTGGAAAGCACAAACTGTTTCGTCTTTAGTATTGTCTTTACGTAAAAAAGAGATGATTAAAGTGCGCCAACCGCTGCAAAGAGTAATGATTCCAGTGCTTGACAATGTTTTTAAGTCTGAAATTGAAGCTGTTGCTGATCTGATAAAAGCAGAAGTAAATGTGAAAGAAATAGAGTTGTTAGATGATGCTTCAGGCGTTTTGGTGAAACAAATTAAACCTAATTTTAAAGCATTAGGACCTCGTTTTGGTAAAGATATGGGTCTGGTTTCCAAAGAGATACAAAATATGACACCAGAACAGATCAATCAATTAGACAAAGATGGTGAAATAATGCTTGACATATCAGGAAAAAGTATTACTTTAACAACCGAAGATGTGGAGATTTCTTCACAAGATATTCCAGGTTGGTTAGTAGCAAATTCCAATGGAATAACAGTAGCATTAGACATTACGATAGATGATCAATTACGTAATGAAGGTGTTGCGAGAGAGTTAGTAAATAGAATTCAGAATATTAGAAAAGATTCAGGATTTGAAGTCACAGATAAAATAAAAGTTCATATTCAAAATAATGCGGTAATAGAGCAATCTGTATTAGAAAATGAAACGTATATTAAGTCGGAAACACTAACCGAAGAATTAATTTTTATGCCTAAAATTGATAATGGTATAGAAATTGAGTTTGATGAAGTAAAAACAGTTGTGTTAATATCGAAATAGGGTCTAAAATAAACTCTTTTTAGATATGATTTATTAGTAATAACCTTAATACATAGAAATGATGGTTGATGAAAAATTAAGATATTCAGACGCAGATTTAGCTGAGTTTAAAGAAATTTTATTAAAAAAAATAGAGAAAGCACAAGCCGATTTGGATTTAATTAGAAGTGCTTACATGAATGATTTAAATAATGGTACTGACGATACTTCACCAACTTTCAAGGCATTTGAAGAAGGAAGTGAAACGATGTCAAAAGAAGCAAACTCACAGTTGGCTACGCGTCAAGAAAAGTTTATTAGAGATTTAAAGAATGCTTTATTCCGTGTTGAAAACAAAACATATGGTGTATGCAAGGTTACGGGTAAATTAATCAGTAAAGAGCGTTTAAAAGTAGTTCCTCATGCCACTATGAGTATCGAAGCAAAAAATTCGCAACGTTAATCTTATTATAAAATTACATTAACGCTCCTACAGGAGCGTTTTTTTTTAGTAAAATTCTTATTTTTGTTCAAATTTTAACAGAATGTCATTAAAGAAAGCTTATATAATAGTTGTCCTTATTCTACTTGTTGATCAAATCTCTAAGATTTATATCAAAACACATTTTTTCATTAATGAAGAAATAAAAGTTTTTGGTTTAGACTGGTTTCGTATTCATTTTATTGAAAATGAAGGCATGGCTTGGGGAGCAGTAATACCAGGTGAGTATGGAAAGCTAGCACTTACTCTTTTTCGCTTACTAGTTGTTCCTGGTATAGCTTGGTGGCTTTGGGATTCGGTTAAAAAGAAACAATCCAAATATTTAATTGTAGCAATCTCACTTATTTTAGCAGGAGCAATAGGTAATATTATTGATTCTGTTTTTTATGGTGTTGTTTTCAATGATAGTTATCATCAAGTGGCAACAGCTTTCTCTGGTGATCCATACGGAACATGGTTTCATGGTGAAGTAGTAGATATGTTATATTTTCCTTTTTGGGAAGGTAATTTACCCGAATGGTTGCCTATTTGGGGTGGTAAACATTTTTCTTTTTTTAATGCCATTTTCAATATTGCTGACATGGCCATATCTACTGGAGTAGGTATTTTAATTGTATTTAATAAGAGAGCTTTTGCAAATAAAAAGGAATAATTATTCTACTATACTGCTTCTCATTTTTTGCGCTTAATTAAAAACAGAAAAATAGGTTTTAAGCTATGTTTTTATGGGTATTAATAATTGCTTTTTCATTTTTATAGTCTATCCATGCTTGGCCTTTTCTTTTTCTCATGAAATTATCAAAATGGCGCATGATAAAAACGTTGTACACTGCTTTGAAAAGATGCTTCGGTTTTTTAGGCAAAGCTCTTAAGCTCATCGAAAAACCCGGTGTTACGTATTTCATGTAATGCCAATATCCTTCTGGCATATACAACATTTCTCCATGATTTAAATTACAGATAAATCCTTTGGCCTTTTTTAAAGCTGGGAATTTTTCAAAATCAGGATTTTCAAAATCAATATCTTCTCTTGAAATTAAGGAGTGAGGGATCTTATATAAATAGGGTGTGGCTTCTTGTGAAAATAAAATGCATTGTTTTTTTCCGTGAAAATGAAAATGTAAAATATTGGAATAATCAATATCATAATGCATGAATACTTTTGAGTTCTCTCCGCCAAAGAACAACATGGGAAGTTGTTTGATTAGTTTTAAGCCAATTTTAGGCCATTTAAAATCATTTTGGAGGGTTGGAACCTCTTTCATTAGGTTGTAGAGAAAAATACGGTAATTTGTGGGTTTAGATTGTAATAAATCAATATAATCGCTCATTTTCATTTTAGCATGGGCTTCATTAAAACCATCTTTATACGAAACTGGGCGATCGTCATATAAAGGGACTGTTTTGTTTCCTGCAATTGATTTAATGTACTCTAAGTTCCATTTGCTATACGCAGGCCAATCTTTAGTTAATTTCTCTATAACTACTGGTTTTTGTTTTTTTACGTAATGGGTATAAAAATCTTCTTGGGAGATGGTTTCTACACGTTCTATTTCATTTAAATGTAGTGAAGACATAAAAAAAATGCTCTAAGTTTTCTTAGAGCAAATTTATTTAATTGTTATCAAAATTTTAAAAAATTAAGAAAACTTTATTTTCCTTTTTGTGAAGCTTCTAAATTTCTTTCAATCACATGACCAGGTCTAGTCCATTTTGGTTTTTCTCCAAGTGGCTGATATTGTGAATTTTCAGCTTCAACAGTTTCGGGTTGCATTTTTTTAATAAAAGGTTTTTGAGGTTCTAATCCTAATAATTCAAACATTTTCATGTCTTCATTTACATCAGGGTTAGGGGTAGTAAGCAATTTATCTCCTGCAAAAATGGAGTTCGCACCTGCAAAGAAACACATGGCTTGGCCTTCTCTGCTCATTTGAGTTCGTCCAGCAGAAAGTCTTACTTGAGTTTCAGGCATTACAATTCGTGTAGTAGCAACCATTCGAATCATATCCCAAATTTCAACTGGTTTTTCGTTTTCCAATGGTGTACCTTCAACTGCCACTAGAGCATTAATTGGAACGGACTCCGGTTGAGGATTTAAAGAAGCTAAAGCAACTAACATTCCTGCTCGATCTTCAATTTGTTCTCCCATACCAATAATTCCTCCGCTACAAACAGTTACGTTTGTTTTTCTTACATTTTCAATAGTTTCTAAACGGTCTTCATAACCTCTGGTAGAAATTACTTCTTTATAATATTCTTCGGAAGAATCTAAATTATGATTGTATGCATATAACCCAGCTTCTGCTAAACGTTTTGCTTGGTTTTCGGTAATCATTCCTAAAGTACAACAAACTTCCATATCAAGTTTGTTAATAGTTCTTACCATTTCTAAAACTTGATCAAACTCTGGACCATCTTTTACGTTTCTCCACGCCGCTCCCATACAAACTCGTGATGAGCCAGAAGCTTTTGCTCTTAGAGCTTGCGCTTTTACCTGAGACACTGTCATTAAATCATTACCTTCAATATTGGTATGATAACGTGCTGCTTGTGGACAATAGCCACAATCTTCAGGACACCCTCCCGTTTTTATTGAAAGTAATGTGGAAACTTGTACTACATTTGGGTTATGGAATTGTCTATGTGCACTTGCTGCTTCAAATAATAAATCCATTAAGGGTTTATTATAAAGCTGAATAATTTCTTCTTTAGTCCAATTATATCTAATCGTATTCATTAAAATTCTTTTAGTTTTCAAAAGTAGCGAATTAGTTTTGAACCAAAAAAAATATTACTGCAATTAATATTTAGAATTTACAACCACATCTTTCCAGTACTGCATTAATGCAAAAGAACCAATTAAACTTGAGGCAATACCTTCAAATAATAAAACACTAACATATTTAATAATATTGGTTTTCCCAACAAAGAAAAAAGTGTCAGATAGTTTACTTAAATATGATTCTCCACCTTTTAGATAGACGAAAATAATTAAACCTACAATTCCAAGAAACACACCAATAATTCCTGTTTTAAAGCCAGAAATTAAATTCTCCAAATAATCTGATTTGCCGTGATGGAAATTGTATTGAATGGTTCTGTTTATTCCATATAGCACAATCAATGCGTTCAAAATTCGTAGGTAATTTTTATCTGCTAAACCTACCATGTCCATAGTAAGAAAAAATAAGCCAATTCCTAAAAAAATGAGAAGGCCATTTTTAATTTCAATTGAGTTTTTCATAATATGCTGTTTTTTTGTTATCTATAAAGGTACAAAAAAATCATAATCCTTTGATTGTCAAATTATAAAAAATAGTTAATTGTAGTCTAAAAGCCACTCGTTATGAAAGAAATAATTCCATTTGGCTTTCGCCATATCATAGTTTGGGTCAATTAAAAGTTGGTATGGTTTTCTATTGATTGAATTTTCGCACCTGATGTAAATTGATATATCCTTTCCTTTGTATTCCTGTTTTATTTTTTGACAATATTGCCAAATAAAATCGGGTTTAACAGGTAATTGTCTGGTTTGTTTGTAAGATAGGTTTTTAGTGTAATCATATAGCATACGTTGCTGGGTAGGGTTTTCAATAACTTCAAAAGAAATATGACCACTTCTTTCTCGCAACATCATTCTCCAGCTTAAACGGTGTCCTTCTTCTGTCCATAAAACATCACCTTTAATAAAATAATGTCGTAGCGGTAATAAGGATTGAAGGATGAGATAAGGAATAAATAGATAATACCAATTGTATTTTTGATTATAATCGTTTGATTGTATCAAAATAGGTTTTTTTTTTCTAAAAAAAAGCGTTCTAATTGCATCAGGCTCATAGAAAAATAAGGCAAAGCTTAAAGCAAAAAAAGGGAAAATACCAATTTGTAAAACTACAGCATTAAAAAGATGAAAGCAGAGTGAAGCTATTAGTGCAAGAGTTCTTGTTTTTTTATATAAGAGTAATGGAATAATAAATAAATCATATAAAATTCCTGCATAAGCAATAAATAAATAAAACCATTTTTTTGCAAAGATTTCTAGAAAAAAGGCCCTGCTAGTTGTTCCTTGTAAAAGGTTTTTGGTGAAAGTTCCGTCAAGCCAATCGGGATAAATTTTTGCTACAGAAGCGTAAAAATAAACTATTGCAATTTGAATGATAAAAATACAATTGATCCAATAAGGAACACTTTTTTTTTCTGTGGCAAAGCCTAATTTAGTATCTAATGAATGATAACGATTAGCGGGTAAAAAAATCATTATATAACTTATGAGCATGAGTAAGTAATAATGATTATTATATGATGATTTTTGCATCAAATAAACCCCTGACCACAAGATGGAAAAACTAATAATTGCTATTCTATAACGAAGACCTAACATAATTAAAAGGCCCAAAAAACCCATGGCTATGAAGTAATAATACATTCCATTGCCTGGTAAAGGTTGTAACCATTCAAAACCAATGAAGCTGAAAGTAAATTGAGGTGTAATAAGTACATTTTTTACCCAACCCGTTGCAATTGCACCAAAACTTTCACAAGCTATTAAGAATCCAAAGAAAATTCTAAAAACAATTAATGGAGCGATATCAACAGTTTTGAAAAAAGAAGCTTTCATGAATAGTTTTTTAGTCTAGACAAGCAATATAGTTTGTCTTTTTCTAGTTGGTCTTTTAAATCGGATAAAGAATCGTATTTTTTTTCTTCTCTAATACGTTCCAAAAAGCCTACGGTAATATTCTGATGATATATTGATTCATTAAAATCAAACAGATGAACTTCAATACTTTGGTCACTATCCGATACCGTTGGATTGGTGCCAATATTCATCATTCCATAAAACATTCTATTATTAATTTCAACAGTAACCATATAAACACCATTTTTAGGTACTAATTTATAACTTTCATCAACTTGTAAATTAGCTGTAGGGAAATGAATGGTTCTACCCAGTTTTTTCCCTTCTACAACTTCTCCATGTATCGTATAGTTGTATCCTAAAAAAGTATTGGCTGTTGCGATGTCTCCTTCTAGTAAAGCATTTCTAATTTTAGTCGAACTAATTGCTATTTCATCTATTTCCTTTGCGGTTATTTGTTCTACTTCAAAATTATATTTGGTACCAAAATTAATTAAATCTTCAATGGTTGCCGTTCTGTTTCTCCCAAAACGATGATCGTATCCAATGATTATAGCACAAATGTTTAATTGGTCGACTAACACATTTTTAACAAATTCTTCGGCAGTAAGTCGAGAAAATTCCAAATCAAAAGGATGAATAATCAAGTGATCAATATCATATGAAGCAATGTGCTTTTTCTTTTCTTCTATCGTATTAAGAAGTTTAATGTCTAAATCTTGTTGTAATACCATCCTTGGATGTGGAAAAAAAGTAAGCAAAACACTTTCTGCTTGTTTTTCAAGGGCTAAATTGTGTAGTTTGTTAAGTACTTTTTTATGACCTATATGTACTCCGTCAAAAGTGCCTATGGTAACAATAGTTTTTGTAGTACTAGTAAATGAAGAAATAGAATTAAAAATGTTCAAGGCTAAATATTTCTAGCAAAAATAAGTATTTTAAGTTCAGTTAAAAAAAAGCAGATGGATAAAATTGTATCCATCTGCTTTAATTTTTTGAAAAGTCTTAAAAACGATTAGTTTTTAATAAAACGGAATGTTTTAGATGTGTTCTCAAAATTTAACTTTATGAAATAAATTCCATTTGAAAATTGAGAAATATTAATTTGAGAAGTAGTTGAATCCATTTTGGAAACCTTTACTACTTGTCCTAAATTATTTATAATTTCATAATATGAAAGTGCTTCTAATCCTTCTGGAAGACTAATATTAAGTACAGAATGTGAAGGGTTAGGATATAAAATAATTTTGTTTAAAGGATCAAATGTTTCGTTGCTTAAGGCATTATTGGAGAAAGAATATGATTGAGTTGTGCCAAAGTTACCGCCACCTGAACCAACATTTATAGCACCACCATTTGCAGTAATAGTCCAAACACCAGCATCATTATTTGAAACTCCACCAGTTTGACTACCGCTCATTCCATCACCAAAAGAATCATTAATCGTAAAAGTATAACATCCGTTTACAGGTAAATTCCATGTTACATTAGTTTCTAAAGGTTGATTTCCTGCAACTGTTTGATCTGTATAAGGACCACCTGAATATAATACCATTCCTGATTGGTTTGTTAATTGCCAAGTGGTTTCAGATCCAAATGGGTCTCCAAGTAAATTAAAAGTAAACGAAGTGTAGTTAAAATTATCAATACTGTTATTAAATGTTTTTGAAGCGGTATTGTTTGAAGTTCTTTGATCTGTAGTTCCATTTGCAGAGGTTATACTTACATTTAAAGTTCCATTTACATTCGTATTTGAAAGTGTGATGTAAGCAAATTTATTTGGAGCTAATGAACCAGTCCAGTTATTTACCATTGCAGTTCCTCCGTCAATATTATAACTTATTGTTGCTGCTGTTAAAGTAGCAGTACCTCTATTATATAAAGCAATTACTTTTGAACTTGCAGGAGGATTTGGATTTGCACAAGTAGCATTAACTGTACTACAAGAATTTTCAATTTTAACTTCTGCATCATTAGCAAATAATGAAATAGCAACGTCTTTAGTTGATGTTCTTAAAGAAGCCCTTCTAGGAGAATTATTAAAAACAGCAATCATTCTATCTTTTTGATTTTGAGTGTAAATACTCATACAACTGTCATCGGAATAATCCATGTAATTTTGAATTTGTCTTGTTCCGGAACATTGTGTTGGAGCAATACAACCTCCTGTATTAGCACCAGCAAAATAAGCCCCGCTACAGTTAGGTGTGTCGGCACAAAAATCATCTACAGCACAACCACCATCTCCCCAAAGGTGTCTTAATCCTACCCAATGTCCTACTTCATGAGTCATTGTTCTACCTTTGTCATATTGTGTTCCATCGTAATTACCTGCTGGATAAATAGTTCTTGAACCAAAAGTAGCATAATTAGACACTACACCATCTGTATTGGCGTCTCCTCCATTAGGATCAAGACCATTTAAACCAGATGCACTAGGAAACTGCGCATAACCTAGTAACCCTAAAGATCCAAAATTTACCGACCACATATTTAAATAATCATCAGGATTCCAAATAGTTCGTGGTTTAACTTCTGTATTTACAAGTGCAGAAGATTGATCCAAATCATCATTTAAGTTCCAATCTTCTCTACATAGATTAACCCTGTCAATTCCATTGGTTGGATTTCCATTAGGGTCTACTTTTGCTAAGGCAAATTGAATTTGAGTATCCACACCAATTCCAAAACCAGGTGTACCTGATATTTTTCTAAAATCTTGATTTAAAACTGTAATTTGCGATTCTACTTGTTCGTCACGTATGTTTTCATTAACTCCATAAGCATCACCATTGTGGATAACATGAACTACGACTGGTATTGTTATAATACCACCTACTTCTGAGCGGTAAGTAGGATCGTTTTTATATTTTTCAATTAAAGGATTTAACCAGTTTTCAAATTGTTGATCGTTCAACCTTTTTGGGTTGTTTTTTCTTAAAAGAGCTTCGTATTCTACTGAAGCACATCGGATATGACCACTTGGAGTGCGTTCTACATTTTCAACTTTTTTGCCAAATGATTTAGCAGGTTTTTTGTTAATCTGTGCATTTAAACTGAAAGATAACAGTAATAAGAGTAAAGTTATTTTTTTCATTAATGTTTATTTTTTTTGGTTTTTTATTGGGGCGCAATTTAAATTATTTTTTTTAATAATAAACATTTAGTCTTTTAGTATTTAAAAACATAAAAAAATATTAAATTATCATTATATTTGTTACAAACAAAACAAATTTTATAAAATATTATGAAAAAATTATTACTAATGCTTTTTTGCTTCTTTTTAGTGAGTGCTTCTTTTTCACAAAAAAGAGCTTTTTGGGAGAAAGTTTCCCATAAAAATGTTCAAAAAAATAAATATGTACAAAGAGAATCTTTTCCAGAGACTTATGCGTTAATGGATTTAGATTTAGTTTCAATGAAAGAAACATTGGCTAGTGCATCGGATAGATTTTCAAGAAACCCAAAAGGTGTTATTATTACTCTACCTAACTCTGAGGGGGAATTAGAACGATTTCAAGTATATGAAGCATCTAATTTTGAAGCTGAACTTCAAGCGCAATTTCCTAATATTAGATCCTATGCAGGTAACGGAATTGATAACCCTCACTCTCGTTTAAGAATGAGTATAGATCCAAGAGGGTTAAATGCAATGATTTCTAGAGCAGGAGCACCAACAGAATTTATAGAAACGTATTCATTAGATGGTAAAACACATGCAATATACCAGTCTTCAAGAATTAAGGGAAAAGTTCCTTTTACGTGTTCTACTGTAGATGAACTATTAGTTACTGATCTAACCAATAGAGCAAGTTCTGTTTCAAGATCAAGTTCAGGGCAACTATTAAATTTTAGATTAGCTATGTCAGTTACTCCTGAATATACTACTTACCATGGAGGTACTAAGACATTAGCTCTCGCAGCTATCAATGTTACTTTAACTCGTGTTAATGGTGTTTTTGAAACGGACTTTGCTATACATATGAACTTAATAAATAATTTAACTATTATTTACGATGGAAGTGTTCCTGATCCTTATGGTGCAACAGATGCCAACTACAACTCAGAATTACAATCAACCTTAACATCAGTTGTCGGAGAAGCTAATTATGATATTGGACATTTAATGGGAAGAGTTGGTAACAACGGTAATGCTGGTTGTATTGGTTGTGTATGTGTTAATAATCAGAAAGGTAGTGGTTATACTACTAGTACCGTTCCTGTTGGAGATAATTTTGATATTGATTTTGTGGCTCACGAAATTGGACATCAATTTGGAGCAAACCATACTTTTACACACGGGAACGAAGGTTCTGGAGTAAATGTTGAGGTAGGTTCAGGTGTAACCATTATGGGGTATGCAGGAATTACCTCATATGATACTCATTTACATTCTATAGATGTTTTTCATGCAGCAAGTATTGCGCAAGTACAAGCGAACATGGTAGGTAAAACGTGTCCAACTTCAGTAGCAATAACCCATTCAGCACCAGTTGTAAATGCTGGACTTGATTATACTATTCCGAAAAGTACTCCTTTTGTTTTGACTGGTTCAGCAACTGACGCAGGAGGTGCATCTGGTTTAACATATACTTGGGAAGAATATGATAACGCTACTGGAAATACTGGTCCAGCTAGTGCTGCATCTGCAACTAAGACAAATGGACCTAACTGGGTTTGTTATCCTGACACATCTATACCTGTAAGACATTTTCCAATACTGAATTCTACTATTGCTAATAGTACAACAACGGCTGGATTAGATATAACAGCTGAAGCCTTAAGTTCAGTTGCAAGAACATTAAACTTTCGATTAACTGCTAGAGATAATGTTGCAGGGCAAGGACAAACTGGTTTTGACGACACTGTAATCACAGTAAATGCTACTGCAGGACCATTTCTAGTTACAGCTCCTAACACAGCGGTATCATGGATTGCGGGGTCTAACCAAACCGTTACTTGGGATGTTGCTGGAACAACAGGGAACAATATTAATGCTTCTTTTGTTGATATTTATTTGTCAAATGATGGAGGTCTTACTTACCCAATTTTATTAGCTAGTAAAGTACCTAACGACGGTTCTGAAATTGTAACAGTGCCTAATAATGTAGGAAGTAATAAGAGAGTTATGGTAAAAGGGAATAATCATGTGTTCTATGATATTTCAAATACAAATTTCAGTATTACTACACCACCATCTACTTTTTCTGTAGCGTTTTCTGGAGTTCAAAATATATCTTCTTGTAACCCTTCAACGGCTGTATTCACTATCGATTATGCAGCTCTAGGAGGTTTTAGCGGAGCAACAAGTTTTGCTGCTACTGGAGTTCCTGCAGGTGCGACAGTTAGTTTTAATCCAAATCCCACAAATACAAATGGTACAGTAACTTTAACTCTAGGAAATTTGACAAGTGTTGCTGGTGGCGATTATCAAATTTTAGTAAATGCTACATCTGGAGGAACAACTAAAACAGTTCCTTTTTACCTTTCAATTGGTGTAAGTCCTGTAGTTTTAACTAGTCCTGCAGATAATGCAAATGGAGTAAATACGAGTTTAACATTAAGCTGGAATCCTAGTCCTAGTGCAACATCTTACGATGTCCAAGTAGCCACGGATGCTGGTTTTTCTAATATTGTTAGTTCGGGTAATGTTACTTCAAGTTCATACTCTGCTTCTGGTTTAGCACAAGGAACGGCTTACTATTGGAGAGTATTACCTAAAAACGCTACGTGTACAGGTACGTTTAGTACAGCTTATAAATTTACAACAGGTACTGTTTCTTGTGGTACTGTTTCTTCAACAAATATTCCATTAGCTATTTCTTCTTCTGGAACACCTATTATCAATTCAACTTTAAATATACCTTCTGGTGGTAATATTTCTGATGTTAATATTACGATGAATGTTACCCATACTTATGTGAGTGATTTAACGGCAACTTTAATAAGTCCTTCAGGAACTCAAGTTGTTTTGTTTGCAAATGTGTGTGGTTCTGCAGACAATATAAATGTAACTTTCGATGATTCTGGCTCAGTTTTAGCTTGTGCTGGGACTGCGCCAACTTTAACAGGAACAAGAATACCTTCTCAAGCTTTATCTGGTTTTAATGGACAAAGTTCAACAGGTACATGGACTTTACGAATTGCAGATGGTTATAACCTAGATGGAGGAAGTTTAAATAGTTGGAGTTTAAATATTTGTACCGTTCAACCTTTAGGAACAGAAGAATTTGAATTAAAAGATTTCTCTTTGTATCCTAATCCAAATAATGGAAGTTTTACAGTTAAATTTATTTCTGAATCTTCAAACAATATTGATATTAACATATTTGAAATTAGTGGAAGACAAGTATACATGAAATCATTCTCAAATACTGGTAACTTCAATCAAAATATTGAATTAAATGATGTTCAAGCTGGGGTTTACATGGTGAGTGTAACTGATGGTTCACAAAAAATCATGAAAAAAATTATAATAGAATAATAGAAATATCATTTTACATCTAAAGGAGCATTTATAAGTGCTCCTTTTTTTGTAATTGTCTGATTTGTAAGTTTATAATTCTTTATAATTGCTATATTTGTAATAAACCAAATAAATTATACAAATGAAAAAAACTTTATTAAAAATTTTTATGCTTCTACTATTTTGTAGCGGTTACTCCCAAAAAAATATTTGGGAAAAAACAACTGAAAGCGAGGTGAGTACACATTTAAAAGTGACTAGAAATTCGATGCCTACAGCCTTTCAACTGTATAAATTAAACCTCTCTGATTTAAAAGAAAAATTATCAGCTGCGCCAAATGATTTGTCAAGACAAACATCAAATGTGATCCTTACGTTTCCAGTTTCAAATGGGTTATTAAACCAATTTCGCATTTATGATTCGCCAGTTATGGAAGATGGTTTAGCAATTAAATTCCCAGATATTAAAACCTATTTAGGAAAAGGTATTGATGATCCTACGGCAACAATGAGATTTAGTATAACTGAATTTGGATTGCATGCTATGATTCTGTCTGGTACTTCTGGAACAACTTACATTGATACATATACTTCTGATTTAAAAAACTATATTGTTTATAACAGATCCAATTTACTTAGAACAAATGGTTTCGAATGTGGTTTTGATGAAATGAATCATGATATTTTTAAATCTGAAATGAATGATGAATTAAATAGAGCTAGTGATGGAAATTTTAGAGTGTATAGATTAGCAATGGCTTGTACAGGTGAATATGCTGCTTTTCATGGAGGAACAGTTGCAGGAGCTCAAGCGGCAATAGTGGTTACAGTGAATAGAGTCAACAGTATATATGAAAGGGATTTTGCAGCTAGGTTAACCTTGGTAGCAAACAACAATTTGATAATTTATACTGATGGTACTACCGATCCTTACACGAATAATAATGGAGGAGCTATGTTAGGAGAGAATCAAAGTAACGTTACTAGCGTTATTGGAACAGCTAATTATGATATTGGACATGTAGTAAGTACTAACGGAGGTGGAGTAGCTGGGCTAGGAGTAGTTTGTAATAATACTCAAAAAGCAAGAGGTGTTACTGGAACTAGTTCGCCCGTGGGAGATCCATTTGATATTGATTATGTTGCTCATGAAATTGGGCATCAATTTGGTTGTAACCATACTTTTAATGGAAGTAGTGGTAGTTGTGGTGGTGGTAACAGAAATGATGCTACAGCTGTTGAACCTGGAAGTGGAACAACGATAATGGCATACGCGGGTATTTGTTCTCCTCAAAATGTTCAATCAAATTCAGATGCACATTTTAGTTTTATAAGCATAGCAGAAGCTAATACAAGAACTTTGTTAGGAACTAGTTGTGCAAATACTACAGCTAATGGTAATTTTGCACCAGTTGTAAATGCGGGACCAGATTACGTCATTCCAAGAGGAACAGCATTTGTATTGAAAGGTAGTGCAACAGATGCAAATGGTGATGCATTAACTTATTGTTGGGAACAAACCAATACACAAATATCAGTTCAGCCTCCTCAACAAACTGCTACATCTGGACCGAATTTTAGGTCTAGATTACCTGTAACTTCTCCTGAAAGATATATGCCAAGAATACAAGATGTAGTAAATAACAATTTAGCACCCACATGGGAAGTTGTGCCAAATGTAGCAAGAACAATGAATTTTGCGCTAACAGTTAGAGATAATAGAGCGCCTAATGGAGGTCAAACAGGGATTGATGAAATGGTTGTAACAACAGCTTCAGTTGGTCCTTTTTTAGTAAATATACCAAACACAGCAGTTTCTTGGGCCGTAGGAACAAATCAAAATGTAACTTGGGATGTTGCAGGCACTGATGCAAATGGTATTAATGCTTCTTATGTTGATATTTTGCTTTCTACAGATGGTGGAATTACATATCCAATTCTTTTAGCAAGTAAGGTGCCTAATGATGGTTCAGAAACCATTACAGTTCCAAATAATCCTGGAAGTCAAAATAGAATAATGGTTAGAGGGTATAAGCATATTTTTTATGATATCTCTAATACCAATTTTACCATTACTACAGCGCCTTCTTCTTTTTCAGTAGCTTTTTCTGGTGTAGAAGGAACACAGAATATTTATAATTGTTCTGGAGCGACTGTAAATTTCGATATTAACTACGCTACATATGGTGGTTTTAATTCAAACACTACTTTTAGTGTTTCAGGTAATCCAGCAGGTTCAACCGTTACATTTACTCCTAATACGATAAATGCTACTGGAGTTGTTACACTTACTTTAGGCAATTTAGATGCAGTTGCTGGAGGTGATTATCAAATTATTGTGAGTGCTACTTCAGGTGCAATAACTAAAACAGTTCCCTTTTATTTGTCACTAGGTATCAACCCAGTTGTATTAACAAGTCCTGTTAATAATGCGAATGGTCAAAATACATCGTTAAACTTAAATTGGGATATTAATCCAAATGCAACTTCTTACGATGTTCAGGTAGCAACAGATAATACATTTACAACTATTGTAAGTTCTGGAAATGCGACTACAAACTCTTATAGTGTTAGTGGTTTATCTCAAGGAACAAGTTACTTTTGGAGAGTATTACCTAAAAACGCTACTTGTACAGGTGTTTTTGGAAGTCCTTTCCGTTTTACTACAGGTACTATTTCTTGTGCTTCAACTTCTTCCCCTAATGTGCCGGTAGCCATTTCGTCATCAGGTACACCTACGATTACTTCTACTTTAAATATTCCATCAGGTGGAACTATCGCAGATGTAAATATAACCATGAATGTTACACATACTTGGATTAATGATTTAACAGCTACTTTAACAAGTCCTTTAGGAACTGTCGTTCAATTGTTTTCTAGAGAATGTAATCCTAATACAAGTGTTAATAATGTAGTTGCAACCTTCGATGATTCGGGTGTTGCTATTGTTTGTGGAAATAATCCAGGAATATCTGGAACGGTAATACCAAGAGAATCTTTATCTGCTTTTAACGGTCAAAGTTCAACAGGTACTTGGACCTTGACTATTTCAGATGCTTTTAATCAAGACGGAGGTAGCTTGAACAGTTGGAGCTTAAACGTATGTACCGTTCAGCCCCTAGGTTCTGAAAGTTTTGATTTTGAAAACTTTGCTTTATATCCTAACCCTAATAATGGAAGCTTTACTGTTAAATTACTATCTAGATCATCAAATGATATAGCTATAGATGTTTATGATATGAGTGGGAGACAAGTGTATCAAAAATCCTTTTCTAATACAGGTCATTTTAATCAAGACATTAATCTAAATGAAATACAATCAGGTGTTTATTTAGTTGCTATTTCTGATGGAACAGCTAGAACTGTTAAAAGAATGATTATTGAATAAGGTTTTTATTCTTTGAATACTAAAAAGCCCTTTGTTAAAGCAAAGGGTTTTTTTATTGAAAAGTTACGTTTATTGAAGTGATTTTGTGTGTAGTATTGCTAATTTCAAAATCAAATTTTAATAGATAAACACCTTCTTTTATATTTAAGGATAAATTGCCTTTTTCAATTAGATAGTACCCTGCTTCTCCTTTACAGTAACAATGTTTACCAAAAAGGATGTGCTTTTCCTTAAGTTCAGTATTTTTTAACTCTAAATTGTCTTTTGCATGTTCAAAAGGAATTAGTATTTCTTCGGTATAACTATCGTCTACAGCATCTTTAATTTTTTGCTTGTTATACGTATATTTAATTAAAGAAGAAACTTTATCATCTTCAAGTGTATAAGAAATACCATTTATTTCATCCCTTTGAATAACTATTTTTTTATTTTTAAGTATTGAAATTGTACAACTTCCTTCTGAGGGGCAATTTTTAAAAATTTGGTTAGCAACAATGCCGTTTTTGTTTATATCAGGATGTATTTCGTTGTTTTTAATTGGACAACAAAACATAAATAACACACAAAAAATAATACTTATAATTGCTTTCATTATATTTTTAATTATCTCATATAAAGATAGTTAAAAATAAATTATTTACCATTAAAGGTATTCATAGTATTGTTTAAACCTGCTAAAGCAAAGGATTTAATAATTTCTGTAGCAACTTCCAATCTTTCTTTTAATTTTTCTTTTTCTTCTTCGCTCCATTCTCCAAGAACATAATTTACTTGCTGTCCTTTTTTAAAAGCATCACTTATACCAAAACGAAATCTTGGATATTCAGTTGTGTTTAAAAGCAATTGTATGTTTTTTAGCCCATTATGTCCACCATCACTCCCTTTACTTTTAATGCGAATTGTTCCAAATGGTAAATTTAAATCATCTGTAATTACCAAAATATTTTCTTTTGGAATGTTTTCTTTTTCCATCCAATATTTAACCGCTTTTCCGCTCAAATTCATGTAGGTATTTGGTTTTAATAAAAACAATGAACGGCCTTTTATTTTTACTTCAGCGACATCACCTAATTTTACGGTTTGAAAACCACAACTTTCTTGGTTAGCCATATAATCTAACACTTTAAAACCAATGTTATGACGTGTGTTAACATATTCCGAGCCAATGTTTCCTAAACCTACTATTAAAAACTTTTTCATAGAATCTATATTCGTATCATTTGTTTTGAAAATTCTTTTTAGCCATTTCATGTGGTAATTTATTTATTTGAAAATGCCCTTTTTATTTCCATATGTTCGTACAACAAAAATAATTTCTTTTAACTAGTATACAAAGAATTGTGTCTGACTTTACCATTCTAATACCATATTAAAATAAAAAAGCACCAGTAAAACTGATGCTTTTGAAAATATAAATAATTTTAAATTATTTTTTCTTTTTGTCTCCAGCTTTTGCAGCTTTTGCAGCTTCTTGAGCAGCTTTCATAGCAGCACGAGAAATTCTTACTTGACAAACAACTGTATTGTCTGGGTGCATTAATTTAAAATTATCTGTTTTAATTTTTGTAACATATAATTTATTACCCATTTCAAGTGGAGTGATGTCTGCTTCAACGAAGTCAGGTAAATTTTTTGGTAATGCTTTTACTTTTAAACGACGTTGGTTTAAACGTAATACACCTCCAGCCATAACACCAGGAGATTTTCCTACTACTTTCACGGGAACTTCCATAACGATTTCTTTGTCATCGTTTAATTGGAAGAAGTCAATGTGTAAAATTTTGTCAGAAACTGGGTGGAATTGAATGTCTTGTAAGATAACATCCATTTTTTTACCTTCTAATTCAACTACAACAGTGTGTGCGTTTGGAGTGTACACCAATTCTTTGAATGCTCTTTCATCTGCTGTAAAATGCACTGGTTGATTTCCTCCGTAGATAACGCAAGGAACCATTCCAGCATCACGTACGGCTTTAGTTGCTTTTTTGCCTACGTTTTCTCTTTCTGATCCTTTAATCGTAATTGATTTCATTGTTAAAATATATATAATTAATTAAAATTCAATAAATTATAAGGTAAATTACATTAAGAATTTACCACTTATAGAGTTGTTGTTTTGTACCATATGCATAACTTCTGCAAATAAATTGGCACAAGAGACCACTCTTATTTTTTTTGATTCTTTCTGTAAAGGAATAGAATCGGTTACAATTAATTCTAGTAATTTAGAATTCTCTATTTTTTCATATGCGCTACCCGATAAAATGGCATGAGTACAAATAGCTCTAACACTTAATGCGCCTCTTTCCATCATTACGTCAGCTGCTTTAGCTAATGTTCCTCCAGTATCAATCATATCGTCTACAAGAATAACATTTCTTCCTGTAACGTCACCAATTAGTTCCATCGTGTCTATTACATTAGCTTTTTTGCGTTGCTTGTAACAAACTACTACATCCGATTCTAAAAACTTAGAGTATGCATAGGCTCTTTTAGAACCACCCATATCCGGTGAAGCTATAGTTAAGTTTTCCAAATTCAAACTTTTTACATAGGGTAAAAAGATGGTTGATGCGAACAAATGATCTACTGGTTTTTCAAAAAAACCTTGTATTTGATCGGCATGTAAATCCATAGTCATGATACGCGTAGCACCTGCTGTTTCTAATAGCTTAGCTACCAATTTTGCTCCTATTGGAACTCTTGGTTTGTCTTTTCTATCTTGTCTTGCCCAACCAAAATAAGGAATTACTGCAGTAATATGACGTGCAGAAGCTCTTTTTGCTGCATCAATCATCAATAGCAATTCCATTAAATTGTCTGAACTAGGAAAAGTAGAACAAACAAGAAAAACGCGTAGACCTCTTATTGACTCTTCAAATGAAGGTTGGAATTCTCCGTCACTATATTTTGAGAACGTAACTTTACCTAGTGGAACACCATAGCTTTCTGCTATTTTTTCCGCTAAGTACACACTCTGAGAACATGCAAATATTTTTGCTTCAGGCTCGTTGTATGACATCTTAAATTGTTGTTTAGTAGTTGTTTAGTGTTGTGTTGTATTAACGAGGTGCAAATTTAGAAATAAATTTGGACTCTGAAAGTAAATTTTCAAGTATTTTAGTTTAGTTTTTTGAAAAATTAATTACATTTGCACTCTCGAAAACAAAAAAATCTAATTTTAGATTTGTTTTATTGCCTTGGTGGCGGAATTGGTAGACGCGCACGACTCAAACTCGTGTTCTTCGGAGTGTGGGTTCGATTCCCACCCAAGGTACTAAAAGCTTCAACATTTGTTGAAGCTTTTTTATTTTAAAATCTCTTTATTTACTCTTCCTGAAGCTATCCATGATGATATTACACCTAATGGAATAATGGTTCCAATAACTAATAGGATGTTGGTTAATTTAAATTGTACTGGGTAGGCGATACTGGAAGTAATCATTAAAACTGAAAACTGCTGTTGAATTACAATTAGAAGTGTTCCTAATACTAATCCAAACAAAAGTCCAAATAAAGTAATGATAATGCCTTGTATGAAAAAGACATTTCTTATCTCTTGAAAGGTTAGTCCAATATTATAAAGAGTATTGATATTTTCCTTTTTATCTATAATTATCATAACAATAGCACCAGCTAAACAGAAAAGTGTTAAGATGACAATTAAGGTGCTAAATAAATAAATGAATAAATTTTCTGAATTTAACATCTTATATAAGGAGTCATTTAGTTGTGCTTTTGTTTTAATAATTACCTTGTCTTTAAAAATCTTCTTTAATTCTATAACAACAGTTTCTTCTGATGCGTTAAGGGATGTTTTAAACTCAAGGCTGCTGATTTGGTTACTTTTGAAATCAAATAATTTTCGAGCCAATTGAATGTCGCAATAAACATATTTCCCATCAATATCCTCATTTATATTAAACATGCCTACTGGTTGTAAGGCAATAATATTAAAAGCATTTTCACTTTTTTCAATAAGTCCCTTACCTGGTTTTGGGGCATAGGCATCTAAGGTGTTTTGGTAATCAAATAATCCTAAAGAAAGTTTTCTAGCAATTTCACTTCCAATTATTGCTTGATTGGAATTAGGACTTATCCAATTACCAATATATACGTAATCACTAGTTTTAGTTACTTTACTAAAAACACTATCAACGCCTTTAATTGTGGCTATTTGCTCTTTATTGTCATATTGAAAGAGAACTCTATCCTCTATTATTTTGCTAAAAAAGGTAATGGATTTGTTGCTTTTTAGTTGCGATTCTTCTTCTTTGGTTAGAATAAAGGATTTTCCAATACGGGGTTCAATTTTGAAATCAGGGTCTGAAGAATTACTATAACTTAAGGTAAATTCTCTTAACCCACTAAATATAGATAAGAATACAAATAAAGACATCGCGCTTGCAACAATAGCTATAGATGAAATTATAGTTATAGTATTAATTGCTGAATTTTTACTAAAACTAACAGCGTATCTTTTGGCTATGTAAAGTGGTAAATTCAAGCTTACGATTTCTTTCTTTTGTCTAAAAGATCTGGATTTAATACAGGGTTCTCTTTTCCGCTTAAAGCATTGTCAATTTTTTCAATATAATCCAAGCTATCATCTATATAGAAGATAAGATTGGGTACTTTTCTTAATTGATTTTTCACTCTTTGAGATAAATCATGTTTGATTAAAGGGGTATTTGTTTTAATTGCATTTAAGATTTCACCTGCTTTGTCTGTAGGAAAAACACTCAAAAATACTTTAGCAATAGATAAATCGGAAGTAACGTTTACTTTGGATACCGAAATAACTAAATTGGTAATTCCATTTTTTCTTATCTCTCCTTGCAATATATCTACCAAATCATTTTGGAGTAATGCACCTATTTTTTTTTGTCGATTCGTTTCCATGTTGCAAAAATAAGCAATAAAGTAGAAACTTTACTCCATTTGTCATTTTGAAACTTATCTTTTTCTGTTTTTTTAATAGGTGATTAGGTGACCAATACCAAATGTTTGCAGAAAGTCTTATATCTTTGTCGATGTAAAAAATGAAAAATGGGTACTATGAAAAAAATTGAACATATAGGAATTGCGGTTAAAAACTTAGAGGTTTCAAACAAAATTTATGAAAAATTGTTAGGTGTTGCTTCCTATAAAGAAGAAGAAGTAGCAACAGAAGGTGTAAAAACTTCTTTTTTTCAAGTGGGTCCAAATAAAATAGAATTGTTAGAAGCCACAAACGATAATAGCCCTATTGCAAAATTTATTGAAAAAAGGGGTGAAGGAATCCATCATATTGCTTTTGATGTGGAAGATATTTTGGAAGAAATGGAACGATTGCAGCAAGAAGGTTTTGTTTTGTTAAACGAAAAGCCTAAAAAAGGAGCTGATAATAAGTGGGTCGCATTTCTACATCCTAAAGAAACAAATGGGGTTTTGGTTGAGCTTTGTCAAGAGATAAAATAAAATAATGAAAAATGTTGCAACGAAAAAAAAATAGTAGTAATATTGCATCCTCAAAATAAAGTCTTAGACTTTGTATGTTGGAACAACATAAAAAGTTGTAAACAACTGGTCCTATAGCTCAGTTGGTTAGAGCACCTGACTCATAATCAGGTGGTCCCTGGTTCGAGCCCAGGTGGGACCACAAAACAAAATAGCCTTCAATGAAGGCTATTTTGTTTTTTAATAAGAAAAACATTTTTAAAAGTTTTTGTTAAAAAAAAATTGTTTAATACAGAAATATTTATAATTTCGTAAGTAATAAAATGATTGGCCTCAATTTATTCATAAAATATTAAAGAACAATTTTCTTTTAAAATAGGAAAAAGTTTTTATTTTTGTAACCTAATGGAAATTATGATGAACAAAAGACTTATTCTTTTATTAGTTTTGATGTCTTTTCAGAATGTTTTTTCTGATTCGACACCTCCACCACCACCACCAACTCCACCGCCAGGGTTGCCTATAGACAATGGAGTCGTAGCTATGATATTTGCAGGCTTGATTTTTGGTTATTATATAGTAAGAAAATTCGATTTTAAAAAGAATTATCTATAATTCTTTTACAATCTTAAATCTTGTATTCTTTTTACATATTTTCCTATAACATCAAATTCTAAATTTACTATTGTTCCAACTTTAAATGTTTTAAAGTTAGTGTTCTCATAGGTGTATGGAATAATGGCTACTGAAAATTGATTTAATTTTGAATCTACAACAGTCAAGCTAGTCCCATTTACAGTTATTGAGCCTTTTTCAATTGTAATATTACTTTGAGATTTGTCATACTCAAAAGTAAAATACCAACTTCCATCTGCTTCTTTAATGTTGATGCAAGTCCCTATTTGGTCCACATGGCCTTGAACAATATGGCCATCTAAACGATCACCAAGTTTCATGGCTCTTTCTAAGTTTATTTTATCTTTGGGATTCCATGATGAAATAGTAGTTTTATCAATCGTTTCTTTAATTGCAGTAACGGTATAAGTGTTATTTTCTATCGCTACTACCGTTAAACAAATGCCATTGTGGGCAACGCTTTGATCAATTTTTAATTCATTGGTAATGTTAGATTCAATTTTTAAATGTAAGTTTTCTTGCTCTTGTCTTATTTCTTGTAGAGTTCCTAATGTTTCAATAATACCTGTAAACATAACTGATTTATTTTACTAAATTTGTAGCTCAAAAGTAAGCAATAAATACTAACTAGTTATGGTTAAAAAAGCAGAAAATATAATTGTAGGAATATCAATAGGAGATTTGAATGGAATTGGTCCAGAAGTAATCTTGAAAACCTTTGAAGATAATAGAATGCTTGAGCTTTGTACTCCTGTTATTTTTGCAAATGTTAAAATTGTATCTTTTTTAAAAAAGAACCTAGCTTTAGATTCAAGTTTACATGGAATCGATTCTTTAGAACAAATTGTTTTGGGGAAAATTAATGTTTTGAATGTATGGAAAGAAGGTGTAAACTTAGAATTTGGAAAAAATGACGAGGTAGTTGGTAAATATGCAATAAAATCTTTTATAGCAGCAACAAAAGCACTTAAAGATAAGCAAGTAGATGTATTGGTTACGGCTCCAATAAACAAGTATAATATTCAGTCTGAAGATTTTAAATTTCCTGGGCATACTGATTATTTGGACAAAGAGTTGTCTGGAAATGCTCTAATGTTAATGGTGCACGATAAATTAAGAGTAGGGCTTCTTACCGACCACATTCCAGTAAACGAAATTTCAAATTATTTGACAGAAGAGTTGTTGGAAAGAAAAGTGGGGACAATCGTAAAAACCTTACAGCAAGATTTTGGTATTTCTAAGCCTAAAGTGGCTATTTTGGGTTTAAATCCTCATAGTGGAGATAATGGTGTTATAGGTGATGAAGAAGAAAAAGTGATTAAACCAGCTGTGAAAAAAATGTTTGATTTAGGTCAGTTGGTTTTTGGGCCTTATGCTTCCGATAGTTTTTTCGGTTCTTTACAATATGAAAAATATGATGCTATTCTAGCGATGTATCACGACCAAGGTTTAATTCCTTTTAAAACCTTGTCTTTTGGTAATGGAGTGAATTATACGGCAGGATTAAATCGAATACGTACTTCTCCAGATCATGGGACAGCTTTTGAAATAGCAGGAAAAGGAATTGCGAAACATGATTCATTTAAAGAAGCAGTTTATTTAGCTTTGGATATTTATAAAAAGCGAAATGAATATCAAGAACTTACAAAAAAGCCTTTGAAGGCAAAACAAAATTAGTTGTAAACAAAAAAATGTTTATAACATGTTTGAATTTATAATAATTTTATATCTTTGCAACCCCTTAAAGAAAGGTTGACTGTTGTTATGAAAAATTTAAAAGCATATTTAATTCAGTTTTCTGGATTAAAAATCGGAAAGCATCAGTTTGAATATCAGTTAGATAATTCGTTCTTTGAGCACTTTAATTTTGAGGAATTTAATAGTGTAGCTATTAAAGTAGATTTAATTTTAGAGAAAAAAAACACGATGCTTGAGTTGAATTTCAAGCATAAAGGAATAGTAAATGTTCCTTGTGATTTAACGAATGAGCCTTTTGATTTGCCAGTTAAGGGTAAATTGAGGTTAATTGTGAATTTTGGAGATTCATTTAATGATGAAAATGAAGAGTTGCTCATTTTGCCACACGGTGAGTTTCAGGTAGATGTATCTCAATATATATATGAAATGATTGTTCTTTCTGTTCCATTTAAAAGAATTCACCCAGGTGTAAAAGATGGGACTTTAAAAACAGATGTTTTAGATAAATTAGATGCATTATCTCCGAAAGAAGATAAAAAGGAAGAAGAGAATATAGACCCAAGGTGGGAGAATTTAAAAAAACTATTAACGGATAAATAATATAGTAAAATGGCACATCCTAAGAGAAAAACCTCGAAAACGAGAAGAGACAAGAGAAGAACGCACTATAAAGCGTCTGTTCCTCAAATTGCAACATGTCCTGTTACAGGTGAAGCACATTTATACCACAGAGCTTACTGGCATGAAGGTAAAATGTACTACAGAGGTCAAGTAGTAATTGATAAAGCTGAGGCAGTAGCTTAATTGCTTCAATGAAATAGAGAAAAACTCTCACGCAGTGAGAGTTTTTTTGTTAATATGCATTTTGTTATATTAATAACTTTATTTTACACAGGTTTGATTTTTTTTTTGTAATTTCAAACACTTTTTTATTAAGCGATTATTAAAAAAGAAAAATTATTTTTATGAATAAAATTACAGCCGCAATAACAGCTATTGGCTCATATGTTCCTGATTATGTGTTATCTAATCAAGTGTTGGAGAAAATGGTAGAAACCAACGATGAATGGATTACTACTAGAACGGGAATAAAAGAAAGAAGAATTTTAAAGGAAGAAGGTGAAGGAACTTCCTTTTTGGCAATAAAAGCTGCTCAAAATCTAATTGATAAAGCTCAAATTGATCCAAAAGAAATTGATTTAGTAATTATGGCAACGGCAACTCCAGATATGCCAGTTGCTTCTACAGGAGTTTATGTTGCTACTCAAATTGGAGCAACAAATGCTTTTGCTTTTGACTTACAAGCGGCATGCTCCAGTTTTCTTTATGGAATGTCTACCGCTTCTGCTTACATTCAATCCGGAAAATATAAAAAAGTCTTATTAATAGGTGCAGACAAAATGTCGTCTATTATTGATTACACAGATAGGGCTACCTGTATCATTTTTGGTGATGGAGGTGGAGCTGTTTTGTTTGAGCCTAATGAGGACGGATTAGGATTACAAGATGAAATCTTAAGAAGTGATGGAGTGGGTAGAGAGTTTCTAAAAATTGAGGCAGGAGGTTCTATTTTGCCAGCTTCAGAAGAAACCGTAAAAAATAAGCAGCATTATGTATTTCAAGATGGGAAAACTGTTTTTAAATATGCAGTGTCTGGAATGGCAGATGTGAGCGAAAAAATCATGGAAAGAAATCAGCTTACTCACGATGATGTAAATTGGTTAGTTGCGCATCAGGCCAATAAGCGAATTATTGATGCTACTGCTAATAGAATGGGTGTTGAAGAGTCTAAAGTGTTAGTAAATATTCACCGTTATGGTAACACTACCTCTGCAACTTTGCCTTTACTATTATGTGATTTTGAGAGTCAATTAAAAAAAGGAGATAATATTATTTTTGCTGCTTTCGGAGGTGGCTTCACATGGGGAGCTATCTATCTGAAATGGGCGTATAATAAACAATAACAAACCAAACCAAATGTCAAAAAGTATGGATATTAGAGAAATTCAAAACCTAATTAAATTTGTAGCTAAATCAGGAGCTACTGAAGTAAAGTTAGAAATGGATGATTTTAAAATCACCATAAAAACTACTAGCGAAGGTGCAGAAAGTACAACTACTTATGTACAACAAGTTCCCGTTTCTAATGCTTTACCACAAGCTCCAGCGAATCAACCTGTTGCTCCAACAGCTCCAGTAACTCCACCGGCAACTAAAGAAGCAGAAGACAATTCTAAATATATTACTATAAAATCACCAATAATAGGTACTTTTTATAGAAAGCCAGCTCCAGACAAGCCTGTTTTTGTAGAAGTAGGTAGCTCAATTTCTAAAGGTGATGTAGTTTGTGTAATTGAAGCTATGAAACTATTTAACGAAATTGAATCAGAAGTGTCTGGTAAAATTGTTAAAATATTAGTAGACGATTCTTCACCAGTAGAATTCGACCAACCTTTATTCTTAGTTGATCCATCTTAATAAAGTTAGAAATTAGTATTTAGAAGAAATTACTTCTTTTTGTCTAATTGACATATTGTCTAATTATCTAATTAAAAATATTATGTTTAAAAAAATATTAATTGCAAATAGAGGGGAAATTGCCTTACGTGTAATTAGAACCTGTAAAGAGATGGGGATTAAAACTGTTGCAGTTTATTCAACAGCTGATGCTGACAGTTTACACGTGCGTTTTGCTGATGAAGCTGTATGTATTGGTCCTCCTCCAAGCAACCTTTCGTATTTAAAGATGTCAAATATTATTGCGGCTGCTGAAATAACAAATGCAGATGCAATACATCCTGGATATGGTTTTTTATCTGAGAATGCTAAATTTTCAAAAATATGTGAAGAACATGGAATCAAATTCATTGGAGCTTCAGCTGAAATGATTGATAAAATGGGAGATAAAGCTACAGCTAAAGCTACTATGAAAGCAGCAGGTGTACCTTGTGTTCCTGGTTCTGATGGTATTTTAGAATCTTTTGAACAAGCTCAAAAAATTGCAAAGGACATGGGATATCCTGTGATGCTTAAAGCAACAGCAGGTGGTGGTGGAAAAGGAATGAGAGCGGTTTGGAAACCTGAAGATTTATTAAAAGCATGGGAAAGTGCTCGTCAAGAAGCTGGAGCTGCTTTTGGTAATGATGGAATGTACATGGAAAAATTAATTGAAGAGCCAAGACATATTGAAATTCAGGTAATTGGAGATTCTTTTGGTAAAGCATGTCATTTATCGGAAAGAGACTGTTCTGTTCAAAGAAGACATCAAAAATTAACAGAAGAAACACCTTCTCCTTTTATGACTGATGAACTTCGAAATAAAATGGGTGATGCAGCGGTTAAAGCAGCGGAATTTATTAAATATGAAGGAGCTGGAACTGTAGAATTCTTGGTGGATAAGCATAGAAATTTCTATTTTATGGAAATGAATACGCGTATTCAGGTAGAACATCCAATTACGGAACAAGTAATCGATTATGACTTAATTCGCGAGCAAATTTTAGTAGCAGCGGGAGTGCCTATTTCTGGTAAAAATTATTTTCCACAATTACACTCTATAGAATGTCGTATCAATGCTGAAGATCCGTACAATGATTTTCGCCCTTCTCCAGGTAAAATAACGGTTTTACACTCACCTGGAGGACACGGTGTGCGTTTGGATACTCACGTGTATGCTGGATATACGATACCGCCTAATTACGACTCTATGATTGCAAAATTAATTACTACTGCTCAAACAAGAGAAGAGGCAATCAATAAGATGAAAAGAGCTTTAGATGAGTTTGTTATTGAAGGTATTAAAACGACTATTCCATTCCATCGACAACTTATGGATGAACCAGATTATGTTGAGGGTAATTATACCACAAAATTTATGGAAACTTTCGTAATGAAAGAAAAAATAGAAGATTAATAATAAAAAAACTCCCGATTCATATCGGGAGTTTTTTTATTTAGTATGTGCTTTCTATTATAAACTTGCTTTTAAGAACTCTCTATTCATTCGAGCAATATTTTCTAATGAAATACCTTTTGGACATTCAATTTCACAAGCTCCTGTGTTGGTACAGTTACCAAAACCTTCTTCGTCCATTTGTCTGACCATGTTCTGAACACGTTGTGTAGCTTCTACTTTACCTTGAGGTAATAAGGCATATTGAGATACTTTTGCGCCTACAAAAAGCATTGCAGAGCCGTTTTTACACGTTGCCACACAAGCACCGCACCCAATACAAGCAGCGGCCATAAATGCTTTGTCTGCGTCATCCTTAGGTACTGGAGTTGCATTAGCATCTATTGTATTCCCTGATGTGTTTACAGAAACAAATCCACCCGCTTGCTGAATTCTATCAAACGAACTTCTATCAACAACTAAATCTTTTACAACAGGGAAAGCTTTACTTCTAAAAGGCTCAATGTAAATTGTATCACCATCTTTGAACTTTCTCATATGAAGTTGGCAAGTAGTTGTTCCAGTTTCTGGACCGTGTGCTCTACCGTTAATATATAAAGAACACATGCCACAAATTCCTTCTCTACAATCATGGTCAAAAGCAACTGGTTCTTGTTTGTTGTTAATTAATTGTTCGTTTAATTGGTCTAGCATTTCTAAAAACGAACTTGCAGTAGATACGTTATCTAATTTGTAATCTACAATTCCTCCTTTATCATTCGCGTTTTTTTGACGCCAAATTTTAAGGTTTATATTTATGTTTTTTGCTGTACTCATAATTTCTTATTTATAGTTTCTAGCTGCAATTTTAATGAATTCATACTTCAATTCTTCTTTGTGTAATTCTGCTTTTGTAGTGTCTAGGCCTTTGTATTCCCAAGCACTTACAAATGAGAAGTTTTCGTCATCACGTAAGGTTTCACCCTCAGCATCTTGATATTCTTCTCTAAAGTGTCCTCCACAAGATTCATTTCTTTGTAAGGCATCCATTGCCATTAATTGACCTAATTCCAAGAAATCAGCAACACGAAGTGCTTTTTCTAATTCTGGATTAAGTTCATCAGCATTTCCAGGTACATATACCTCTTTGTAGAATTCGTCTCTAATTTGACCAATTTCAGCGATAGCTTCTTTCAACCCTTGTTCGTTACGAGCCATACCTACTTTATTCCACATTACGTGCCCTAATCTCTTATGGAAATAATCAACCGATTTTGTTCCATTATTATTTAAAAACATGTTGATGCTGTCTTTTACATTTTTTTCAGCTTCAGCAAATTCAGGAGCGTCTGTAGAAATTTTACCCGTTCTAATTTCATCTGCTAAATAATTGGAAACCGTATAGGGAAGTACAAAATAACCATCCGCTAAACCTTGCATTAATGCTGAAGCACCCAATCTATTTGCACCATGGTCAGAGAAGTTGGCTTCTCCAGCGACAAAACATCCAGGAATTGATGATTGTAAGTTGTAATCTACCCATACCCCACCCATAGTGTAATGAACTGCGGGATAAATTTTCATAGGAGTTTCATATGGATTCTCATCTGTAATTTTTTCATACATTTCAAATAAGTTACCATATTTTTCTTCAATCCATTTTTTACCTAGAGTGATGATTTCTTCTTCCGAAGGATTGTGATTCCCTTGTGCATAAGCCACTTCTTTACCTTTGTTTTTAATTTCTGATGAGAAATCTAAATAAACTCCTTCGTTTGTGTCATTTGCTTCAATTCCAAAACCTTCATCACAACGCTCTTTTGCAGCACGAGAAGCTACATCACGAGGTACTAAGTTACCAAAAGCGGGGTATCTTCTTTCTAAGTAATAATCTCTATCTTCTTCGGCAATTTGTGTTGGTTTTAATTTACCAGCACGAATAGCTTCTGCGTCTTCTTTTTTCTTTGGTACCCAAATACGACCAGAGTTACGTAATGATTCAGACATTAACGTTAACTTCGACTGATTCGTTCCATGAACAGGAATACATGTTGGGTGAATTTGTACATAACAAGGATTTGCAAAAGCGGCTCCTTTTTTATGAATTTTCCAACCTGCACTTACATTACTACCCATTGCATTAGTGGATAAGAAATATACGTTTCCATAACCACCAGAAGCAATAACTACTGCGTGTGCAGAGTGTCTTTCTATTTCGCCTGTAATTAAATTACGTGCAATAATTCCACGTGCTTTACCATCAATTTTTACTAAATCTAGCATTTCGTGACGGTTGTACATTTTTACTCGGCCTAAACCAATTTGTCTTGATAAAGCAGAGTAGGCACCTAGTAATAATTGTTGCCCTGTTTGTCCTGCAGCATAAAAAGTACGTTGTACTTGTACACCACCAAATGAACGATTGTCTAACATTCCACCATAATCACGTGCAAATGGAACACCTTGCGCAACACATTGGTCGATAATATTTCCTGAAACTTCTGCTAAACGATGAACGTTTGCTTCACGCGCTCTATAATCACCACCTTTAATAGTGTCATAAAATAAACGGTAAATACTATCCCCGTCATTTTGATAATTTTTCGCAGCGTTAATACCTCCTTGAGCAGCAATTGAGTGCGCTCTACGAGGCGAATCTTGAAAACAAAATGCTTTTACATTATAACCCATTTCTCCTAGAGAAGCAGCAGCTGATGCACCTGCTAAACCAGTTCCTACAACTATAATGTCTAATTTTGGTCTATTATTTGGAGCAACTAATTTTAAGTGGTCTTTATAATCAGTCCATTTTTGATTTAATGGTCCTTCTGGTATTTTAGAATCTAACTTCATATGATATCTGATGTTGATTATTTAGTAAAATGAATATATAATGGGATAATCGCAAACAATAAAGGAACAATTACAGCAAAAGCTTTCCCAATAAACTTGATTGTAGGAGTATATTTAGGACTGTTTAATCCCAAAGATTGAAAGGCACTTTGGAAACCGTGCCATAAGTGAAAACCAAGTGCAAACATGGCTAAAACGTAGCCAATTGTAAAGTATAAACCATATTTAGCATCTCTAAAAAAAGCTAAGGTAATTTTATATAAGTCTTTATATAAATCTGCTACTTTTACATTTGCTTGCGCATGGTATAATTCCGTTTTTTTAACCAATTTAAATTGCTTCGGAGCATGATTATGTTCGTCTGTATGAGTTCCAATTTCTACTTGTTCTACTGGGTAATATTGTCCCGCTTGTGTTCCAACATAAAAATCTTGTTTCATACCAGGTTGACCTTCTATTGACTGTGTCATTAGTGGCATGTTTTTGTCAAAATGCATTTTTGCCCAAAAATTTACCATGTGAGTAACAATGAATACCAAAACAATTGTACCTAATAGCGCCATGTTTCTAGATGAAAAACTGCTATTTGCAGAAGGATTTGATTTGGCATATCCAATTGGTCTCGCTTTAGCGTTTTGATACGTCAATAAAAATCCATCAATAGCATGGAAAAGAATGGAAATGTACGTTAAATAAGAAAGAACTTTTACTGCAGGATTAGTGGTCATAAATAACGCATATTGATTAAAATTCAAAGCATTATTTGGTACTAAAAGCTGAAGATTTCCAGCCAAGTGACCAGCTAAAAACAAGCATAAAAATAAACCTGTAAGAGCCATCCAGTATTTCTTAGCAATAGATGACTTTAAAAGTGCTGATTTTGCCATAATTTAATTTGATTGTTCAAGTTTTAAAAATCAAACAAAAATACAGCATAAAAAATTTAACTACAACCTTTTAGTGGTAATTTATAATGAATTTAAAATATGTTTAATTGGGTTTGTAAATCAAAGAGTTATCTGGTAAATATTTATTTGTAGGAAGGTTCCAAACCTCTAATTCCCATATCGATTACGTTCTCACCAGCAGTTGGCTCGTATTTTCCGTCCATATTTACTTCTTCCCATTCAAAACTATTGTTTGTAGATAAAGAAAGTGTAATAATGATGTCTTTGGTTTCGTTTCCGGTAATGACTAAATTAGATGGGAATTTACCTGTAACAACGCATGAACCTTGTGGAATTGCTGAAGTAGTAGCAATAGGATTAGGAACTGTGGTTGATCCTTCTGGAGCCTGTCCAGAAGTAGCATAAGGATAATTATGTAGTCCTAAAGCCCAATAACCCTGAAGTCGGTTAGCGTTTACATTAAAAATATTATTTCCTATTTGATGAGTTGTAATATAAGTATTGTAGCCCACAAAACTTTGTAAAGTAGCGGTGTAATTTGTGTTGTTGTTTAAAATGGATATATCATAATTTTGATAGGATAAAGAAACTCTGACGTATTGATAGCTTCCTTGATTTACTTCTTTTAAAGGAATAGACAAGAAAGTCTCACCATTTGAAACAACAGTTGCTTGTGTAAAATCGATTGCTAAATCTCCTCCTGTAAGTGTTTCTGGAGCATGATATAAAACGGTTCCTTCTCCAAGCTGTGTATAAGCATTTGGACTTAGTTCAAAATAATGGGCGCTTATAGTATTAAAAATAGGAGTTTGGGCCGCGTGACCAGATGCAACAACTGCGGGTTGGCCTAAATTATCAAGTCTTTGTTGATTTGGATTAAACTCAAATTTAATTATTAATTGAGGTTCATCATTTACTAAATTATCGTCCTTGTCAGAACAGGAAAAGAAACTTATCCCTAATGCCAAAATAAATATCGGTAAGAATTTCTTCATTTTTGTTCTAATAGGTTAATAATTATTGTTTTAGTATGTTAAAAGCACTCTTATGATTAAACGCGTAAATGTAGTATTTTATTATTAACAATCCAGTTTAAATGTGTTAAAAATCTAAATTAATACTATTGCATTTTTTTTGATATAAAACGTTGTAGAATTATGAATTTTAATATAGAATGGTGTTATTTTTTTAAAATTCATAAAAATCCTTGAAAAAGCTATTTTATAGTTTGGTGTGAGGGTGTTTTTAGGTTCTTAATTGTAATTTTAACCTCTTAAAAAAGATACTATGAAAGTTGGAATTGATGCGATGTCTTTTGATGTAGCCAAATTGCATTTACCTATACATGATTTAGCAGAAGCAAGAGGAATTGAAGCTGCAAAATTAGAAAAAGGATTAGGATTGTTAAAGATGACTTTCCCAGATGTACATCAAGACACGGTAGTTTTTGGTGCCAATGCACTAACGAAATTGATTTTGGAACAAAACATTAATTTAAATGAAATTTCAAGAATTTATGTGGGTACAGAAAGTAGTATAGATTGTTCTAAACCAATCGCTTCTTTTTTAGTGGCTTTAATGGAGCAAAAGTTTGGGCCAGGCTGTCTTTCTCATTGTGATGCAGTAGATTTTACGTTTGCCTGTATTGGTGGTGTAGATGCGATGCAAAACTGTATAGATTTTATACGTTTACAGCCAGAGAAAAAAGCCATAGTAATTACTTCGGATATTGCTAAATATGATTTAAATTCAACAGGCGAATATACACAAGGAGCTGGCGCTTTAGCGATGTTGATTGCTTCTAATCCTAGCATTATGGCTTTTGAGAAGCATTGGGCAACCAGTACAAAAGGAGTCTTTGATTTTTTTAAACCCTATCGAACTATTGATAAATCAGCCATTACTGGAAGTGATACTAATGAAGATTGGTTTGGTAATTTAGAAGCTGAGATTGAAATTCATAAAGACCAACCTGTTTTTGACGGACAATATTCAAACCAATGCTATATGGATAGAACCAGAGAGGCTTATTTTTCGTTTAAAAAGTTGAAGAATTCAGAAGAAACAATTTATAATTCTTGGTCTAGTATTGTGATGCATCTGCCTTATTCTTTTCAAGGTAGAAGAATGTTGCCGGAAATTTATGCTTTGGACTCCAAGGAAATTGAAGTTGATGTGCAGTCTTTGGATTACCAAAACAAATTAAAAGAAATAGGAAAATCAGAAGGGTATCAAAATTTTGTTACTGAAAAATTACAACCAGCAGAAATAGCTTCTTCTTTAATTGGTAATTTGTATACAGGATCTATTTTTATGGGATTATTGTCAACTTTGTCTCATTTTTATACGAACAATACTTCAATAGAAGGAAACGTTTTTGGTTTTTTAGCCTATGGGAGTGGTTCAAAATCGAAAGTCTTTGAAGGAGTTATTCAAAACAACTGGAGAGCTGCTTTAGAAAAAATACAGCTTTTTGAAACTTTAGAAAAAAGTAACAAAATAGATTTTACAACCTATGAAAAATTACATAAAAAAGAACTGAAAAGCAGTGTTTGTCCTCCAAAAAAGGAATGGATCATCGATTCAATTGAAAAAGATAACCCCAATTTAATTGGGGCGCGATATTATAAATGGATAGAGTAATACAGTTTTTTTAACTGTATTTCTCTATGTATTTGTTCACGATTAAATCTGTGTTTTCGTTGCGTATTTTTTGTTCCAACTGAATGGGAGTGGCTGCTCTTACAGAACAATCTTTAACCGCACAAGTTTCACAAGTAACGCCTACAATTTGTTTAGTAATTGATTCATTATCAATAAATTTAAACTTTTTCTTGAGTGTAGGTGTGATGAGAATACCCACAGAAATACTTCTAATATGGTCTTTTTTAAAAGGATCTGGAGTGGCAGAAGAAAAAACTAAATATTCATTTTTACTGTTTTCATAACAAGAAATTTGCGCATCAAAAAAATGTGCTTTATTTTGCTTCAAAGACTCTACCATGGTTCGAACAGAAACCCATCTTCTGCAGTAATGTTCGTTCATTTCATTTGCATGTGGTTCTTGTTGATTGGTAATGTGTAATTCTTTTTTGATTTTATAATTGTCGCTACCAATTTTGTGCGACATGCGTAAAAAGAATAAGTTTTTTAACTGAAAATCTTTGGGTAATAAATTGGTTAACCTTTGGTAAAAAGATTCTGGAGAAACTTTGAAATCGGTAATTAATTGAACAAATTCTTGTGGTTTTGGATCTTCTTTGGCTACAAAAACATTTAATTTTTCAATCATTTTTTTTCTAGGCAAAAGCAAGGCGCCAGCAAAATAAGAAGCGTAGAAATTATTTAATACTTGATCAAAATTTTCAAACTTAATCCAACTAAAAGTATATAATCGCTCTTCAATTTGTAAAAAATTATAGGCTATTTCCTTGGCAAAAATAAATGCTTTTTGTGAATCTTCTACATCAGTTGCAATAAGTAAGGTTTTGCTTTTAGCAACAAATATAGAACGTAAATCTCCTAGTTCATTTTGTTCTTTAAAAGTTAAGACTTCAATTTTGTAGTTGTATTCTTCAATTAAGATGGATTGTAATTCTTCTAAAGCTATTTCTGCGTCTAAATCAATGTGAAAGGCTTTGGCAAAATCTAAAACTTTTTGTTCTAAATCTTCAAAGTAGTTGTTTTGTGCTTCTTGGTAGGAACGTAACGATGCTAAAAAGAAACTTTCTCTTGATAAGTTATAATGTTGTGCAATTTCAATAATGGTACTAATAAAAGCATTTACTTTCGCAGGAGCATTAGCGATGATATCAATTAAATCACTTTCTTCAATTCCAAAGATATCTAAAGGAATTTCTTTTAAGATTCCTGAATTTAAAATTTCACCAATTGGTGCTAAATTATTGTCCAGCTTCAAAGACACCATATTATCGTAAGAAACATCTAATTTTTCAGATAACAGAATGATCTTATCTGTTTTAGGATATTTTTTTCCTTTTTCAATTTCATTTAAATACGATTTGGATAATCCTGTTATTTTGGCTAAGCCAAATAACGACAAGTCTTTGTTGGTCCTTGCTTGCTTTAATTTTAAGCCAAAAATAAGCTTGATGTAATCTCTTTCTAAATTCATAATTTCAAAGATACGCTATTATTTAAAATCACAAAAAAATAATTTTTTTACATTTTAGCGTACGTTCGCTTGTTTTGTAAAAAACTTTTTTATAATATTGTACCAACAAAAACAATAAGTCATGGAAAATCAATTAGAAACAACAGCAAAAGCATTTGAATTAGCTCCAGAAGCAATCGCAAAATTTCCTGCTATTTTAACAGAAGAAGCGGTTCTTTTTTTAACAGAATTACATGAAGTTTTCAATAAACAACGATTGGAATTACTTGAAAAAAGAAAAGTACAGCAACAAAAGTTTGATGAAGGAGAGTTGCCTTGTTTTCCAAAAGAGACGCAAGATATTCGTGAGAAAGATTGGTTTGCAGGAACAACTCCAGAGGATTTATTAGACAGAAGAGTTGAAATTACAGGACCAGTGGATCGTAAAATGGTAATTAATGCGTTGAATTCTGGTGCCAAAACGTTTATGGCAGATTTTGAAGATAGTACTTCTCCAACTTGGGAAAATCTTATGAATGGACAACAAAATTTAAAAGATGCTGTTGCAAAAACGATTTATTTATTTGACGAAGCCAAAAATAAAGAATATAAGTTAAATGAAAATACTGCAGTTCTATTAGTAAGACCTCGTGGCATTCATTTAAATGAAAAACATATCTTAATTAATAATGAAGAAGCTTCAGGTTCTTTGGTTGATTTTGGATTATATGTTTTTCATAATCACAAACAATTGAAAGAAAATAATACCGCTCCTTATTTCTATTTACCCAAATTGGAACATTACTTGGAAGCGAGATGGTGGAATGCCGTTTTTGAATTTACGGAGGAATATTTAAATATTAAAAAAGGAACTTTAAAAGCTACCGTTTTAGTGGAAACCATTACTGCAAGTTTTCAACTAGATGAAATTATTTATGAATTAAGAAATCATATCGTAGGATTAAATTGTGGTCGTTGGGATTATATTTTTTCATATATCAAGAAGTTTAGAAATAATGATAAATTCTTAGTGCCAGACCGTGATCAAGTAACGATGACGAGTCCTTTTATGAAAGCCTATTCTGAATTGGTTATCCAAAGATGTCACAAAAGAAATATTCATGCTATAGGTGGAATGGCTGCTCAAATTCCAATTAAAAATGATGAAGCTGCTAATAAAATTGCATTCGACAAAGTAAAAGTCGATAAGGAACGTGAAGTAAAAAATGGCCATGACGGTACTTGGGTTGCACATCCAGATTTAGTGCCTGTTGCAATGAAAGTTTTCGATGAAAATATGCCAACCAAAAATCAAATTCATGTAAAACGAAATGAACTTTCTATTTCAGAATCGGATTTGTTAGAAGTGCCTCAAGGAACGATTACAGAAGCAGGCGTTCGTAAAAACATCAATATTTCGGTTTTATACATGGCTTCTTGGTTGAATGGTCAAGGCGCTGCTGCTTTAAACCATTTAATGGAAGATGCTGCAACTGCAGAAATATCCCGTTCACAATTATGGCAATGGCTTCGCAATGGCGTAACCTTAGATAATGGCAAAGTCTTAACGGAGAAATATTATGATAAAATTGCCATGGAAGAATATGAAAAAATTAGAAACCAAGTAGGTGATGAGAATCATGAAAAATACCATTATAAGTTGGCCGAAAAACTCTTAGATATTTTGGTCGTGAATTACACCTTCATCGATTTTCTAACCCTAACAGGATACAAATACATTTAACACAACCTTTTATTTATAAAACACAATGAAAACAGTAGAAACAAGAATTCAGGAATTAGTTACAGATTGGTTAACCAATGAAAGATGGAAAGGAATTGAACGTCCTTATACCGCTGAAGAAGTAGTTAAATTACAAGGTTCTTATAAAATTGAACATAGTATCTCAAAATTAGGAGCTGAGAAACTTTGGAAAAAATTAAATGCGCAAGATTATGTAGCTGGTTTAGGTGCTTTAACTGGTAACCAAGCGATTCAAGAAGTAGAAGCAGGTTTAGAAGCGATTTATTTAAGTGGGTGGCAAGTAGCTGCTGATGCAAATGTAGCTGGTGAAATGTATCCCGATCAATCTTTGTACCCTGCGAATAGTGTACCTCTTGTTGTAAAAAGAATTAATAATGCTTTGTTAAGAGCCGACCAAATTCAAGTGGTAAATCAAGTGCCAGAAAAAGATAGAAAAGATTATTTAGTACCAATTGTTGCTGATGCGGAAGCTGGTTTTGGAGGAAACCTAAATGCTTTTGAATTGATGAAATCGATGATTGAGTCTGGTGCAGCTGGAGTTCATTTTGAAGATCAATTGAGTTCTGCTAAAAAGTGTGGTCACTTAGGAGGGAAAGTATTAGTACCCACACAAGAAGCAATTAATAAATTAGTAGCTGCTCGTTTGGCAACGGATGTTATGGGTGTTCCCGCTTTAATCGTTGCAAGAACAGATGCTGATGCTGCCAATCTTTTAACGAGTGATATTGATCCAAGAGATGCTAAATTTATTACAGGTGAAAAAACAAGTGAAGGTTTCTTCTATGTGAATGCAGGTATTGAACAAGGGATTGATAGAGGGTTGAGTTATGCTCCTTATGCAGATTTAATTTGGATGGAAACGAGTAATCCAGATTTAAAATATGCGAAACAATTTGCAGATGCAATTCATGCCAAATATCCAGGAAAAATGTTGGCTTATAACTGTTCGCCTTCCTTCAACTGGGCAGCAAAATTAACAGTTGCTGAAATGGAAACTTTTAGAGAGGATTTAGCGGCAATGGGTTATAAATTCCAATTTATCACTTTAGCAGGCTTCCATGCTTTAAATACAAGTATGTTTGAATTGTCTAAAGCGTATAAAGAAAGAGGAATGGCAGGTTATTCTGAATTACAAGAAAGAGAATTTGCTTTGCAAAAAGATGGTTTTAAAGCAGTAAAACACCAAGGATTTGTAGGGACAACTTACTTTGACGCGGTTCAAAATACCGTTACTAACAATAGATCTTCCACTACAGCAATGAAAGATTCTACTGAGGTAGCGCAATTTTAATATTTTTAGTATAATTTGGTTTGACCAAAAAGCCTTGAGAAATTTCTCAAGGCTTTTGTTTTTTTATTAAGCTTTCTTACTCTCTGTAACTTCTAAATGGGTAAAAACAGCTTCATTCTCTTTCTTAATATGAATACTATACTTAGATGGAAGTGCATATTGTTTGCCATTATCCGCTTTTTCAAAAGTTGCTTTTTTATCTTTTTTCTTCCATTTATTCATTACTTCATTGGATAAGGTGTAATCGTATTCAACTAAATTTAAGCCTTTTTTAGCGGCTACTTTTTTAGAAAAAACGGTTAACCCAAATTCATTTTCAATCGTAATTTCAACTTCTTCTGAAGTATTGGAATAAAACCAAATTTCGGCTTTAGGTTCAAAGGGTTTCGCCCAAGTGCTCCAACTTGAACCCCAACGATCTGATTTTTTAACTGACGATACTTCGTAAACATATAAAGATTTTGAAAGTATTTCCGATGAAAGTAGTTGTATTTTGTCAATATTCACCTTATATAAAGAACGACCGTGAGTTCCTACAATTAATTCTTTGGCTTTAGGTTGGATGACCAAATCATGTACTGCAACGTTAGGCATTTCTGAAGAAAAATCAATCCAAGTTTTTCCCTTGTCTAAAGAAACAAACAAACCATTATCTGTACCTACAAAAAGTAGATTTTCATTTTCAGTGTCTTCTAAAATGACATTTACAGGACTTTGAGGTAAGTTGCCACTAATCTCTTGCCAACTGACACCATTATCGTCTGAAAGATAAACATAAGGTTTAAAATCATCGTTGCGATAGCCATTTAGAGTGGCATAAACACGTTCTTTTTTAAATTGAGATGCTTTTACTCTAGAAACCCATAAATTTTGGGGTAATTGACTTGAAATGATATTCCATGAAATGCCGCCATCTTTGGAAAGATGAATGATTCCATCATCAGAACCTGTATACAACAATCCAAACTGCAACGGACTTTCAGAAATGGTAGTTAGTGTACCAAATGCTACATTACCTTCAACGCTACCATGCGTAAGATCGGTTGAGATTTTTTCCCAAGTTGCACCTTGATTCATGGAACGGTGCAAAAATTGGGAACCCATATATAAAATGTCTTGATTGTGAGGGGATAATAATATAGGGGTTTGCCAATTGAAGCGTAGCGGTTTTTCTTTAGTATCTTTTGGCAATGTTGGAGCAATAAATTCTTGTGTGTTTTTACTTCTATCTAATCTAAAATAATTACCAAATTGAAAACCAGTATACACGATATTAGCATCTCTTTTGTCAATTTGTACTTGCATACCATCACCACCCATAATACTTTCATAAGGATATTTTCCTTCTTGTTCCCATGCGTCTGATTTTCTGTAATTATTATTGGCTACCCAAACCCCATTATCTTGTAAGCCTCCATATACATTATAGGATTCATTATGATCAATATTTACAGCATAAAATTGACCTAAAGCCTCATTGTTACACTTTTTCCAATGTGTTCCATTATCATAACTAATATTAATTCCTCCATCATTTCCGTTAATAATGTGATTGGGGTTGTTGGGATTAATCCAAGTTACATGATGATCGGAATGTACATTTTCGGTACTAATATTTTTCATGGTTTTTCCACTATCATTAGAAAAAAGTAAAGGAACACCACCAAAATAAATACGATTTTCATCTTTTGGATCAACTGAAATGTTTCCAAAATAATACCCATAACTATAATATAAATCATCTATATAGTTTTCATGAGTGCGTTGCCAAGTCTTTCCACCATCTATAGATTTGTAGATTTCACAACCAATAACTTCTGTTTCAAACAAAGCTTTATTCGCATCTTGTAAAATAGTTTTGAGTTCTTTAGGTTGTAATTTTCCTTTTTTTACCCAATTTTTAAGGGTTTCTGCTCGGTATTTTTCTGTTATACCGTATTTTTTTAAATAGGTATTAATTTCTTTATTGGACTTTTCTACAAAAATTTCACCAGGTACACTGAACATGTCAGATTGGGATATTTTTTTACTTTTTGTTGAGGTATCTTCAACAACAGGTCTATTATTTTGATTGTCTAAGATAGCATATATAATATTGTGATTAAAAACTGCTAAACCAATTCTTCCTACTCCGTCATTGTTTGGAAATCCACTATCTTCTCTAGAAATTATATGCCAAGTTGTACCGCCATCTTCACTTTTGTAAATTCCTGAACCCTTTCCATTCCCTTTAAAATTCCAAGCTTTTCTTTCTCTTTCCCAAGCTGCTGCATACATAATTTGAGTGTTGTCTGATGCAACAGAGATATCAATGATTCCTGTATCTGGATTAATGAATAATGTTTTAGTCCATGTTTTTCCGCCATCAACAGTTTTAAAAACCCCTCTTTCTTCATTTGGTGTATACAAATGCCCTAATGCACCTACAATAATTTCATTATTGTTTGATGGGTTTACCCAAATCCTACTAATGTGATGACTGTCTTTTAACCCTAAATTCTCCCACGTATTTCCTTTGTCTGTTGATTTTAATATACCAATTCCAGCATAGGAGGAGCGAGAAGAATTTACTTCTCCTGTTCCTACCCAAATGGTTCCCGTTCCCCAATCTACTGTAACGGAGCCACAATTTAATGTAGGTGCAGTATCCATTACAGGTTCAAAAGAAGTTCCGTTATTATTAGTATACCAAAGACCACCAGAAGCATATGCAGCATAAAATTCAGTTGGATTATTTGGATTTACAGCGATATCAACAATACGGCCACTCATTATGGTAGGGCCAATATTTTTAAGGTTTAATGCATTTAAATCCATGTTCTGACCAAATGAACTTGGTACAAATGCTAAAAAAAATACCCAATAAATTGCTTTTTTCATAAGAAAATAATTTCCTCGAAAATAACCAATTTATTGGGTATAATAAAATTTTTTGTTGGGTTACAGTCCTAAATTTTGTATTGCGGAATCGTCTAGGTTGTAATTATAACCTCTCCAAAACGTTCGATTATCTCCAAAATATTTCCAAACAACTTCTTTATTAGGAGTTACTTCCCAATACCCATAATCACCTTCTGTAATTAATGTATTTCCATTTTTGAGTCTTACAGCACCTGATATTTTATCGTAGAATAAATCAGGATCCGTAAAATTCCAAACCATTTGCGGTTCGTTTGATGCTGTAGTTGATAACTCAAAGTTTTGAGGTAAGGCTAATTCATAAACTGTAGATTGATTTACATTTGAGCCATTACAGTAAATAAGCATGTTTCCTTTTCCAGGAACTTCTTTTTCAATTAAATTTGGAAAGTGATTATTGAACAAAAAGCGTTCTCCAAAGGGATGATTATAAGCACTAGGGTTACCAAAGCGATACAATAAATCACCACCTTTATTGTAATTTCCACCTGATGTTGATGCTGCTTCCATAGTAGAAGTGCTATGGTCGATTACCCAAACTTCACTATAAAAATTAACACTCATGTAGATAACGTCTTTTTCTTCATCATAATCAATTCCATTGGCATGCATAATGTCTCCGTCTGGACGATCGTTATAAGAAAAATTAATTCGGTTTGGATACTGATTAATTTGACCATAATTAACCAATGTATTATTGGTTTCTTGTACGATATGATCGTAACTGTGCCATTCCCAAACTAGTTGATTGGTTTGAGGATTTACCTCAAATAACGCTTCTGGAAAAATATCATTTGCAACTTCAACACCATAATTTAAAGCTTCAGCTGGTGTAACTTTTTCCCAAACTAAAAATAAAACATTTCCATTTGGTAATAAATCTACATCGTGGTGCGCAATTTTTGAATCATCAGCACATAGGTATTCCCATTTAGTAGAGCCATCTGAATTAAGAATACTAATAATACCACCATAACCACCCAATGTTATTGCAGTGGGGACTTTTTTGAATTGAGCTAATAATTCACCTGTAGGCAGAATTTCAATATCATTACCAAATTTCAAATCAAATTGCCATTCTTTTACATTGTAGCCTTGTTTGTTTACTAAATAGCAGTTTCTTCCACCATTTTCAATTGCAAAAACATAACTGTCATCAATTTTATCAGCTTTGTATAACTGAACTTTTGGATCTAAGTTTACTACGGGTTCATTTTTATCAGAATCCTCTTTAGAACAACTAAAATTTAATGTTAAAACTAAAAGTAAGATTCCTTTGTAATACTTTTTCATTTTCAATTTTTTTATTTGGTAAATATAACCATTTTGTTTAAAAACCTTTTTTATATTCATTTCAGTTTTTAAATAATCTCCTTATTTTTGAAGACATTAACATATACGATGTCTTCTTTATCTAAAAAAAGCAATTTTGAAGTTTTTGTCAAGTCATTATTACCAAAGGATTTTTTGGAAAATGAAGTACTTGAAGCATTAGCCTATTTTAAAAAAATTAAGGTAAGAAAAAATGAGTTTTTAGTAAATGAAAATGAAATTTGTAATCATTTTTGTTTTGTGGAGAATGGTGTTTTACAACATGCTATTGGTATAGCTGGAGAGGAACGAACTACTTATTTGGCTTTAAAAAATACGGTAACTTCTTCTTTGAATAGTTTTCTCCATAAAGTACCTTCTAGAAAAAGTATAAAAGCAATTGTTGATAGTAGTTTGTGGGTAATAACTCTAGAGGATTTCAATTACTTATTACAACATAATAAAGCCTTTCATCAGTTTTACTTTCATTTAATAGAAAAACAAATCTGTTTAATTGACGATTATCGCATTGACTTGTTAACGCTAACACCAGAAGAGCGCTATAAAAAATTATTGGTCAATGAACCTAAATTGCTTCAAGAAGTTCCCTTGCATTATTTGGCTTCTTTTTTAGGAATTTCTACACGCCATATGAGTCGCATTCGTAAAAATATAAATTAAAGCCATTTGGCTTCCTTTTTCAAAAGAATTGTCCGTAATTTTGATGTATTAAATATAAACACGCTATATTATGAAATACCATCAAATAGACAAAGACTTATTTATAAAGAATCGTAGAAAATTTGTTTCTCAAATGAAACCGAATAGTGTTGCTATTTTTAATTCCAACGATATTTATCCTGTTTCAGCAGATTCCACATTGCCTTTTGCACAACATCGCGATATTTTTTATCTGAGTGGTGTGGATCAAGAAGAGAGTATTCTCTTGCTTTTTCCAGACGCGCCTTATGAGCATTTGAAAGAAATTTTGTTCTTAAAAGAAACGAATGAGCACATTGCTATTTGGGAAGGAGAGAAGTTAACTAAAGAAAGAGCTTTTGAAGTTTCTGGAATTAAAACGGTTATTTGGTTACAAGACTTTCATAAAACATTAAAGGAAATCATGGCTTATTCAGAAACCATGTATATCAATACCAATGAGCATTACCGCGCCACTATTGAAACAGAAACGCGTGAGGCACGTTTTGTAAAATGGTGGAAAGAGAATTATCCTGCACATAAAGTTGAAAAATCAAATCCTATTTTACAGCGTATACGATCTGTAAAAGAAAGCGAAGAATTGGATTTAATTCAAAAAGCGTGTGATATTACTGAAAAAGGGTTTCGAAGAATTTTAAATTTTGTGAAGCCTAATGTAATGGAATACGAAATTGAAGCTGAATTTGCGCATGAGTTTTTAAGAAACCGATCTAAAGGATTTGCTTATACACCTATTATAGCTTCAGGAAACAATGCAAATGTGTTACATTATATTGAAAACAATCAGCAATGTCATGAAGGGGATTTGTTATTATTAGATGTAGGTGCTGAGTATGCCAATTATTCAAGCGATATGACCCGAACCATTCCAGTTTCAGGAAGGTTTTCAGAGCGTCAAAGAGCGGTTTATAATGCAGTTTTAAATGTAAAGAATGAAGCTACAAAAATGTTGATTCCGGGTACTTTATGGAAACAATATCATGTTGAGGTTGGTAAAATCATGACATCTGAACTATTAGGTTTAGGTTTATTAGACAAAGCAGATGTTCAAAATGAAAATCCGGATTGGCCAGCTTATAAAAAATATTTTATGCATGGTACTTCACACCATATGGGATTAGACACGCATGATTATGGGCTTTTATATGAACCGATGCAAGCCAATATGGTTTTCACAGTTGAACCTGGAATTTATATTCCAAAAGAAGGTTTTGGTATTCGCTTAGAAGATGATGTGGTTATCCAAAATAGTGGGGCGCCATTCAATTTAATGCGTAATATTCCTATTGAAGCGGATGAAATTGAATCGATAATGAACAGTTAGTGTTTAGAGTTCAATTTTAATATACAATTTAAACGGTTTACAAGAATGTAAGCCGTTTTTTGTGCTCCATTTTGTCATTCTGACGAAGGAAGAATCTCATTAGTTAGTTTTCATATTCATAAAAATGAAAAATTTATTGTGCTAGTTATACTTTTAAATAATTTTATTTGTGGCAAAGGTTTACAATAAGTTTTACCGACTATTTTTGAATGCATCAATTTCTTGTCGTTAAAATGTATCGAAATATTTTGATATTCTCAAAAACCTACTGACAAACCGTTGTCATAAACCGTCTTTACCTTTGTGGTGTAATCAAATAAATCATACATTATGAACACAGTATCAGCACCACAAGTAATTAGCCCGGAACATTTATTAAAACATTGGCAAGGACATCGTGCTTTAACAAGACACGTAATCGAAGCCTTTCCAGAAAAAGATTTTTTTGAGTTTTCTATTGGAGGCATGCGTCCGTTTTCAAAATTAGTATCCGAACTTTTAGCTATTGGCGTTCCTGCATTAAAGGGAATTGTTAATCGAGACGAACAGCCTTATTCTGAAGCAACTGTAGAAAATTTAGCAACAAAAGAAGCTTATTTGCAAAAATGGGACGAAGCAACGGTAGAAATTAATCAGTATTTTAAGCAAATTCCAATTGAAGATTTTGAAAAAACATTCAATCTTTTTGGGCAATACGAGTTTCCCATCATTGAAAATATTTTTTATTTTATTGACAATGAAATCCATCATCGCGGACAAGGTTATGTTTATTTAAGGGCTTTAGGAATTACACCGCCTTTTTTCTGGACGAGAGCGTAATTAATACTTAGAACTCCGAAAATGACTAGTTGTTTTCGGAGTTCTATTGTAATAAGTTTATTTTATAAATTTCAAGTAATTCTATCATTCTGTCTTTTAGGCGTTGGGGTTCTATAATGGTTGCATAATCAGCAAACATCAACACCCATCTTGGAAATCCATTTTCAATATCTCTGCTTAAAAAAGTCATTTCTATTTGTTGCCCTATTTTTTTTTGGGAAACAAATCCATGATATTTTTTTTCAAAGTCTAAATATTTACCAATTTTTTTGTCTACTAATAAGACGACTTTAGTGGTAGGGCATTCTTTTTCTTTATTTAAGTAAAATTCTAACGGTTGGTGTTCTTTAGTAAATGCTATGTCTTTATTTTCAATGCCTTGAATTCGGTCGGCTCTAAATTGGCGGTAATCGTTTCTTAGGTGACAAAAACCAAAAATATACCAATTGTTATTGTCATGAAAAATACCTACTGGTTCAATACTTCTTTCTGAAGCTTCTTCTGCATCAAATGCTTGGTAGTTTAATTTTACTTGAGTCTTATCAGCTATGCTTTTAAAAAGAATACTCATGGCTTCAGGCACTTTTTCATTAAATAGATTCACAGATGGAGGTTGCATAATCACTTTAGATTCGATAGAAGTCACCCAATCTTTGTCTGTATTTTTTAAAACCGATTTTATTTTGAACATAGCAGAGGCATAATGCTTTCCTAATTCTTTATCGATAAAAGTTTCCATCAGTTTTTCTGCAGCTATAAAGCTACTTGCTTCCTCACGGGTAAACATTACAGGTGGTAAACGATAACCCTCTACTAAAGAATAACCTACGCCAGCTTCACTATAAATAGGAACGCCAGATGCTTCTAATGAACGAATATCTCTGTAAATGGTTCGTAAGCTTACTTCAAAACGTTCTGCTAATTCTTGAGCCTTTACAATTCGTTTGGATTGTAGTTGTATTAGGATAGCGACAATTCGATCAAAGCGTTTTGGAGATTCATCCTGCATAAAAAATCCTTTTTTCAAAAGTAAGTATTTAAATGAAATTACTTCGGGTATTCCTTTTGAAATTCTATTTTTGTATTTATGAAATACCTCAATTTTAAAAATAGTACACTTGCATATTCTGATGAAGGAGAAGGACCAGTAATTGTTTTGTTACATGGCTTTTTAGAGAATAGTAAAATGTGGCATAAAATAGTTCCTGCATTGCTTCGTGAGTATAGAGTTATATGTATTGATTTATTAGGGCATGGTGAAACAGAATCTATAGGATATGTTCATACCATGGAAGATATGGCCGATGCGGTACACTATATTCTTCATTTCTTACAATTGAAGAAAGTTGTTTTAATAGGGCATTCTATGGGTGGTTATGTAGCATTGGCTTTTGCCGAATTATATCCAGAAATCATGGCAGGACTTGTTTTAATGAATTCGACTGCCAAAGAAGATAGTGTGGAACGTAAAGCAAATAGAGATAGAGCTATTTTGGCTGTAAAGCAAAATTATAAAAACGCCATTAGTATGTCTGTTGCTAATTTATTTAGTGAAGCAAATAGAGAAAAACTTAGAAAAGAAATTGAATGGGCGAAGAATGAAGCCTTGCAAACATCTTTACAAGGTATTATAGCAGCTCAGGAAGGAATGAAAGCCAGAAAGGATAGAGAAGCACTATTGCATACTACTTTATTTCCTAAAATGTTGCTATTAGGGAAAAAAGATCCAGTTTTGAATTATGAAGAAAACAAATTACAAGTTGAAAATACGAATGTAGCATTAGTAACATTTAATGACGGTCACATGAGTCATTTTGAAAATGCTCAAGAACTAGAAGAAGAGGTGTTGTCTTTTTTGAAAAAATGTTAAATAGATTCTTTTAGAGGCCTTTCTTTATCGAGTATTTCTAAAATTAAAGTAATAATTTCCGTTTTAAATGCTTCTACTATTTCATCTGTAATCATGGTTTGTGGAATTACTCCTCTTCCTTTTCCTAAGCCAAAAGGCATAAAACCTGCTTTCATGTTTTTAAATGAAATGATGCCCGCTTCAATTGGGTAGGAATCAAATTCCGTTTTATTTCTAAACATTAAAGCATAACAGAGTAATTGAATTATTTTTTCGTTCTTTATATCAGAAGTTAAAGCTTCAAAATCATTTATTTTTAATGAATTTCCGTCAACTTTGCCTGTTTTATAATCAATAATTCGAATCACATTTCCTCTTATTTCTATTCGGTCTACATTTCCTGCCATTTTAATAGGATAGGGAAGTCTTTCGTCATTAATTAAGGTTTCAATTTTTTCTTCAAGAGCAATTATTTTAACTGTTTCCCCGGCTTCAAGACTGCTTTTTTCTAGTTGTAAAAAGTTATAAATATTTCTTTTTGCTACTTCGAAGGCTAATAGATTTTTTCCTTTTTTAATTTCTCCTTCTTTGTATACCAATTTAAATTTTTCTAAAGTAATTGAATCAATCTTTAAAAGCATTTCTTCAATATCTTTAATAGATAAGTATTTATTTAAATAAGGATAATATAAAACCTCTAATACCTCATGAATAATTGTTCCTAAGGTGTTTACTGCAATGTTTTCTTCAACTTCATCCATTTCATTAATACGTAATACTCGTTGAAAGTAAAACTGTATAGGGTTGCGTATGTAGGATGTAAGCGAAGAGGGTGAAAACCCTTTTTCTGTTGCAATTTCTTGTAGTCGTTCCATGAGTAAGCTCGATTTAGGAACTTGTACTGAAGTATACGCTTTTTCAGGTAAAACAGCATTATAAATTTTGTGAGACAGCATATGCTTAGGCTGTTTTTCGATTTCTAATTGTGTTAGAAACCTACTTTTTTCACCTGCATCTATGCCTTCATTGTCTGAATTATATAATAGATAAATGTTTTTAGCACGGTGTAGGAGATGGTAGAAATGGTAACTGTAAATGGCATCTTTTTCTTTGTAAGTAGGGAGCCCTAATTCGCGTTTTACATCATAAGGGATGAAAGAATTTTGAGATTTTCCTGAAGGAAATTTTCCTTCATTTACGGAAGTAATAATTACATTTTCAAAATCCAATACTCTACTTTCAAGCACTCCCATTATTTGTAAACCCGTTAAGGGTTCTCCTTCAAAAGAAACTTCAGCCAAATCAATAATTTGTTTGTAAATATCATTTAAAGTTTCAATGTTGTTGATTTTATTGGCATGTTTATCGCAATAATTTATCAATTGATTGATAACTTTATAAAGGGAATAAACAAATGCTTTGCTTATTTTCTCTTCTTCATTTTCATTGTTTAAAAAGGATTTAATACTAAATAGAATATTACTTATTCTATTTAGTATAGTAATTGGTTCATTTTCCCATTTTGAAAATATCAAATCAAAAAAAATATTCTTTTGATTAGGGTATTTTTCGTCTTTGAGACGAAGCAAGGTTTCTATTGAGAAAAAAGTAAAATTATTATTGTGTATGGTTTGGATAAGTTCGTCTACTTGGAGGTAAGGTTCTACTAAGGGATGATTAAGGATCTCTAAAACTTCTTTATAATATAAGGTATAATGGGTTGCATTTCTGTTAATTGCATTGGTGTGAAGTTTGAATAATTTGCTAATTAGTAGTTGAGCTGGGTTGTTTTTTCCAGAATAGCCCATGGTTATATTCAATGCATTAACCGAATTTGGTATTGCATATAATATGGGTATAAGTAAATTTTCATCTCCTAAAATGATAGCGGTTTTAGTAGAATTAGAATCACTTGAAATTAGTTCTTCGACAATTTTTCCAGTTATTTTCGCTTGACCAATAGTTTTAGGTGTCCCAATTATTTGGATGTTTTTTTCTTGTTGAAAATCTTCTGTAATCCATTCGAAAGGTTGTGTTACATAATTTTTCCATTGATTTTTAAAACGTCTAATGAATAATCCGGCATCATGATAAGGATTGCTGATAAAATAAGCATCAATATCCCAATAGATAGAAGCTTGTTCCTTTGAAATTAGATGCAAAATTATTTTTTCTTCAGCTTGATTAAGTGCATTAAAACCAGCAAATATTAATTTTTTATTATTTATTTCATTGGAATAGTCATTTAAAAGCGCAATAGATTCTCTATAGATTAAGCCTTGATAACCACATTTTTTATTTTTTAGATGTGCGTATAATGAAGTATAGTATTCCGGAATTTTATTCCAAAAATGTAAATTATTATCAATTAAAGAAGTGGTGTCTTTGGGTTGCAAATCCCATCTTTTAAGCGCTTCAATGTCTTTTAAATAGGAAAAGACAAAAGTAGGTTCTAATAAATAGCGATCTATTTCATTAAAATCCTGTAACAATGTTTTAGCCCAATTTGAAAAAGTAGTGAAAGGTTGTGTTTCTTCTAAAGAAGTTATTTTAGTATATACATCATAAAACTCAAAAAGTATTTCTATTGCATCAATTGTTCTGATGCCAGAAATTTCTTGAATTAAATCTTCAATACTGATTATTTGTGGTGCAAATATAGTTTGACTTGTATGATTTTGTAAGGTATCTAATAAAAAAACTTTAGCCCTTTTGTTAGGTAAAACAATAATAAGCTCTTGCAGATTTTCTTTATATTGTGCAAGAATGTGTTTTGAAAGTTTATCTAGAAAAGTATTATTCATAGTATAAAAATAAAAAAAACGCTCCGATTATTCGGAGCGTTTTAGCTTTATTTTAATGGGAAATTATTTTACTAATTTCACTTCAACTCTTCTATTGTTAGCTTTACCTTTAGAAGTTTTGTTTGTGTCGATTGGGAATTTCTCTCCAAATCCAGTAGCACTTAATCTAGTAGCGTCAATTCCATTTTCAATTAAGTAAGCTTTAACAGCTTCTGCTCTTGAAGTAGATAATACTTGGTTTGCTTCTTCAGCACCATCAGAATCTGTATGACCTTCAATTGAGAATTTAGAATTTGGATACTCTTTTAAGATAGCAGTGATTGCTTCTAAAACTGGGTAAGTTTGTTTTTGGAAAGTAGATTTACCTGAATTAAATAATATAGTTTTAGCATAATCATTTAATTTTTTAACAGCTTCGTCAGAAACTTCAGGACAACCATTGTTAGCTACAGTACCAGCTACTTCAGGACAAGCGTCATCTTTATCGAAAACACCGTCTCCATCACCATCAGGCCATGGACAACCTTTGTTAGCTCTATCTCCTTTAACTGTAGGACACTCATCGTCTTTATCAGCAACACCGTCACCGTCAGCATCTGGACAACCTTTCATGATTTTTGTTCCAGCTACTTCAGGACAAGCATCTTCTGGATCGATAATTCCGTCACCGTCAGTATCAGGACAACCATTGTTTTCTGGAGTACCAGCTAATTCAGGACAAGCATCATCTTTATCAGCAATACCGTCTTTATCTGTATCAGGACATCCGTTTAAAGCTTTTAAACCAGCTACTTCAGGACAAGCATCATCTTTGTCATAAACACCATCACCGTCAGTATCTTTACCTCCAAATTTGAAAGAAAGACCAGCAAAATGTTGAATATGAGTTGGTACGTCAGCATCAGCTACTCTGTTTTCGTCGAATGAATGTTTGTAAACAGATTGTAATTGAAGACCAACATTTTCAGTAAACCAAAAAGTTAATCCTAAACCTCCGTTAACAGTACCTGCAGAAGCATCACCGAAGAAGTTATAACCACCACCTACGTTGATAGAAGGATCTAACCATGTAGATTTGATTAAATCTTGAAAGCTATATTTAATAACAGCATCTACTGCATAATAAGATAAGTCACCAGGATTTAAAACAGCATCAGTGCTTTCAGTTCCAGGAACTCTTTCTAACCATTTGTCAATTTTATTAACAGATCCTGTTAATCCGATAGAAAATCCATCTCCTACATATCTAGATACGTTTAAGTAAGATACAGATGGTAAAATGTTCCAATTGTCATCAGCGTTGATTAATTGGATGAATTGTGGGCTAGAATTACCTTCGGCACTTACCTTGGTATCAACCGCGTTTACTCCAAAGGACACAGCCCATGGGTTGTCACCGTTCTGTGCTTGTGTTGATAAACCAGCAAGCAATAAACCAGCAGCAAATAATTTGTTTAGATGTTTCATACTTTATTAATTAAATTACAATGCGTTATAATTAGAACAAAAATACTATTTTTTTTTAAATACAAAAAGTTTTGTTAAAAAAAGTAAGGGGTATTTACTTTTTAACTTATTATTTTTAATGATTTACCCACTTCTGTGAAAGCATTTATGGCTTTGTCTAGGTGTTCTTTGGTATGAGCAGCAGAGAGTTGTACTCTGATTCTTGCTTTTTCTTTTGGAACAACAGGAAAAAAGAACCCAATAACATAAATTCCTTTTTTTAACAATTCATCGGCCATAATTTGTGATAATTTTGCGTCATATAGCATTACTGGAACTATTGCAGCATCGCCGTCAATGATGTCAAAACCTGCTCTTTTAATTCCTTCTTTAAAATAATTTGTGTTCCATTCTAAGGTATCTCTTAAAGAAGTATCTTTTTCTAATAATTCAAATACTTTCAAGGAAGCACCAACGATAGATGGAGCTAAAGAGTTTGAAAAAAGATACGGTCTTGATCTTTGACGAAGTATTTCAATGATTTCCTTTTTAGCTGTTGTATATCCACCCATAGCTCCACCTAAAGCTTTTCCTAAAGTACCAGTGATAATATCCACTCGACCCATAACATTTTTGGCTTCCAATGTTCCTTTACCTGTGGCTCCAATAAATCCTGCAGCGTGACATTCATCTACCATTACTAATGCGTCATATTGATCTGCTAAATCGCAAATTTTATCTAGTGGTGCCACTAATCCATCCATTGAAAATACACCGTCTGTAACAATCAATTTGAAACGATGACCTGCTTCTTTGGCTTTAATTAATTGAGCTTCTAAATCTGCCATGTCATTGTTTTGGTAACGGTAACGAGCGGCTTTGCACAAACGAACACCGTCGATTATTGAAGCATGATTTAAACTGTCAGAAATGACACAATCTTCTTCTCCTAATAAAGGTTCGAAAACACCACCGTTAGCATCAAAAGCTGCAGCATATAATATAGTGTCTTCTGTTCCATAAAATTGAGCTATTTTTTGTTCCAGTTCTTTGTGGATGTCTTGAGTACCACAAATAAATCGGACTGATGACATTCCAAATCCATGAGAATCTAGAGCGTCTTTAGCTGCTTGAACTACTTCAGGATGTGAGGAAAGGCCTAAGTAATTGTTCGCACAAAAATTTAAAACGGTTTCTCCAGTGGCTATTTTTATTTCTGCTCCTTGTGGAGATGTAATAATTCTTTCTTTCTTAAATAGTCCATTTTCTTGTATGGAATTTAATTCGTTTTGTAAGTGTTGTTGTATTTTGCCGTACATTTTTATAAGGTTTGTTAGATTACAAAAGTACTATTTCTATTTTTTCTCCAATGTAAACCAATACTTTTTTTACAACTTCATAATTCATTTCTTCGATAATTTGAGCATAATCGTTAATTTGCTTTTTATATTTATCAGTTGCAGAGCCAGTTTTGTAGTCAAGTAGATAAGCTTTTCTATCCTTTACTACGATTTTATCTGGTTTTACATTTCCATATCCTTTTTTAATAATGGTTTGTTCATTAAAAATAATGCCTTCTCCATCAAAAAACACTTTCAATTCAGGATGATTTACAATTTGTATAAGTTGTGTTTCAATATCTTTTATTTGCGAATTCAGAATCAAGCCATTTTCTACTGCTCTTATTAGTGCTTTAGGTATGTCTGTGGTTGTAGAAATATAGGATAAAATTTCATGAAGTAGATTTCCAAATTCTATTGCTTTTTGTTGGTCAGTATTCCACATTAAAGCTTCTCTTTGCGCAATTTTAATTTTTTTACTGTCTAATTTTTCGGTAACCACTTCAATTGTTTTTTGGTTTTCAGTGAAGAAGTGGGTCGTAGAAATTCTTTTGGAGCTTCCAAAATCATAATTTAATTGGCCTTCTTCAAAAAGATTTACATACTGAAGGAATTCGATAAAATAGGAAGATAAGTTGTTTGGTAGGCCTGTTTTAGAAATTTGGTAGTTGGAAATAATATACAACTGTTCTTCTGCTCTTGTTAAAGCTACATATAAAACATTAATAATATCTAAAATTTCTTCTTGTGTTTTTTCAAAATAGATGTTGTTTGCTTTTTTGCCATATAGCGCAACATCTTTTTTTTGATTCACTAAGGCTTTAGGGAAATTAATAGCTTCTTCTTCGTCAAAATCAATCCATAATTTATTTCTACTATTCGCTGAAAAATTTTCTTCTGCAAAAGGATAAATTACAACTGGAAATTCCAATCCTTTAGATTTATGTATCGTCATAATTCGGATGGCATTATTGCCTTCTGGAGAAGGAATGCTTTTTTTATATCCTACTTTTTCCCAATAAGATATAAAATCTGAAATACTTGATTGTGTTTTTTGATCACGTTCGAGCACCAAATCTAAAAAATACTGTACATAAGAAGTGTTTGCTTTTTCTTTAATAAATGTGGCTACGATAATTTCTACCGCTTCATAAAGCGATTTCTTTTTACAATTTTTAAAAGAAATAGGTAGGTTTATTGTATGTAAAAAAGCTTCGAGGTCATTTTCTGATAAATCTTTTGCACTTGCAATAAAATCGTGAATAGGCAATTTATTTTGATTATAAGTTGCAATATAATAAAGCATTCGTGCCTTTGCTTCTTGATCTTTATTGTTTTTTAGATATTTTAAAACATCTAAAATTAATTTTACTTCGGTCGCATTTTGAATCAGTAAAGTTTCTGAAGACAAAATCGGAATACTTTTCTGTGTAAGATAGTTAGCTAAATAAACACCATCAATTTTTTTTCGAGTTAAAAGAACAATGTCTCGGTATTCAAAATTATTGTCTAAGACTTGGTAAATGGTATCTAAGGTTTTTTCCAGATACAATTTTGTTTTTAAAGAATATTCTTGCTCCTCTTCATTGTTTGAGCTGTCATCCTCAGAAATAGCTATAAAGGAAAGGTTTACATAACCTCCTTTTTTACTATTGGATTTTTGATAGCTATGTTCGGCATACAGTTTTTTATAGTCTTCATTTTCAAATTTTTGAGATAGAAAGGAAAAGAAATCATTATTAAATTGAATGACTTCTTCATAACTTCTATAGTTGGTCTCGAGTTGTATGGTTTCTTTGTCTTTATTTGAAAAAGGATTATTTTGATCTTTACTGAGTTCAATAAATTGTTCTGCTTTTCCACCTCGCCACCTGTAAATAGATTGTTTTGGATCGCCAACAATCATTAAACTTCCCCTAATACCTTGGTCTTCACTTGATAAGGCATTGTCTATTAAAGGAATTAAATTTTTCCATTGCATGATAGAGGTATCTTGGAATTCATCGATAAAAAAATGGCGGTATTTTTCTCCTAATCTTTCATAGATAAAGGGAGCTGGTTGATTCTGAATTTCGTTGAAAATAATTTTATTAAAATCGGAAATCGATAAAATATTTTGTTCTTCTTGTATTTTTTTAAATTCTGTATGAATAGAATTTAGTAGTGAAAGCGGATTGATATTTTGTAAAAAGGCTTCGTAAAAAGCTATTTTGGAGATGTTATGGTAACTTTCTTCTATTATTTTTAATAAATCATAAGCAATAGCTTCAATATGATCTCTGTCTTTAGCGTTTTTGTTTATCGCAATGTCGTCAAAAGATTGATATTTGTAATTGTCTTTTATGGGTAAAGAATTTTCGCCAATTTTGCTCAAGTGATTAGGAAAGGTCTTTCTGGAAAATGAATCTAACGAAATTTGATTGGATTGCAACATTTCAAAACAAGCAGTACTCAAAATTTTATTTTGTTCTTGATACAACTGAATTTTATCTTTTAAAATAGTTTTAATGTATTTGAAATCTTCAAAAGTCTTTTCTTGAAAAGCATCTATTTCGTTTGCGTTATTCTCGTTTACTAAAAGTTTTGAGATTTCAAACAATTCATTTGAAATATCCCAATTTTTATCTTCATCAGTTTTGTCTTTGGTGAAATCAATGAGCAGTTTCGTTAATTGCTCGTCTTCGCCTACTTTTGAAATTAAAACATCAATAGCTTCTTGAAGCAAGGTGTCTGTGTCGAGGCTTACTTCAAAATGAGGCGGTAAATTTAAATCTTGTGCAAAAGATCGAATCACTTTATGGGTAAACTTATCAATGGTAGAAATTCCAAAAGCTGCATAATTATGGATGATACTTTTGATAATGGCTTTCGATTTATCTTTTAAAGTAGCAATAGATAGGCCTGTTTCAATACTTATTGTTTTTAAAAAAGCCTCAGCTTTAACAGAAGGAATGTCTTTCGAAAATTCATGTAAACTATCTATGATACGCGATTTCATTTCTTCAACCGCTTTATTGGTAAAAGTAATGGCAAGGATTTTTTTATACGCCTCATCACCTTTTGAAAGGAATACAATTTTTAAGTATTCTTTTGTTAAAGTATAGGTTTTTCCTGATCCTGCGGATGCATCATATAAAGTAAACGCTGCTTTTTTCAAATGTTATATTTATCTTAATTATACTGGTATAGTTACTTTCTATTTTTTAATCCAAAGTTAAATTTATAACTTTGAATTCACTAATACTAATTATAAAAAAAATAATATTATGGCATTCGAATTACCGAAATTACCTTATGCATACGATGCATTAGAACCACATATTGATGCAAAAACTATGGAAATACACCACTCTAAGCATCATAATGGATACACTACAAATCTTAATAATGCAATTGAAGGAACTGATTTAGAAGGAAAAACAATTGAAAATATTTTGATTAACTTAGATATGAATAACGCTGCGGTTAGAAATAACGGTGGAGGTTTTTACAATCACAGTTTGTTTTGGACTGTTATGTCTCCTAATGGTGGAGGAAAACCAACGGGCGATTTAGCTGTTGCTATTGATACTGCTTTTGGTTCGTTTGATGCTTTTAAAGCGGAATTTGCAAAAGCTGCAGCGACTCGTTTTGGATCGGGTTGGGCTTGGTTATGTGTACACAAAGATGGTAAATTAGAAGTGTGCAGTTCAGCGAATCAAGATAATCCTTTAATGCCAGGAATTGGTTGTGGAGGAACTCCTATTTTAGGACTTGATGTTTGGGAACATGCTTACTATTTAAATTATCAAAACAGAAGACCTGATTATATTGAGGCCTTCTTTAATGTAATTAACTGGACTGAAGTGACCAGAAGATTTGCAATGGAAAAATAGAGCTTTTAATAATTAAAATAAAAAGGGGATTAAATTTTTAATCCCTTTTTTTATGCAAATTTGGGGCAAAAAAAAAGGTGAAATTACTTTCACCCTTTTTGCCCCAAATCTACCATAAAACTTAACCTACTAATTTTCTGGTAGTGCTAAAGTAGTATGGATTTAATATGCGCGCATAAAAAAATTGTTGAAATGTAAAAAAAAACGATAAAATGTTTTTTTAATACTAAAATTCGTATATAGAAAATTTGGGGCAAAAAAAAAGGTGAAATTACTTTCACCCTTTTTGCCCCAAATCTACCATAAAACTTAACCTACTAATTTTCTGGTAGTGCTAAAGTATAGTAAGTGTTGTTCTTGGCATAAAAAAATTGTTGAACAACACAAAAAACCGACGAAAAGCTTTTTTTAATACGCGCGAGCGTCTTTTCCTTCGTAAAAATTCATAAATGCTCTATTTACAACTCGATTTCCTCCTGCTGTAGGATAGTCACCTGTAAAGTACCAATCACCTAAGTTTTTAGGACAAGCTTTGTGTAAATCAGCTACTGTTTGATAGATTATTTTAATTTCTGCACGAACTCCTTCAGGTGTTAGCATTGCTGCAATTTTATCTGAAATTTCTTCATCTGTAAAGGGTGCATAGATTTCTTTTACATAGTTTACTACTTCGTCATCTTTGAACAGTTCTTGACTTTTGGATTTTTTATACACTTCATCTACAATATGATATAGATTGCGTTCTTTTAATAATTCCAAAGCAGCCTTAAAAGCAACTAGACCTTCCAATTTAGCCATGTCAATACCATAACAATCTGGATATCTAATTTGTGGTGCAGATGAAACTACTACAATTCTTTTCGGCTGTAAGCGATCCATCATTTTGATAATGCTTTGTTTTAAAGTTGTACCTCTTACGATACTGTCATCAATGATAACTAAATTATCTTTGGGTTTAACCACACCATAAGTAACATCATAAACGTGCGCTACTAAATCATCTCTACTACTGTCTTCTGTAATAAAAGTTCGAAGTTTTGCATCTTTGATAGCTACTTTTTCTGTGCGTAATTTAACCGATAGAATATCTTGTAACTTTTCTTCAGAAAGTTGGTCTTTATTTTCTAAAATCGATTTGATTTTTCTTTGATTTAAAAAATCATTCGCTGCTTCAACCATCCCGTAAAAAGAAGTTTCTGCAGTGTTCGGTATAAAAGAAAATACGCTATTATCTGTATCGAAATCAATGGCTTTTAAAATAGAAGGAAATACTAATTTACCAAGTTCTTTTCTTTCTTTATAAATTTCTGCATCACTCCCTCTAGAAAAATAGATGCGTTCAAAAGAACAGGCTTTTTTAATAAGTGGTTTTCGAACTTCTTCTATAAATACATTTCCATTTTTTTTAATAATTATTGCATTTCCTGGTTCTAATTCTTTCACTTCTTCAAAAGGAACATTGAAAACAGTTTGAATTACGGGTCTTTCTGAAGCTACAACAGCAATTTCATCGTCTTTATAATAATAAGCAGGTCTAATTCCAGCTGGATCTCTTAAAACGAATGAGTCTCCATGTCCAATCAATCCTGCCATTGCATAACCACCATCCCAATTTCGAGAAGCTCTTTCTAGAATTTTAGGAATGTTTAAACGTTCTGCTATAACAGCAGAAGCTTCTTTTTTGGAGTATCCTTCGTTCTTGCATTTTTGATATAAATCGGTTACTTCATCATCAAGGAAATGACCTATTTTTTCCATTACGGTAACAGTATCAGCTAATTCTTTAGGATGTTGACCTAAATCTACTAAGCTTTGAAATAATTCCTTTACATTGGTTAAATTAAAATTTCCAGCTACAATTAAGTTGCGATGCATCCAATTGTTTTGACGTAAAAAAGGATGTACACTTTCAATGCTGTTTTTTCCAAATGTGCCATAGCGAACATGACCTAAAAATAATTCCGCGATATAGGGAATGTTCTTTTTTTGTAAATTAATATCGTTAAGATATTCTGGGTGTTCTGCTAGTTCACTACTAATTCTTCCATTAATTTGTGAAAAAATATCCTGAATAGGTTGAGAATGATTGGAACGAATTCTACTAATATATCTTTGTCCCGGTTCAATGTCCATTTTAATGCTAGCTAAACCAGCACCATCTTGACCACGATTGTGTTGTTTCTCCATTAAGAGATACATTTTTTGAACACCGTAAAAAGAAGAACCATATTTTTCTTTATAGTATTCTAAGGGCTTTAACAGTCTTAATAATGCAATCCCACATTCGTGTTTAATAGCGTCACTCATAAAGTTGTTGTGTTGTTTGAGTAATTAGTGTTTTAATGAAAATTTATTATTAAAAAAGCCCCGAAAATTCGAGGCATATGACTTTAATCTAATTCTATTTCAAATTGCGTTAGCGCTTTAAATTGTTGTAAGCGAGCAATTACTTCTTCTTTTTCTAATGTTTCCATTCTTTCAGTACCAAATTTTTCTACACAGAATGATGCTAAATTGGAACCATAAATAATCGCATTTTTCATATTGTCGAAAGCAATATTTTCGCTTTGTGCAATATAACCAGCAAATCCTCCTGCGAAAGTATCACCAGCACCAGTTGGGTCGAATACTTCTTCTAATGGTAAAGCAGGTGCGAAAAACACTTCTTTATTGTGGAATAATAAAGCACCGTGTTCTCCTTTTTTAATCACCACATATTTTGGTCCCATGGTGTGGATTTTTTGAGCCGCTTTTACTAATGAGTATTCACCAGATAACTGACGTGCTTCTTCATCATTAATAGTTATTACATCGACTCTTTTAATTACATCCAATAATTCAGGTAAAGCACAATCCATCCAGAAATTCATGGTGTCTAAGACAATTAATTTTGGTTTAACCTCCATTTGGTCTAATACACTCGATTGTACTAATGGGTGTAAATTACCTAATAAAACTACTTCTGAATTTTTATAATTGCTTGGTACTACAGGATTAAAATCAGCTAATACATTTAATTCGGTTACCAAGGTATCTCTTGAATTTAAATCGTTATGGTATTTGCCACTCCAAAAGAAAGTTTTACCACCTTTCACAATTTCTATTCCTTCAATATTGATGCCTTTATTTTCTAATAAATCTAAATGCTCTTTTGGAAAATCTTCTCCTACTACAGAAACTATCGCTGCATCTACGTTAAAAAAAGAAGATGATAAACCAATATATGTAGCTGCTCCTCCTAAAATTTTATCTGTTTTTCCAAATGGGGTTTCTATAGCGTCGAATGCTACTGTACCCACGATAAGTAATTTGTTCATTATATCCTTTTTGAAATAAGTTGCAAAGATAAAACTTTAGTTTAAAACTGTAAAGGTTTTAATAAAGTAAAATTGCGAATCTAATCTGACATAATTTTTCTAATTTTATAGCATAAATTTATTTGTTAAAAGATGAAAATTGCAATTTTTCAAACAGCGTTAATTTGGCAAGAGCCTGAAAATAATCGAAATCTTATTGAAAAGTACCTGCATTCCTGTAAAGAAACTTTTGATCTTTTAATTTTGCCTGAAATGTTCACCACTGGATTTACCATGACTCCTTCGGAAATAGCTGAATCTATGGATGGAACAACAATACAGTGGTTAAAAAATCTTGCAAGAGATAAAAAAATAGCTGTAACAGGAAGTTTAATTGTAAAAAAACAAGAGCAATTTTACAATCGGTTGGTTTTTATTTTTCCAGATGGCACTTTAGAATGGTATGATAAAAGACATTTGTTTTCACTAGCTGGCGAAGAAAAAGTATATACGAATGGGAAAGAGAAGCGCATTATTGAATATAAAGATTGGAAAATTTGTCCTTTAATTTGTTATGATTTGCGTTTCCCAGTTTTTAGTAGAAATGTTGAAGCGTATGATTTATTAATTTATGTGGCAAATTGGCCAAAGCCAAGAATTAACGCTTGGAATGCTTTGTTAAAGGCAAGAGCCATAGAAAACATGGTGTATACTGTTGGTGTTAATCGTATTGGAACCGATGCGAATCAATTAGAATATACTGGAAGCTCTCAGGTAGTAGATTATTTAGGGAATGAAATACTGAATGCTCAAGAGGAGCAAGGTATCTTTGTTGTTGAAATAGATAAAGAAGATATGTTGGAAACCAGAAAAAAACTTAATTTTTTAAATGATAGAGATGTTTTTCAAATTGAGTTTTAAAATGTTCTTTAGTCACCAATTCTAAATTCTTGTTCTACATCCCAATTGGCCCTAACGTCAATCTTTTTAGAGTAATAAATTATTTGTTCCGCTTGTTTTTTTTCTAAATAATTTCCGGTATCCCAAATGCCGTTTTTATTATCGTCATAGATAATTCGTAACGTGTAAATTCTGGGTTCTACAGATTCGAAATAGACAGGGTCATTGTTTTCTCTACTTTCTGAAGCGACTACTTCTCCTTTATCTGTTAAGATTTGAAGAATATAAGGAAAGCGGGTTACATTCTTAACTGTAACGTTTAAATTACCATAATCGGATCGAGCTTTAGTAGTAAAAGAAAATGAAAGAGAATCGTTTTTGGTACTATAAAAATCTTCGACTGCTTCAGGTAAAAAATTCAGAGTATATTTTTGGTTTTCTTCTTTTTTAAAATCAAAAACAATTTCTTGTTGATATTCTTGGTATTCAAAAGTAAAATCTAAAGAAACGGAATCTTTATTCATCAAATTAATTTTACTCTTGTCTATGTTTACTAAAGGTGTTTTGGTTTTAACTACTAAGTTATCTCTAAAGTTAAGGTTTCTTTGTGTGGTTTGTATTCCTAAAGAATCCGTTTGTTTTAATTCTTTAATTTTACTCGTAAAAGTCTTTGAGTAATCTCCATTTTCAATTGTAAACTGTAAAGAATCTGCTTGTATAGTTGGGATAAATATCTGAATGGAGTCTTTCCCTTTTTCGGGATATTTAGTCATTTTCAAAGGGATGGTTTCACTTCCAGTAGTTGCTGTAATAGTAGCTTTTTCAGGATTTCCCTGAAAACCCATATAAAATTTGTTGTTAGATTGCTGAATTGGCTTTTCTGCTTTAAAAGTTGTCTTTTCTTTAAAAAGTTCTAATTCGTATAATGTGTCATTTGGTAAAGTGATAGTTTGTTCCAAGAAAGCAATTTTATCAGATTTAGGATCAAACTTGTAATTATTATTTTTGTCTTTGAGTGCAATGATTTTATAATCACCCGCTTTTATATTTTCGAAAGCAAAGAACTTTAAACTATCTAAGGTATTCGTTACATAAAGAGGTGTTTCGTTAAAAATAGTTGAGTCTTTAAAAGTGGTAGCGTCATACAATTGAATGGATACAAAATTATCGGGTTTTTCTTCGTATGCATCTTTTATTTTACCAACCAAAGTTAAAGAATCAATATAGCTTCCCGTTGAAAAAACATATTTAAATTGAGAATAAGGATTACCTTCATTATTGTCTGTGATACTTTGACCAAAATTAAAACTGTAGGTTGTGTTTGGTTTTAGTGTATCTAAAATTTTTATTGAAATGAACTTGCTTGCACTTCCTTGAGGAACAATGATGGGTTGGTTTTTGAAAGGTGGGGAAATAATTAATTGTTTGTTGATATTTTTTACTTTAATAAGTTCGTCAAAAACAATTCGTATCTCATTATCTTTAAAATTCGTGTTGAAATTTTCAGGACTACTCGAAATTATTTTTGGAGCAATAGTGTCTTTTGAACCACCTGTAATTGTGCCTCGTTTTGCGCAGCTACTAGTAAATAGTAGGAGTGATACTATAACCCCGAATGTTATAAAATAAATATTTTTCATGCCTTCTTTTAACTAAACGCTTACAAAATAACAACTATATTTAGTGTAAACATAATTTTTTATTTTTTTTTATGACTGTGTATAGGCTAAGCTAATGACACTCACTTTAGCGTTAGGGATTTTTAATAAAGCTTTGGTGCATGCTTCTATAGTAGCTCCAGTTGTAATTACATCATCAATTAAGAGGAAATGTTTCCCATTGGATTCAGCGCTATTTCGTACTTCGAATAAATTTTTATTCCTCGTTTGTCGTTCTATTTTATTCTTTTTGGTTTGTGTTTTAGAGTATTCGTTTCTGAATAAAAGAGCGTTGTTGTAAGGAATGCTTAATTCATTAGATAAACTGATGCAAAATGTCTCTACTTGATTGTAGTTTCTTTCTTTTAATCGTTTGGGATGAAGTGGAACGGGAATTATTTCATCGATTTGATATTTTTCTTTTAAATGCTGTAATGACGGAGCATAATTTAATCCTAAAAAAGTGCCAATTTCTTGTTTGCCTTTATATTTTAATTGATGAATGAGGTTTTGGACAATACCTTCTTTATGAAAATAGAGCATGGAATAGGCAAATTCTAAATCGACTATGCCATAAAATTTATTCAAAGTATCATTTTGTTCTAATAGATGATGGTGTGTATAAGGTAAATGATGAATACAGGAACTACAAATTATTTTTTCATTGTTTAACAAAAGCTCGTTACAACCATAACAAAGAGAGGGAAATAATAATTTTAACAGATTTTTATGCATTACACCGATAATAAAATTAGAGAGAATTAAAATTCAGTTAATTTAATCAAAAATAGAACTTAATGGCATTCAAAAAAAGGACAATTATTAAAATTTCATTAACTGTTTTAACCTTTTTGGTGTTATTATTAGTTTTTGGATATTATAACCTTAGTGCTAAATACGATCTTTTAGTAGATCAGTCCAATATAGAAAGCAAATTACTTCAAAATCAGTTTGATGAAATTCTAAAAAAATACGATTCTCTTAATTTAGTCATTGAAAAGAATGAAGTGGCTGAGGTTGAAAAAGTAGTGGTAGCAGCTCAAGAAAATAAAAAATATTTTCTGTCCACTTCTTGGAATATTAATCATGAAAATAAATCCTTAGAAAATAAGATTAATCTTTTAAAATCTAAGATTAATGAGGATTCTAACGAAATAATTAAAATCAATACGATTCTAACACAAAATAAGAAAGAATTAGCACAATTAGTTTCTCATAAAAAGAATGAATATATAGGGCGACATGAAAATTTAAATGCCATAAATTTAAATGCTAGAGGTGTGAAAATTTTGTCGGATTTGTATTCTAAAAATAGAGAGGGTAAAATTCAACAAATTAGAGTTTGTTTTACATTAGAGGGAAATGAATTTGTAAGAAATGGGAATAAGCAATTATATGTTCAAGTTGTGAATCCTAAAAATCAAATCATATCTGTTAAAGACACGCATTTAGAAGCTAATAATTTGAAATTGACTTACAGTGCGAAAACGGAAGCAATGTATGCTAAAAAAGATTTAGATGTTTGTACGTATGTAGATTTAGAAGCAGACAAAACCATAAAAGGGAAATATATTATTAATGTTTACAATTCTTTTTGTAAAATTGGTAGTACCATTTTCGAATATGAATAATACTCAAATTATTCACAAAAAATCTTTTCTTTATTTAAAACCTATTTTTACTTTTGCAACATGGCAAAACAAGATGATTTATTTAAAAATGTAATTTCGCATGCAAAAGAGTACGGATTTATTTTTCCGTCAAGCGAAATTTACGACGGACTAAGTGCAGTATATGACTATGCACAAAACGGTGTTGAGTTAAAGAAAAATATACGCGAATATTGGTGGAAAGCCATGGTGCAAATGCATGAAAATATTGTAGGAATTGATGCCGCTATTTTTATGCACCCAACCACTTGGAAAGCTTCAGGTCACGTAGATGCTTTCAGCGATCCATTAATAGATAATAAAGATTCAAAAAAAAGATATCGTGCCGATGTTTTGATTGAAGATTATGCTGAAAAAATCAATATCAAAGCACAAAAAGAAATAGAAAAGGCTAAAGTACGTTTTGGTGATGCTTTTAACGAAGCAGAATTTGTAAGTACAAATGAACGTGTTAAAGGATATTTAGATCAAAAAAATGCCATTTTACAGCGAATGGCACGTTCTTTAGAAAGTGATAACTTGGCTGATGTAAAAGCTTTGATTGAAGAATTAGGAATTGCTTGTCCGGAATCTGGTTCAAAAAACTGGACCGAAGTAAGGCAGTTCAACTTAATGTTTGCAACAAAATTAGGAGCATCTGCTGATACAGCAATGGACTTATACTTGCGTCCAGAAACCGCTCAAGGTATTTTTGTAAACTTTTTAAACGTTCAGAAAACAGGACGTATGAAAATACCTTTTGGTATTGCACAAACAGGAAAAGCATTTCGTAATGAAATTGTAGCAAGACAATTTATTTTTAGAATGCGTGAGTTTGAACAAATGGAAATGCAGTTTTTTGTAAAACCAGGTGAAGAAATGCAATGGTACGAGTATTGGAAACAAACCCGTTTGGCATGGCATCAATCTTTAGGTTTAGGTGCTGAAAATTACCGTTTTCACGATCATGAAAAATTAGCGCATTATGCGAATGCAGCGGCAGATATTGAATTCAACTTTCCATTTGGTTTTAAAGAATTAGAAGGAATTCATTCCAGAACTGATTTTGATTTGAAAGCACATGAAGAATATTCAGGTAAGAAATTACAATTCTTCGATAATGAAACGAACTCTAGCTATGTGCCATATGTAGTAGAAACTTCTGTTGGTTTAGATCGTATGTTTTTAGCGGTTTTTTCAAAAGCATTGCAAGAAGAGACTTTAGAAGACGGTTCGACAAGAACAGTGTTGCGTTTGCCTTCTGTTTTAGCACCCACTAAAGCGGCTGTTTTACCTTTAATTAAAAGAGATGGTTTGCCAGAAGTTGCCAAAGAAATTATTGAAGATTTAAAATGGGATTTCAATGTAGCTTACGATGAAAAAGATGCTGTTGGTAGAAGATACAGAAGACAAGATGCGTTAGGAACACCATTTTGTATTACTGTGGATCATCAAACGTTAGAAGATAAAACCGTAACCATTCGTCATAGAGATTCTATGGAACAACAACGTGTTGCTATTTCTGAATTAAGAGGAATTATCAACAATGAAGTTTCTATGAGAAACTGGTTGATGAAAATGAAATAATTAGTTTTACACTAAAAATAAAGTCCCAAATGAAACCATTTGGGATTTTTTATTGTCTTATCAAACGTAGTCTAAATCTTTTTCTGAATCTAACTTCTAATTTTCAAGTGCATTCCAACCTCTAGCTTTTAAAGGGATTTTAGTATCGGCTCTTGTAATTAAATGGACGCCTTCTTTTTCTTCCAACATGTGACCAATTACTGAAAAATTTGGATTGGCTTTAATTTTATCAAAATCTTCCATTTTAATAGTAAATAACAATTCATAATCTTCTCCGCCGCTTAAAGCTATAGTGGTGATGTCAAGATTGAATTCTTCACAAACTGAAATTAATTGAGGGTCAGCAGGGATTTTTTCTTCATAAAGATTGCAACCTACTTTACTTTGTTTGCATAAGTGTAATATTTCTGAAGATAAGCCATCAGAAATGTCAATCATAGAGGTAGGTTGTACGTCTAATTTAGCTAACAATTCTTTGATGTCTGCTCTAGCTTCTGGTTTTAATTGTCTTTCAATTAAATACGAATATTGTTCTAAATCGGGTTGGTTATTTGGATTTACTTGGAATACTTGTTTTTCACGTTCTAAAACCTGTAAGCCCATATACGCAGCGCCTATATCTCCAGTGACAACTAATAAATTGCTGGGTTTAGCCCCATTTCTATAAGCAATTTTGTCTAAGTCTACTTCTCCTATAGCTGTAATGCTAATGATAAGTCCTTTTTGAGATGAAGTTGTATCACCTCCAATAATATCAACATTGTAAACCTTAGCTGCTAATTTTATACCGTCATATAATTCTTCAATAGCTTCTAAAGGAAAACGGTTAGACATAGCTAAAGATACTGTAATTTGTGTGGGTTTAGCATTCATAGCACAAATGTCGGAAAGATTTGCTACTACCGCTTTATAGCCTAGATGTTTTAAAGGCATATAAGCCAAATCAAAATGAACTCCTTCAATTAATAAATCGGTAGAAATCGCTACTTTTTTATCTTCAAAATTGAGTACTGCTGCATCATCTCCAATACTTTTAATGGTAGATTCGTGATTGATGGTAATATTTTTGGTCAAATAATCAATTAAACCAAATTCTCCTAATTCAGCTAAACTGGTTCTTTTTTGGTTTTTGTCTTCTAACATGTGATTTTTTTGCAAAGATAGTATTATTTGAAGTAATCGTTTGTTATGGCGAGTAGGAAATGTTACTGTACTTGTAAAGAAATTACAAGTCTAATTCTTGAAGTTTGTCATAAATAAGGTAACTTTCGTATCCTCTTCGTAAAAAGTAATCAACAAATTTTTTGTTTTTTTTAGGTCCTTTTCTTTCTTTTAGGTTTAACCAATGTTTTTCAGCAAGGGAATTAAAGTGACTCACATACTTCTCTTCATCAATTTCTTGTAAGGCCAACTCAATAATTTTTGAAGAAATATTTCTAAATTTTAATTCGTTTTTAATTCGCAATTTACCCCAACCTTTATAGTTGTGTTTTCCTCTAGTAAAACTTTTAGCAAAACGTTCTTCATTGATATAATTATTTTCAATTAAATGAATCAAAATTTTTTCTTTTTCAGTTGAACTCACTCGGTACGAAAAAAGCTTTTCTTCCACTTCTTTATAACAACGCTCTTGGTAGGAACAATAATATTCCATTTTTGTAAGAATATCTTGTAATGAGAGTGTTAGCGAATTGTTTTTGTCCAAAGTCTTAACGATTTAGTAAAGTAAATTTTCAACAAAAATACGTATTATTAAATATTTTTGCCTACTTTTAAAAGCTATTTTGTTATTAACCAAATCTTTAAAGCTATTAACCAATGAAGCTAAGATTACTATTAATTACCCTTTTTATGGGGTATTTTGCGTGTGCGCAAGGTTTAGAAGATTTCTCAAATATCCCCACTGCTAGTACAGGAACTTATTTGTCTAGAACATGGACAGGAACAGATGGTGTTACTTGGAACGCTACTGCTGCAAGAACAGATCAAACGTTAAATGGAAAAGCAATTTGTACAAGTGGTACAGGTTCGGTAACTTCACCAACCTATGCTGGTGGAATGGGTGTTTTAAATTTTTCATATGTACGTGCCTTTACAGGAACCGGTACGCGAAGTATTCAAGTATGGGTAAACGGATCTCAAATTGGCGCAACAATAACTGTTTCTCCCACTTCCGATGTAGTAGCTGCCTATAGTCAACCCATTAACGTATCGGGAAATGTTGTTTTAGAATTACGAACTTCAGGGAATCAAATTAAAATTGATGACATTTCATGGACTACGTTTTCTGCTTGTTCCCCACCAGCTGATCCATCTGGAAGTATTTCAATCACTGCGGGTTGTGGTTCTTCGACTTTAACGTATTCTTCACCAAGTGCTACAGCTTATTGGCAAACTAGTGCTACAGGAACAGATACTTCTTTTCCAACAACCTCTTCTTACACTGCGACTGCTTCTGGAACTTATTATGTAAGAGTATTTAACGGTTCTTGTTGGTCAACTAATGCTGTTTCACAGTCAGTTTCAATTGTAAATTCAGTATCAATAACTACACAACCTACCAATCAAGCAAGCACTACTGGAGCTGCAGCAACATTTACTGTTACGGCTAGCAATGTTGCTTCTTATCAATGGCAAGTCTCAACCAATGGAGGTACTTCTTGGTCTAATGTGGGTACAAGTTCCAATAGTTACACTACACCTGCAACAACTTTAGCTATGAATGGTTATTTGTATCGTGTTTTAGTTTCTGGAACAGCTCCATGTGGTGCTGTAATCTCTTCTGAAGCTACTTTGACGGTTACTACTGGGCCTTGTTTAAGTCAATCGACTTTTTCTAGTGCACCTTCAGGCTGGTTAGAAAATTCTATTTCGTATTCTGGAGGAGAGGCTGTTTTTGGTGCTACTACAGGAGATTTAACCACGGTGTCTTTATCAAATCCTACTTCATTGACATTTGATTTAAGAAGAACAACAAATACAAGTGCTAAGGATTTAATCATAGAGGTTTCAACAACCACTCAAACTGGAACTTTTACAACAGTAACTACTTATAATTTAGGTAATACTACTAGTGGAGGTACTACTTCTTGTACTGTAGATTTATCTTCTTATACTGCTTTTTCAGCCGTTTATATACGATTTAGGAAAGTTTCTTCCACAACTTCTCCTTGGTACATTCAAAATGTGAATGTTTTTTGTGGAACACCGCCTTCTGGTCCAGAAATTAATGTAACAGGGAATGGTATTACTATTGTAGATGGTGACACTTCTCCCTCTTCAACTGACAATACTAATTTTGGAAGTGTACTAATAAGTACTAATATCGTACAAACCTTTGTAATTCAAAACTTAGGTACAACGGATTTAAATTTATCCTTGCCTATTACTTTGTCAAACACATCTCTTCCTCAGGAATTTACAATTACCCAGCCTTCAGTAAGTACTATTGCTGCAGGCGGTTCAACATCCTTTACCGTTACTTTTAACAGTGCTGTTGCAGGATTGTTTACCAATACTATAAATATCTCAAACTCAGATTCTGATGAATCGTTATACAACTTTGATATTTTAGCAATAGCTTCAAATTCAGCGAGTGGAGGAACTACTTTTAGACCGGGAGAGTTAATATTTACGGGTTATGATGGACAAATTAATGGGAGTGGAGCAGAAGATGAATATTTAGTCGCAACTTTAGTAGATATTTTACCGGGAACTGTATTTTCAATTGTAAATTCTAGATATGAAGCAGGTGCTGCAGCTGGTGTAAGAACAAATAAATGGGGAGGCGGAGGAGATGACCCTAGCGAGTCTCCATATCAAGCTGATATTACATATAACGGAAGTACTTCAATTCCTGCTGGATCTGTTTTACAAATTATAACTAATGGAACCGCAAATTGGTTTGGAACCATTAATGTAATAACAAATAATGTTTCTAGTAATAGAACTTCAGATTTTTCTGGGAGTGTTTTAGGAGGAACATTTTTAACACCAAATATTTCTACAAGTTCTCCTGATCAAATGTATTTAGTACAAGGAAATTTTACATCAGATGGAACTATTGATGCCAATCAAGCAAACTATTACTTATCTGGTACATTGTTGCATGGATTGACAAATCGAGCAGCATGGGTGCCTTTGGCAAATGCATGTAGTGGTTCTAGTGCAACAACTTCAGCTAATCCAAGAGAGTCAAGATTACCTGCTGCATTAACTTGTTTTAATGTTGAAAGTATTAGTACAAGTGCCGTAAGTGGGTATTATGAAAATGATAAAGAACATGGAACAGCTTCAATTTATCAAATAATAAATGCTGTTGCTGATGTTTCCAATAATTGGACTTTAGGAACTGGAAGATATAATTTGAATCCAACAAATGTAGTTGCTACTAGTGCTGGTAGAACTTTTATAATTGGATCAAGTAATCCTTCAGGTCAATGGGTTGGTGATGTAGATACGAATTGGTTTAATTGTGCGAATTGGTCAGGATTAGCTGTTCCAGATGCCAATACTGATGTGATTATTACTACTTCTGCAACGAACGTAGCTAGAGTTGACTATACAGCAGCTTATTCAGATATTTATACTGATTTAGCGGTTTGTAATAACATTTCAATTTTAGGTAGTAAAGTGGAAATTTTTGCAAGTAATAACAATGTTTTAGAGGTATTTGGAGACTTATTAATTGATACTTCTGGAATTTTAGATATGGATGATTCTAATTCTGGTACTATAGATGGGCAACTTCTTTTACATGGAAATTGGACCAATAATTTAACCAATGATGCTTTTGAAGAAGGTAATGGAACAATTGTGTTTAAAGGCGTGACAGATCAGGTTATCAATGCCGTAGCACCAGAAGGCACTGAGATTTTTTATGATGTTGTTTTAAATAATAATTTTACAACTAGTGTTTCCAATAATTTAATTGCTTCAGGTGATTTACATGTTGAGGTTGGAAAAATGGTAACTGTAAGTGCAGATGATTATATTCAAGTTAATAATGATTTAACAGTTGATGGAAACGTAACTGTTTTAAATGATGGTTCTTTAATTCAAGTTAATGACGCTGGTGTAAATACAGGAAATATCAACTATGAGAGATCCACAACGGGTAGTTCCTTAGATTATGTATATTGGTCTTCGCCAACAGAGTCTAGTAGTACGCCAACTAGTGGTTATGTGTATATATGGAATCCAACTCAGCCTAATCCAAATGGAGGTTATGGGTATTGGAACCTTGCTTTAGGAACTTCTATGGATGCTGGAAAAGGTTATATTATGAGAGATGTTTTTTCAAGAACATTTACTGGAGTGGCAAGAAATGGAATTATTGCAGTGCCAATTGAAAGAGCAGATTATACTGGAACAGATTATTCTGGGAATAATGGTGTAACCATCACTAATTTAGACGATAATTTAAATTTAGTTGGTAATCCTTACCCATCTTCAATAAATGCAATAGATTTTCTTCTGGCAAACCCTAACATTGAAGGAGCAGTAAGAATTTGGACACATGGAATAACACCTTCAACAAGTATTCAAAATCCGTTTTATGGATCATATCAGGCTAATTACTCAATTAATGATTATGTAATATATAACAGTACAGGAGCAAGTTTTGGTCCAAGTACATTTAATGGTATGATAGCAGGTGGTCAAGGTTTTTTTACAATTATGAATGATGGTGTAGCTGCAGCTGAAACAATTGTTTTTAATAATTCTATGAGAGATAAAGCTTATGATAATAGTCAGTTTTATCGAACGGCATCGGGATCAGTTTCTAACAAGCATAGAATATGGTTGGAATTAAAAACAGATGTTAATCAATCTGCTAAAACTCTTGTCGGGTATGTTGAGGGTGCAACAATGGGTAGAGATAGAATGTTTGATGCTGTAGCTTTAGAAGCTACGCAAGCTTCAATTTATTCCATAGTAGAAGGGAAAAACATGAATATTCAAGGAAGATTTCCTTTTAATGATGACGATATTGTTTCTTTAGGTGTTAAAATAACCAAAAACGGAAACAATACTATTGGAATTTTCGCTTTAGATGGTCTTTTTTCTGATCAAGATATTTTTCTGGAAGATTTGTATTTACATGTTATACATAATTTGAAAACAGCACCTTATACATTTGATGCTCCAAAAGGAATTTTTAATGACCGATTTGTATTGCGATTTAAGAATACTAGTACCTTATCTGATGAATTAATTCTATCTGATACTAATCTTGTTGAAATACATACAGGTTCGTTTATCGAAATAAAATCAACTTCAAAAAGTAATATTAAGTCTGTAGTAATTTATGATATCTTAGCTCGAAAGATAGTTGATAAAGAAAATATCAATCAAAGAGAAGTAATGATACAAGCGCTCAATAGAAATAGTGCACCAATAATTGTGTTAATTGAATTAGAAGACGGGTATAAAGTATCCAAAAAAATTATATTTTAAATTTTCTTACAAAAATGAATCAAAAAAACTGCTAAATGGCAGTTTTTTTCGTTTAAATGCAAAGAATATGCTAAATAATTTTATATTTGTTGCATTAACCGAGTAGAAAATTACCTATTAACCAACCAATAAATGAAAAAAATTTTACTTTCATTGACACTACTTTTATCTATTTTGAACGGTTTTTCGCAAAAACAGAATGGATGGAAAAAAGTAGATAAGTTATCCTTCTTAGATAACCATGAAATAAGAAGGTCATCCTTGCCTTTAGAATACGAATTATTTGAATTCGATTATCAAACCTTTAAATCTAGCTTGATAAATGTCCCGAAAAGAGAATCTTTAGCTGGAATTTCAAATGTAATTGTTTCTATTCCAAATCCTAAGGGTTTCATAGAGCAATATCGAATCGTGGAAGCTTCTAATTTTGAAGCCGAATTGCAAAATAAATTTCCTGAAATTAGATCTTATTCAGGACAGGGAGTAAATAATCCTTCCAATACAATCCGATTTAGTGTTTCGCCCTATAACGGAATAAGTGCAATTATTCGTTCGGGTTCAGAACAAACTACTTATATTATAGATCCATTATCAATGGATTATAAAACCTGTATCGTTTTTGATAGAGCAAAATCAACTAAGGCTGAAGGAGAATTTATCTGTACGACAGAAGAAGCGATTCAAAGAGTGGGTAATCCTAATGAAATGGAGAGTTCTTTCTTGAGAGATGCAGACGATTCTAATCTAAGAGTATTTAGAATGGCTCAATCTTGTACAGGTGAATATGCAAATTATTTTGGAGCAACAAGTGCAGCACAAGTAAACTTAGTCTTAGCTGCTTTTAATGCAACCTATACACGTGTAAATGCTATTTTTGAAGCCGACTTTAATTGTACAATGCAATTAATAGCAACCACTACAAATGTTATTTATTATAATGCAGGCTCAGATCCATATTCAGACTCTGCTAATATGAGTAATTGGAATTCACAATTACAATCTACATTAACTAGTGTTATTGGAAGCGCTAATTATGATATTGGCCATCTTTTTGGTGCTGATGGTGGTGGTGGTAATGCAGGGTGTATTGGATGTGTGTGTGGTAGCGCAACTCAAGCATGGACTTATACAGGTTCAGGAAAAGGAAGTGGATATACCTCTCCTGCAGATGGTATTCCATATGGAGATAATTTTGATGTAGATTATGTGGCTCATGAAATTGGACATCAACTAGGTGGAAATCACACTTTTTCACATAGTACAGAAAATAACTCTGTTAACATGGAGCCAGGTTCAGGAGTAACGATTATGGGTTATGCAGGGATTACAGGTGCAACAGATGTAGCCAACCATTCTATTCCTATTTTTCACGCGGGATCAATTCAGCAAATAACTACGAATATAAAAAGTAAATCGTGTCCTTCAATTGTACCTCTTTCTAATGCTGTACCAGTACCAACTGCTCCAGCTACAAAAACCTTACCAAGAGGTACTGCCTTTAAATTGATTGGTTCAGCTACAGATACAGACGCAGGAGATATTTTATCTTATTGTTGGGAGCAAGTAGATGATGCAACAACTGTTGGCGCAGCAGCGTCTTATCCTACAGAAACAAAAACAGATGGTCCTAACTTTCGCTCTTTTATGCCAAGTAATGTTGGGATAAGATATTTTCCAAGAATGAAAGACCATGTGGCAAAAGGTGTAGCTGGAAATCAATGGGAAATAATACCAAATGACGCTACTGCGAATAGAACTTTAAATTTCAAAATGACTGTTAGAGACAACAGGCCAGGAGGTGGGAATAATAAAGGCGTAAATACTGCGGTTACTTTCGACAGAACTAAAGGTCCGTTTTTAATAACTTCACAAAATACAACGGGAATTAGTTATACGCAAGGTTCCACTCAAACAGTAACTTGGTCGGTAAACGGAACGAATACCATGACAGGTGCTTCTAATGTGAATATTAAACTTTCTACAGATGGCGGACAAACCTATCCTATTACTTTAGTAAGTAATACGGCTAATGATGGTAGTCAAAATATTACGATTCCTAATGTGGCTGCACCATTTTGTAGAATTTTAATTGAACCTACAGGAAATGATTTTTATGCAATAAATACAAAAGATTTTGCAATCGGATATGTAGTGAATTATGCGTGTAATACCTATACTAGAACCTTAACTAGTGGAAATACAATTACTACACAAAATCCATTGGCTTATCAGAATTTTTCTTTAAATGTACCTGATAATGTAACCATAACTGATGTGAATGTATCTTCGAATATAACACATTCTAGAAGAAACCATTTATATGCAGCAATTCAGAGTCCAAATGGAACTTTTGTACCTTTGTTTCAAGATGGTGGATGTGGAAATGCAATTTCAGATTTAACTGGAACTTGGGATAGTGATTCCGTTAATCCTCCAGCTTGTGGTGCGTCTGGTAATTTTGGAACCATGAGACCTGTTGGAGATTTGTATCTTTTTAATGGAGAATCATCTCAGGGGAATTGGTATTTTAGGGTAGCTGATGTCACTACTGGTAGAGACGGAACATTAAATAGTTTCCAAATACAAATTTGTTACATTACAAGTATTACAGAATCTCCTAATGCTTGTGGTGTTATTACTACAACATGGAATGGTACTTCATGGTCAAATGGTGTGCCTATCAAGAATGTAGCAGCAATTATTAATGGTGATTATACTTCAACTGCAGATTTAGAAGCTTGTTCTTTAACTATTGGTTCTGGAGCAAATGTTGTCATCAATTCTGGACATACTTTAACCATTACTAATGAGGTAAATGTTGCTGCTGGTGGTTCTTTAACAGTTAATAATAATGCGGCTTTAAAACAAATTAATGGAGATGCAAGTAATACAGGGAATATAGTTGTTAAAAGAAATTCTGCACCAATGATTCGTTTGGATTATACAGCATGGGCTTCTCCTGTTATTGGACAACAATTATTAGCGTTTTCACCTAATACAATTACTACTCGTTTTTACGAATATTTGTATACAGGAACAACAACGCCAACCGCATATCAATCTGTAAATCCAACTACAAATTTTGCAACAGGTAAAGGATATATGATTCGAGTAGATAATAATTGGTCTGCAACAACTGCTGCTTCTTATAACGGGCAATTTACAGGAGTACCTTTTAATGGTAGTTTGACTGTAGGTTTAGGAAAAGGATATAACTTATTAGGAAATCCTTATGCATCTCCAATAGATGCGGATCGATTCTTACAAGATAATGCAACGACTGTTGGGGCACTTTATTTTTGGACACATACAGTCGCAGCAAGTGGAGGCGTTTATCCAGTTAATAATTATGCTTCCTACACTACTTTAGGAGGAACTGCTGCTGCTGCTGGAGGGCAAACACCTAACGGTAAAATTCAAACAGGACAAGGGTTTTATGTAAGAGCATATGATTTTGGAAATGCTACTTTTACTAATGCACAACGTGTAAACGCATCTACTAGTACACAATATTTTAGAAATTCGACAGAAGAAAATGATACAACACCTGAAGTACATCGCTTTTGGTTGAATTTAAACAGCTCATCTGAAGCCTATAATCAAATTTTAGTAGGTTATAAAGAAGGAGCTACCAATGGTGTGGATAATTTAATTGATGGTAAAATGTTAGATACAGCTAATACTACTTATATCTACAGTATTATTAACGATAATGAATTTGTAATTCAAGGAAAAGGATTGCCATTTGAGGATACAGATAGTGTGGCTTTAGGTTTGAAAGCTGGAGTATCAGGCAGTTATACGATAAGTTTAGAAACTATGGACGGCTTGTTTGCAACTCAAAATATTTATTTAAGAGATGCTTATACAAATACAATTCATGACTTAAAACTAGCTTCTTATGCTTTTACTACTCAAGCAGGTACTTTTACCAATCGTTTTTCAATTGTGTATAGAGAGAGTACTTTAGATACTTCAACTTTTGTGAACGATGCATCAATTGTTGTTTATTCGCAAGAGCAATCCATTGTTATAGATTCAGGAAAAGAAATGATTAAGAAAGTAAGTGTTTTAGATGTATTAGGTAGAACGCTTTTTGAAAGCCCTTCTTTAAATCAAAACACATTTGCTATAACTTCTCTTGCATCGACAAATCAAGCTTTATTTGTTAGAGTAACTTTAACAAATGGACAAGTAATTAATAAGAAAATTATATTTTAGATTTTTATTGAGAATAACGAAATGAGTTGTCAGAAATGGCAACTCATTTTTTTTGTAATTATATTATTTTGTAACTTTGGTTTACAAACCAATAAAAAAGAATGGAAAACATAAAAAGTTACGTTGAAAAAAATAAAGAGCGATTTATAAATGAACTAATAGAATTGTTGAAAATACCATCTGTAAGTGCTGATAGCGCTTATGCACATGATGTTATTATGACTGCTGAAGCTGTAAAAGCAAGTCTAGAGAAAGCAGGATGTGATTTTGTAGAGTTATGTGAAACACCAGGTTACCCTATTGTATATGGTGAAAAAATTATTGATGCTAATTTGCCAACAGTTTTAGTATATGGACATTATGACGTGCAGCCTGCAGATCCAATTGATTTATGGACATCTCCTCCTTTTGAACCTGTAATTAAAACCACTGAAATACATCCAGAAGGAGCTATTTTTGCGAGAGGTGCATGTGATGACAAAGGACAGATGTATATGCATGTTAAGGCTTTCGAATACATGATGGAAACCAATTCTTTACCTTGTAATGTAAAATTCATGATTGAAGGTGAAGAAGAAGTAGGTTCTAAAAGTTTAAGTTGGTTTGTGGAAAGAAATCAAGAAAAATTAGCAAACGATGTAATTCTTATCTCAGATACAGGAATGATTTCAAATACACAACCTTCCATTACTACAGGTCTTCGTGGTTTGAGCTATGTTGAGGTTGAAGTTACTGGGCCGAATAGAGACTTGCATTCAGGTTTATATGGTGGAGCTGTAGCTAATCCAATTAATGTTTTAACCAAAATGATAGCTTCATTACATGACGAAAACAACCATATTACTATACCTGGTTTTTATGATAAAGTGGAAGAGTTATCAGCAGAAGAAAGAGCTGAAATGGCTAAAGCTCCTTTTTCACTTGAAAAATATAAAAATGCCTTAGATATCGATGACGTTTATGGAGAAGCTGGATATGTAACCAATGAACGCAATTCCATCCGACCTACTTTAGATGTAAATGGTATTTGGGGTGGTTATACTGGTGAAGGTGCTAAAACAGTTATAGCTAGTAAAGCCTATGCCAAAATTTCGATGCGTTTAGTTCCTAATCAAGATTGGGAAGAGATTACAACTCTTTTTAAAAATCATTTTGAATCGATTGCTCCTAAATCGGTGAAAGTGGTGGTTAAACCACATCATGGAGGTCAAGGATATGTTACACCAATTAACAGTATTGGTTATCAAGCGGCAAATAAAGCGTATACAGAAACTTTTGGAGTGCCAGCAATTCCTGTTCGCTCAGGAGGAAGTATTCCTATTGTGGCTTTATTTGAGAAGGAATTAAAGAGTAAAACTATTTTAATGGGCTTTGGGTTAGATAGCGATGCTATTCATTCTCCAAACGAACATTTTGGAATTTTTAATTACTTGAAAGGAATTGAAACGATACCATTATTTTACAAATATTTTACAGAAATGAGTAAAAGCTAAATTCTATTATAATCCAATAAAAAAGAGACCATAAAACGGTCTCTTTTTTGTTTAGTGTAATTGTAGTAAAAATTGTTCCACTTCTCCTTTTTGAAAGGCATATTTTTCTTGCAAATAGGTACCTTTTCCCATTCTTCTATAATATTCTAATCCTTTATTTGCAAAATCCTTAAGATTGAAATTGGAAGCCATAGGAATTAAGGGAAATTCTTTATGGAATAACATTTCATAATAGGCTTGCCATTCTCTTTCATTTTTATCTTCAACAAGGCTATCAGGAGCCTTTTGTCTCACATGAAGCATTTCATGAGCCAGTAAATTTAAAATTAAAGCAAGCGGAAACTCAAAGACATTTTTGGGAATTTGAATTTTTTGGGGTTGACCCAATGCGCCAATTGTTACCATTACGATAAAACTAGGCTTCGCTACTTCCTTTAATTCAAAAGAATCAAAATTAGGATGATTTAAATGATAGGTTTCAATTAAAAATTGAGCAGCTTCAACTGTCAATCCTAATTTGTGAAAGGTATTGACGGTTAGTTCTATTTCTTCAAAAGGCATCATAAACAAGCGGAATGAAAAGGCTCCTTTTTAAAGGGTCTCTTTCAACCATTTAAAAAATTCTCTTTGCCAAACTAATCCATTCTGTGGCTTTAAAATCCAATGATTTTCTTCAGGAAATAACATAAATCTACTTTTTATTCCTTTCAATTGTGCTGCTTGAAACGCTTCTTGACTTTGGCCCATTGGTACACGATAATCTTTCGCACCTTGAATAATAAAAATAGGTGTATCCCAGTTGTTAACTAAGTTAATTGGATTAAAATTGGTATAGGATTTTTGAGCGAGCTTATTATTGGTTTCCCAATAAGCACCACCCATGTCCCAATTGGTAAAAAATACCTCTTCTGTAGTGCCATACATACTTTGCGTATTAAAAATACCCGCATGAGCAATAAAGGTTTTAAAACGTTTTTTATGAATTCCAGCTAAATAAAATACGGAATAACCTCCATAACTAGCTCCAACTGCTCCTAATCGAGATTTATCAACATAATTTTCTTTTGCTACATCGTCAATTGCGCTTAAATAGTCATCCATTACTTGGCCACCCCAATCTTTACTAATTTGCTCATTCCAAGCAACGCCATGACCAGGCATTCCTCTTCTATTTGGAGCCACAACTATATAATCTTGTGAAGCCATAACTTGAAAGTTCCATCTAAAGGAATAAAATTGAGATAAGGCTCCTTGTGGTCCTCCTTGGCAATATAAAAGTGTGGGATATTTCTTAGAAGCATCAAAATTAGGGGGTAAAATAACCCAAACCAACATCTCTTTCCCATCGGTAGTTTTTACCATTCGTTTTTCTACTTTAGGCAAGTTTAATTTAGCATATACATCAGTATTAACATGGGTTATTTGGTTCCAGTTTTTCTTTTTTAAATTGTAGCTGTATATTTCATTTGCATGATTCATGTCGCTACGTGTAACTAAAACTGTGTCATCATTAAATCCAATAATTTGATTTACGTCAAACTGTCCTTCCGTGATTTGATTCACTCGAACCGCTATTTTAGTTAATCTAGGAAAGTTAACTTCAAACAATTGTTTCGTTCCATCTACTGGAGCTAAAAAATAGACTTTTTTACCATCTTTACTCCATGTAAAACTATCAACAGTACCATCCCAGCTAGCGGTAAGATTAATATCTAATCCTTTGTGGCGAACAATAATGTCATTTTTATCAGCCTCATATCCATCTCTTTTCATTTGTAGCCAAGATAAATCACCGTTTGGTGAAAATTGAGGTGCTACATCATACCCTGGATTTTTTTCTGTTAAATTTTTGGTAGTTTTAGTAGCAATATCATATTCATATAAATCGGTATTTGTACTAGTTGCATACTCTGTTCCTGTTTTCTTTTTACATACATAAATTACTTTCGATCCATCTGGGGACCAAATGTAATCTTCATCACCACCAAAGGGTTTTTGCGGGCAATCATAAGGTTCTTTAGAAAGAATATCAATCTCTTCATTTTTAGCATTCGTTAAGATAACATGATTATGATGACCATCATTATAGGTGTCCCAATGGCGGTAATCTAATGCATTAAATATTTGGACTTCACTTTTATCTAATTCGGGGTAAAAATCTTTGCCATGTGTTGGGTCAATTTTTACTTCCTTATTGGTTAACGTCCATTCGCCATGTTTGTTTTTATCTTGTATTAAATCACTATAATTTTTAATACTTGTTGCATTGCCTCCTGCAATTGGAATACTGTAAAATTCTGAGTTAGACTTGTTTTCTTCCATAGAAGGGGTGCTCACTTTATAAATGATGTTTTTGCCATCATTGGAAATTCCCAATGGAGAAATGCGACCCAATTTCCATAATAATTCAGGAGTCATTACATCTTGTGCGCTTGCGGTTATTCCTGCCATGCTAATCAATATTAAAGCTATTTTTTTCATTGTGTTTGCTTTTTTATAAAGTCTAAAATTAGTTATTTTTAAAGAAATAGACGTTTAGAAATTCATAAAATAAAAAAAGACCTTCAATTAGAAGGTCTTTTCTGTAAATAGATATTTTAAAATTATTGTTTGATAAAGCGTTTGCTTATAGTTGTTTCGCTGTCTAAAATTTCTATAATATAATTTCCAGCCGGTAATGAAGTTACATCAATAGATTGGTTAGTAATTCTACCGTTTAATACATTTTGTCCAACTAAGCTATATACTCTAAATGTAGCTTTATCACTAACAGATGTTACATTTAATAGTGATGAAGTTGGGTTAGGGTATAAAGTAATCTCTGGTTGAGCTACAAAAGTATTTTCTTCTTTACCTGATGAAGTAATGTTTACAGTATAATCCTCTACTTGTCCGTAAGTAAATGTTTCACAAGTTGAAGGTATACCGTTATACTTCATTGAAACCCTCATTCTAGTTGCTCCTAAGCTAGCGGTTGAAGGAATAGAAATAGTTCCACTTATAGGTGTTGTTTTAGAAGCTGCTCTAGAGTAAACTAACTCCCCAGAATCTGCAAAATCACCGTCTTGATTGAAATCAATCCATACAGCATATCCTTCGTTATAAATTGTTCCTGTCCATAATGGAGTGATAGTAATAGTTTGAGAAGTTCCTCTAGTTACATTAGTTGATTGAGATGTAAAGTCTTCGTAACCCGCTGTTCCTGTAGAAGCATTGTTAATGCTACCATATACGACACGAGCAATTCTTTCATCACTAGTATTGTTTCCTTGAGAACCACAATACGTTACTGTGTTTGCTAAAGTAGTAACATTTACAACATTACTAGAAGCAGACACGTTACCAGCAGCATCTTTTGCTTTTACTGAGAAACTATATGTTGTTGAAGGAGTTAATCCGCTTACTGCAAATGTTCTTGCTGTAGTTGTGCTTCCAATTAAAGTAGTACCTCTAAATACATCATATCCAGTAACTCCTACGTTATCCGTTGATGCTGTCCAAGACAAGTCGGTAGTTGTTTGAGTCGTTCCAGATGCTGATAATGTTGGCGCAGATGGTGCAGTTGTATCTGAAGAACCTGCTACAAGATTTACAGTATAATCTTCTACTTCACCATAAGAGAATGTTTCACAAGCTGTTGGAACGCCGTTATATTTCATAGAAATTCTCATTCTTGTTGCTCCAGTTGCAGCAGTAGAAGAAACTGTAAAACTTCCAGTTGCTGGTGAAGTTGTGCTTGAAGCTTTACTCCAAACTAATTCACCTGCATCATCAAAATCTCCATCTTTGTTATAATCAATCCAAGCTGCATAACCTTCACTATATACTGTTCCAGTCCAAGTTGGAGTTACCGTAATTGTGTAAGCAGAACCTTTAGTTAAACTAGTAGAGATACTTGTGAAATCCGTATATCCGTTATTACCAGTTGAAGCATTGTTGATTGTGTTCAACTGTACTCTTCCAATATATTCATCAGATACAGTATTCCCTTTACTTGAACAGTAAGTTGGATCTGTAGTTCCAGTTAAAGTTGTAACGTTCGCAGTATTACTATTAGAAGATAAATTTCCAGCAGCATCTTTTGCTCTAACTGTGAAACTGTAAGTAGTTGCAGGAGTTAAACCAGTTACATTATATGTTGTTCCAGAAGCAGTACCAATTTGAGTTCCTCCTTGATATACATTATACCCTGTTACTCCTACGTTGTCAGTTGAAGCTGTCCAAGATAAATTAGTTGTCGTTTGAGTTGTTCCAGAAGCTGTTAAGTTAGTAGGAGTAGATGGAGCAGTGGTGTCGTTACCAGATCCAGCTGTAATAGTAAAATTAGTATTAGAAACATCAAAGAAAATATGATTGGTTCCTTTTACCATAATTCTACATTGCGTAGAGGGTGTATTTGGAATTGTTACTGCTTGAGAACCATCATTTGGAGTTGAAGCTAATAATGTTGACCAATTTGAACCACCATCTGTTGAGATTAGGATATCTACATTTGCACAGTTTACACCATTTGCAGTAGTTCCTGCCACATTCCAAGTTATCGTTTGTGATGAGTTTCCAACATAAGAAACTGCTGTATTAGGTGAAGACACACTAAATGGGCCAGCTGTACCATTTACAGTAACAATCATATCATCACTATTGTTTGCACTTCCTCCGGCTCTGTTGTCACGAACTGTAAATCTAAAGTTCATTGTTCTTGCAACAGTTGGTACTGCTTCAACCGTGATTTCTGAACCAGATGTTGTTGTAGCTCCCGCTAATACTCTTGACATTTGAGGGAAATAACGAACTGGTGAAGTTGTTGGTGTGTATGATCTGAATGTTGGACCAGAAGTTTTAGTAGCGCTTGCAGCAGAACTTGCTCCTGTTTGAGAAGAAGAAGCATTGTCAAATTGTTCCCAGCAGAAAGTTAGTGCATCTCCGTTTGCATCCGTTCCAGAACCTGTTAACATAAAAGGAGTTCCTTTTGGGATAGTGTAATCTAAACCAGCGTTAGCTGTTGGTACAGAATTACCTGTATTAGTTACTGTAGGACAAGTTTTATTTTTAATGTTATTTGTAACTTGTTGGATACTTACAGCATGAAAATAGGCATCAGAGTGTGGTTGGATATCTTGGCTTGTAATACCAGCATATCCCATAATAGTTGAACCAGAACCTGGCTCCATGTTAGCACCAGTTCCTTCGTTGCTCATAGAAAAGGTGTGGTTTGCACCAAATTGATGTCCTAATTCGTGAGCTACATAATCAATATCGAAGTTGTCACCAGAAGGAATTCCATCAGCTGGAGAAGTGTAACCACTTCCTTTTTGATTGTTTACACAAACACAACCAATACAACCTGCATTTCCACCACCACCTGAAGCACCAAATAAATGACCTACATCATAGTTTGATTCTCCAATTACAGAAGTTAAAGTAGATTGTAATTCATTGTTCCAAGCTCCTCCTGCTCCAGAAGAAGCACTTGAGTACGGATCTGAAGAAGCACTTGTGTAAATTACCGCATCCGTATTAGATATTAAAACTAATTTTACGCCAAAATCTTTTTCAAAAACACCATTAACACGCGTCATGGTATTGTTGATTGCTGCTAATGCATTTGCTTTTGTTCCTCCAAAATAAGCGGTGTATTCTCCTGTTACAGACATCGCTAAACGGAAAGTTCTTAATTTTGAATCATCTGCGTTTGGACGCAAAGCCTCGCTATTATCAGGAGACATTTTGTGACTTACTTCGTCGATAACGCTACACTCAAATTTAGAAAAAGCTGCTTTTTTATCGGTTTTTTTATAAACAGTGTAAGCAGTTAAATCACTAGTATATGGTTCAATAAATTCAGCAGCTTTATCAGCGTGAAGCATCATCGCTTGAAATCCAAGAGGTGAAACACTGAAATAAATAGTTGAACTAGGGTTGTCTATACCTTGACCAACATAGGATTTGATTTCTGGATATCTTGCCGCTAAATCTTCATCCATATTTGAAAACTCAATAATTTGATAGCTTTCTAATTTACCATTAGAGTTTGGAAAAGATAAAACAATGTTTGATGCTGAAGCTCTAGAATTTTTGTCTGGTGCAGCTTTTAGCTTTTGTTTCATTTTTTGAAAATCCAATGAAAATAATTTCGGATTTTGAATCATTGCTTTGTTAGCAACCACTTCAGCATTTGCTTTTTTTTGAGTGGTAACCCAAAATGAATCTCCCTTTTGCCCAAAAGAAAGACTTGTAATTACCAGAAAGGCAATTAAAAGGAATTTTTGTTTCATAATTTGTTTTTGTTTTGTTTTTAGCACGCCAAATATATATAATATATATGGAATAAAATTACATTTTAGCTATAAAAAAACTTAAATATTAATATAATAATTGTCAATAATTTATTTTTATTAATAAAATACTTATGTTTAGTAGGTTTTTCATATTTCTAAATAATCATCAAATTCCTTATTTTTGAAAAAATATATGTATTTTCACATTCTTTAAAAGAAATATTAAAAATGAAGAAATTAGCGTTGCATTGGCAAATTTTATTAGGAATGATTTTTGGAGTAGTATTTGCTATTGTTTTAATTCAATTTGATTGGGGAAAAGATATAATTGTAGATTGGATTAAACCGTTTGGTAGTATTTTTATTAATCTTTTAAAATTAATTGCAGTTCCTTTAATTTTAGCTTCTCTGATTAAAGGGGTTTCTGATTTGAAAGATATTTCTAAACTTTCAAAAATGGGAGGGAGAACAATTGGTCTTTATTTGCTTACTACCGTTTTTGCTGTTTCTATAGGTTTGGTAATTGTCAACATTGTAAAACCAGGTAGTTATTTATCAGAGCAAACCCGACAAGAATTAGTTGAGGGTTATGCCAATGATGCAAATTCTAAAATTGCTTCTGCTGAAAAACAAAAAGAAGCGGGTCCTTTACAAGCTTTAGAAGATATTGTACCGAGTAATATTATTGGCGCTTCCGCTGATAATGGTAATATGTTACAAGTTATCTTTTTTGCCTTGTTTTTTGGAATTGCTTTAATATTAGTACCTCAAGAAGTTGGTGCGCCAGTTAAAGCTTTTTTTGACGGTTTTAATGAGGTAATTCTCAAAATGATAGATATCATAATGCTTGCTGCACCTTATGGTGTATTTGCATTACTGGCTGCTTTAGTTGCAGAATCCCCAAGTATCGATTTATTTCAAGCATTAGGAATATACGGTCTATGTGTAGTAGTTGGTTTAATTATCATGATTGGGGTTTACTTATTAATTGTATATATATTTACCAAACGAACACCTAGCTATTTTTTAAATGGTATTTCTCCCGCACAATTGTTAGCGTTCTCCACAAGTTCTTCTGCAGCAACATTACCGGTTACTATGGAACGTGTGGTGGATAATTTGGGTGTAGATGATGAAGTAGCTAGTTTTGTGTTGCCAATTGGTGCTACCATTAATATGGATGGAACTAGTTTATATCAAGCGGTTGCAGCTGTGTTTATTGCGCAAGCTTTTGGTATGGATTTAAGTTTTGGTGTTCAACTAGGAATTATTGCAACCGCCACTTTAGCCTCCATTGGTAGCGCGGCTGTTCCAGGAGCAGGTATGGTAATGTTAGTGATTGTATTAGCTCAAGCTGGTATTCCAGAGGCAGGTTTGGCCTTAATTTTTGCGATTGATAGACCGCTCGATATGTGTAGAACCACCGTTAATGTAACTGGAGATGCAGCAGTATCAATGGTTGTAGCAAAATCGGTAGATAAATTAACTTAAGATGGAAAATTTTCATTGGACAAAGCTTTTTAATCCAGAGTTTTACATCACCATGGAAGTGGGTGGAATTCCTATAGGAATTTACATGGTTTTGTTCATTGTTTTTGCTGAAACAGGATTGTTTGCAGGTTTTTTTCTCCCTGGAGATAGCTTGCTTTTTCTCTCGGGTATTTATTCAAGAGAATTAGTGCAAACTTTTTTTTATATTCCTAGTGACTTTTCAAACGTAACTATTTTGTCATTATTGATAGCCAGCTCTGCTACTTTAGGTAATATGTTTGGTTATTGGTTTGGTGCCCGAAGCGGTCAGTTTTTATACAACAAAGAAGACAGTTTCTTTTTTAAGAAAAAGTATTTACTACAATCACAAGATTTTTTTCAAAGACATGGTGGTAAAGCTATTATTTATGCTCGCTTTCTACCAATTGTTAGAACGTTTGTTCCTATAATTGCTGGAATTGTTCACATGAAAAAGACTAAGTTCATGTTTTATAATGTATTGAGTTCTTTAATGTGGTCTTTCTTTTTGGTTTTTGCAGGTCATTATTTATATGGTATCTTTTTAACTGAATTTGATATTGATTTGAAAAAACATATTGAAAAAATCATCTTAATCTTAATCGGTATTACCACTTTTCCTTTAGTGATGAAAGCTATTAAAGCCAAAAAGGCAACTACTAATCCTGAGATATAATGTTTAGTTATTGGGAATTAAAAAATTGGTTTACCAATGTAGATTATACCATTGTAGGTAGTGGAATTGTAGGGTTACATTGTGCACTTACCTTAAGAGAAAAATTTCCCAATGCCAAAATTTTAGTTTTAGAAAAAGGAATTTTACCCCAAGGTGCCAGTACAAAAAATGCGGGATTTGCATGTTTCGGGAGTATTTCGGAAATAATTCATGACTTAAAAAATCACAGTGAAGAGGAAGTAATTCAATTAATTCATAAAAGAGTAACTGGTCTAGAATTGTTGAGAAATAGATTAGGAGATACCACTTTAGATTTTAAAGGATATGGTGGGTATGAATTATTCTTAAAAGAAAATAAACTTTTATATGAAGAATGTATAGACCAAATTCCATTCGTAAATAAACTTTTAAAACCCTTATTTAAAAGTGAAGTATTTCAAAAAAAAGAAAATCACTTCCATTTTAATTCGATTTTCCAATCTCTTATTTTTAATCCTTTTGAAGGACAAATTGATACTGGAAATATGATGCAAGCGTTATTAAAACAAGCGGTTACTAATGATATTTTAATCCTTAATCAACAACAGGTAACTTCTTTTAATGATTTGAATGATAAAGTGGAAGTAATTACCAATGAAATCTCATTTGTCACTCAAAAATTGTTTTTTGCTACTAATGGATTTGCCGCTCAATTAACCAAAAATGAATTGCAACCTGCTAGAGCACAAGTTTTGATTACAAAACCTATTGAAAATTTACATATAAAAGGGACTTTTCATTTAGACGAAGGCTATTATTACTTTAGAAATATTGGAGATAGAGTGCTTTTTGGAGGAGGTAGAAACCTCGATTTTGATGGTGAAACCACCACAGAATTTACCCAAACAAAAATTATTCAAGACCAGTTGGAGCTATTGTTAAAAACTGTAATTTTGCCAAATACTACACACGAAATTGAACAGCGTTGGAGTGGTATTATGGGTGTTGGAAAACAAAAAAAACCTATTGTAAAACAACTTTCTAACAATGTGTATTGTGGCGTGCGATTAGGAGGTATGGGTGTGGCAATAGGTAGTTTAGTTGGTAAAGAATTAGCAGAATTAGTATAGCGTATGGCAAAAAAAACTACTCCTAAAAAGAAAAATACAAAAACAACCAAAAAACGTACTTTTGGTCAAAAATTATTTCGTTTCGTTTGGAAAACCGTACTGTGGTTTAATATTATTAGTGTTTTTTTCGTTTTGCTTTACAAATTTGTGCCAGTCCCTTTTACACCATTAATGGTAATCAGAGCTTTAGAACAAAAAGCAGAAGGTAAAGAAATGAGTTATTCCCACCATTGGGTTTCTATAGATAATATATCTCCTAACTTGCAAAAAGCGGTCATTTCAAGTGAAGATGGAAAATTTTTTGAGCATAACGGTTTTGATTTTTCAGCCATGCAAAAAGCTTTTGAAAAAAACCAGAAAGGAAAAAAAATTAGAGGAGGAAGTACCATATCACAACAAACTGCAAAAAATGTTTTTCTATGGCCGGGTAGAAGTTATATCAGAAAAGGCTTTGAAGCTTATTTTACTTTTTTAATTGAATTATGTTGGAGTAAGAAGCGCATTATGGAAGTATATTTGAACAGTATAGAAATGGGCGATGGTATTTATGGAGCAGAAGCAGCTTCAAAATATTGGTACCATAAACAAGCAAAAAGTTTATCTAAATATGAAGCTGCTGGTATTGCAGCAATATTACCAAACCCTAGAAAATACAATCCAGTTCGTTCTACTAATTACATGAACAGAAGAAAAGCGACTATTTCGAAATATATTGGTTACACCAAATTAGAATATTAAAAAACACTAAAAATAGAAAAGCCGAAAATTAATTTTCGGCTTTTTTTGTGCCCAAATTCTAGGTAAAAAGATGTTTTTTAAAATTATTTTAACTTTTTTAAAACCATGTGTTGCTTTTCTACGTAGATGATGAAAAGTGTAAAACTGAAACAATTAGATATTATGATTAAAAAACAATTACTATTTATTTTAGCTGTAACAACATTGGGATATGTGAATTCAGCTTATTCACAAAGTCCAATTAGTGGATTTATGCAAGGTAAAGGGAAAGGAAATATTTCTCTTTCATATAGTTCGGAGAAATATGATCAAGTGTATTTAGTGCCAAATTTAGCAGACGGAGTGCCAATCTTTAACGAAGTACAAATTTCAAGTGCTTCATTGTATGCTACATATGGAATAACTGATCAGCTTGACGTAGTTTTCTCTTTACCTTATATTACAGCAAAAGGAGATGCTTCTCAAGAAGTGTTGAATAACTTAGATTATGAAAACAAAAGAAGCGGGTTACAAGATGTTTCGGTTTTTGTAAAATACAATCCCTTTTATTTTGATTATGGTGCAACTTCTTTACGTTTAATTGGTGCTGTAGGAGTAAAAACACCAGTAGGAAGCTATGAAGAAAATGAAGGGTTGCAATCTATCATTGCAATTGGAAACAGAAGCACTACCGTAAGTGCTATTGGTTTAGCGATGTTCAAAATGGATTCAGGATTTTTTGCAACAGGTCAGTTTGGTGGAAATTTTGCCTCTAATGAGGTGCCAAATTCTTATATATCTGAACTTAAGTTAGGGTATGCCGTTTCAAAATTCTATGGTGATGCGTATTTAGCAAATCAATTTTCTACAAGTGGTGTGGATATTTTAGGAGAAGGATTTCAAGGCTTCTTTCCAGCAACAAGAGTAAGTTATACTAAAATTGGAGCAAATGTATATTTGCCAGTTTATCAAGAATTTGGTGTGGCGACAGGAATAAGTACCTTATTGGCAGGAAGAAATATTGGAAAAGCAACAGGTGTTTATGGTGCCTTAGTATACAAATTTTAATGACTAATTCTAAAAATTAATAAAATGAAAAATATAAATATAAAAAGTGCCTTATTTGCCTTTACTTTACTAACAACTTTCGTTTCTTGTGATAATGATTACAAAGAAGAGGCGCCATCCATTGCTTCAATTGCAGTTACAAACGAGGCTTTTAGTACTTTAGAAGCAGCTGCTATTCAAGGTGGAGTGGCTGTAGTTTTAAGTAATCCAAACCCAAATGACCCTTCAGGAGATTATACTGTTTTTGCTCCTACTAATGATGCTTTTGCTAGATTAGGATTAGTAGACGGTGGAAGTTTAGGGGTTCTACAAAATAGCTTTTTAACAAATACGTTATTGTATCATGTTTCCAATGGGAATTTATTGGCCAACCAAATAATGGATGGCGGTACATCAACATCTGCTTTAGGAGTAGATAGACGTTTTGTGATGAGAGAAGGAGATTTGTATATTAATGGTTCAAAAATTATAATTACAAATGTTCCTGCAAGTAATGGTACCGTTCATGCCATTGATAAAGTAATGTTAGCAACAGGCGTTAATATAGTAGAATCTGCTTTATTAATGAATGATGCTAAAGTATTTAAAACACCAGAACTTACGTTTTTAGTTCAAGCAGTTGTTACTTCAGGTTTGGCTCCTGTTTTAGCAGATGAAAATAATCGCTTTACTATTTTTGCTCCAACAGACGCTGCTTTTAAAGCTGCTGGTTTTGCAACTGTTGAAGATGTCGCAAATGCTGATCCATCATTTTTACAACAAGTATTATTAAATCATGCGATAGCAGATGGTGGAACATTTACTTGTGAGCAAACGAGCACCACTGCAACTACAGCGGGAGGCAATACACTAACATATAGTCCTTTTCAAAATGGGGTCTTCACTATTTTAGGAAATAGCAACACGACTCCTGCAAAAATGGTAATTCCAGATATTTTATGTTCGAATGGAGTGGTACATGTTATAGATACGGTTTTACTGCCATAATACATATTAGTTTTTTTGAGGGAAAGATCTTTGTTTCTACAGAGATCTTTTTTTATGTAATATAGACGCGTAACAAATCAAAGGAATTTTCGACTAATTAGTATAAACCAAAATAAAGAAATTATGCAAGCACATGAAATAGATTACCAAATTTTTGGTGAAGAAATGCAGTATGTAGAAATAGAACTGGATCCACAAGAGGTGGTTGTTGCTGAAGCAGGAAGTTTTATGATGATGGAAAATGGTATTAAAATGGAAACCATTTTTGGAGATGGAAGCAAACAAGAAGGCGGTATTTTTGGAAAACTTATTTCGGCAGGGAAAAGAGTTTTAACCGGTGAAAGTTTGTTTATGACAGCTTACCAAAACGTAGAATATGGCAAAAAGAAAGTTTCTTTTGCATCTCCTTATCCTGGTAAAATTGTACCTATTGATTTACAAAAATACGGAGGTAAATTTGTGTGTCAAAAAGATGCTTTTTTATGTGCTGCCAAAGGAGTTTCTGTGGGGATTGATTTTTCTAGAAAATTAGGGAGAGGTTTATTTGGAGGAGAAGGATTTATCATGCAAAAATTAGAAGGAGATGGTATGGCATTTGTTCATGCAGGAGGAACATTGGCAAGAAAAGAATTACAACCAGGGGAAGTTTTAAAAGTAGATACTGGTTGTATCGTTGGGTTTACCAAAGATGTACAATATGATATCGAATTTGTAGGAGGAATAAAAAATACTATTTTTGGAGGTGAAGGTGTGTTTTTTGCCACCTTAAGAGGTCCTGGAGTCGCTTATATTCAATCGTTGCCGTTTAGTAGATTGGCAGACAGAGTAATCCAAGCAGCACCGCAAATGGGAGGAAAAGATAAAGGTGAAGGAAGTTTGTTAGGTGGTTTAGGAAGAATGTTAGATGGTGATAATAGTTTTTAGAGTTATTATTATAGTATAAAAAAAATCCTGCTCATTGAGCAGGATTTTTTATGTGATAATTTTTTATTTTTCCAAATCTCTTACACCCATATTATAAAGCGCAAAAGCTTGTATATCTACATATTCTTGAATGATTGCTTCAGTAGATTTACCTGCACCATGTCCTGCATTAACATCTATACGAATTAAGGTTGGGTTTGGTCCTGTTTGTTTTTCTTGTAATTCTGCTGCAAATTTAAAACTGTGAGCTGGTACAACACGGTCGTCATGATCTCCTGTTGTGACTAATGTTGCTGGATATTGTGTTCCCGCCTTAACATTATGAACAGGCGAATACCCTTTTAAATAAGCATACATTTCTTGACTTTGTTCACTGGTTCCATAATCATATGCCCAACCTGCACCTGCTGTAAAAGTATGATAACGAAGCATGTCTAAAACACCTACTCCAGGGAAGGCTACTTTCATTAAATCTGGTCTTTGCGTCATGGTTGCGCCTACTAATAAACCACCATTAGAGCGTCCAGAAATAGCTAAATAATCTGTAGAAGTATATTTTTCTTTGATTAAATATTCAGCAGCAGCAATAAAATCGTCAAAAACATTTTGCTTTTGCATTTGTGTACCGGCATCATGCCATTTTTTTCCATATTCACCACCACCTCTTAAATTGGGTACCGCATAAACACCACCATTTTCTAACCAGACAGCATTCGCAACACTAAAACTTGGTGTTAAACTAATATTGAACCCACCATAACCGTATAACATCGTAGGGTTTTTACCATTCAACTCCAAACCTTTTTTGTAGGTAATAATCATCGGTACTTTAGTGCCATCTTTTGAGGTGTAAAATACTTGTTTTGATTCATAATTATCCGAATTGAAATCTACTTTTGGTTTTTGATAAATTTCAGATTTTCCAGTTTTTGGATCATACGAATAAATAGTTCCAGGTGTGGTATAATTAGTGAACGAATAATATAAAGTTGTTTCTTCTTTCTTTCCACCAAAACCACCAGCAGAACCGATACCAGGTAAAGCAACTTCACGAACTAATTTTCCATTATAGTCGTATTGTTTGATATTAGAAACTGCATCTTTCATATATTCTGCAAAAATGAAACCTCCTCCTGTAGAAATAGACAACACGTTTTCCGTTTCAGGAATTAAATCAACCCAATTTTCTTGTTTTGGATTTTTTATATCAAACGTAACCAATCGTTGATTAGGTGCATTATAATCTGTAATAACATAAAACTTTGTACCCATGTTATCTACAATGCCATTATTTGTTTCAAAATTATTTACAATATTAATGATGCCACCATTTGAATTTAGGTCTTTGTAATATAATTCATTTCCAGTGGTGGAAGTGGAAGCAGAAATAATTAAATAATTTTCATCTTCCGTTACATAACCACTAACATATCTTCTTTTGACTTTGTCTCCAAAAATGATTTTATCATGTTTTTGAGAAGTACCCAATTTGTGAAAATACAATTTATGTTGGTCTGTTTTTGCAGATAACTCACTACCGTTTGGTTTGTCATAACTAGAATAATAAAAACCTTCATTTTTATACCAAGACATACCGCTGAATTTTACATCTACTAATGTATCACCGATTATTTCTTTGGTATCTGTATTTACTACAATTACTTTTCTCCAGTCACTTCCTCCTTCTGAAATGGCATAAGCAGCTAAACTTCCATCTTTAGTGAAATTGATGCCTCCTAAAGAAGTAGTGCCATCTTTTGAAAAGGTATTTGGATCTAAAAAGACTTCTTCTTTACCAGCTTCATCTTTTCTGTATAGAACAGATTGGTTTTGCAAACCATTATTTTTATAAAAATAGGTGTATTTTCCTTCTTTAAATGGAGCAGAAATTCTTTCATAGTTCCATAGTTTTTCCATTCTTTCTTTCAATGCATTTCGAAACGGAATTTTTTCTAAATAGCCAAAAGTGACTTCGTTTTGAGCTTTTACCCATGCTTTGGTTTCTTCACTATGGTCGTCTTCTAACCATCTGTAAGGGTCTTGAATTTGTTCGTCAAAATAAGTGTCGGTAGTGTCTACTTTTTTGGTTACGGGATAGGTAACACTCATGTCTATTTCTTTCATTTCTTTTTTTTCTTCTTTTTTGCAGCTGATAATAGTAATTACTGCACAAAGAAAAGTGATTGTTTTTTTCATTGGTTAGGATTTAGTTGTTTCACAAAAATAAACAATTGAAAAGGATGCAATTGTTAATGAAAACCTAATTATTATTTGAAACCTAATTTGATAAAATTTGTTTATTCTGTAACTTAAAAATTAAAATTCAAACCTAAAATAATAGTTCTACCCATGTTTGGAATGCCATCGTTTTTCAATCGTGATAGATGCGCAATGTAGGTTTTGTCTAAGATATTGTTTGCATTTAAATAAATTCCAAAAGTGTTTTTATTCGTTTTTATAGTTCCACCAAAACCTAAATTTACTAAGGTGTAATCTAACGAACTTGTTTCAAATGCACTCACATTCTTCTGATTGAAGGTGTAATTAATTTGTGCAAAGCAATAGTTTTTGATAAACCAATCAGAAATCTGAAATTCAGTTCGAATGTTGTTTTTAATTTGATTCGCAGGAATTAAAGGTAAAAAGTTTTCGTTTTCTTGTTTTCCTGTTACGGTTTCAAAACTGGTTCTTAGATGTAACCAATCCAAAGGGTGTGGATGAAAATGAATTCCGGTTTCCCCACCAAAAAGCGTTGCGTTGTTTTGAAGGTATTCAAATACATCATTATCATCTAAAACTGCTCCAGTAGGAGAAATAAAAATGTAATTGGTAATATGATTATAAAAACCGTTAACAAAAAACTCAAAGTGTTCGCTATTGTATTCTAGATTCACATCCGCTTGAAAATTCTGTTCGTTTTTTAAATTAGAATTACCTATTTCATAACGGTTGCTTCCTTCATGAACACCATTTGAAGTAAGTTCTGCTAAATTAGGAGCTCTAAAGCCTGAAGCAATATTAATTCTTGAAATAATTTTATCCGTAAGAGTTGTTTTGTATCCTAAAGCAAAATTGAAGCTTTGAAAATGTTTGTCTATTGCAGCAAAATAGCCTTCTTCTCCTTCTTCTCCGTGTGTTGACGTTGTAATGTTTCTTCTATCATAGCGAATACCAGCTTGTAGGGCATTTTTATTCCACTCATAATTAGAAGTCACAAAGAAACCATAATCATTTACAGTAGCATTAGGAATTAATAGCTCTTCTCCAAAATTTTCATTGGTTTGATGCATCCCTTGTGTTCCTATAATTGTTTCTATACTTTTCCATTTAGGCAAATAATATTTTAGATTATAATTGGCTGTTTTTAATTTCATGTGCAGCGCAATTTCATCTACAGCTTCTAATTCTTTACGATTGTTGAAAATGTATCCCAAATCAGCCTCAATTTTGGAATTTTTAAAGAAAAATTTATTCGTAAGACTTAAAATATGATTGTCGATATCTTGTTTTGGGAATAAAGGATTTCTAAAGCCAGTTGCTTCCAAGTCTTCTTCTGGTAACCCCAAATCTAAATTATTGTAATTGTATCTAAAATCAGTTGAAAAATGAGAATTAGCGAAACCAAGTCCGTATTTTAAATCTTTTTCAATCGAACGTGTATTAATAATGCGTTCGCCATTAGGAATCTTATAATCTGCTTGAGAATTATAGTTGGCTCTCAATAAAAATTTCCAATTATTAGGAGATGCTTTAAAACCAAACGAAGTATTGGTTCCTTGCGTATTACTGTAGTATTGCTGATTTACATTGGTTGCAAATGTATTGCTCGGAGCAAATTTTTCTGGATTAAAATACAAAACACCTCCAATTGCATCAGAACCATATAAAAGGGATGCTGGTCCTTTAATGACTTCCACACTTTCAATTCCAGAAGCGCTTAATCCTAAACCGTGTTCTTCTCCAAATTGTTGGTTTTCCAAACGAACACCCTGTGCATAAACCAACACTCGATTGGAACTTAACCCTCTTATCACAGGTTTACCAATAGAGGCTCCCGTTGAAACTTGATTGACCCCAGCAATAGAGGCTACTCCTTCCATTAAAGAAGAAGCTCCATTTTCTTGCATTTGTTTTAAAGTTTGGTGCTCAACTTTCATTACATTTTGAGATTGTATTTTGTTAAATGAGGTTGAGACTACGATTTCATCTAAATGTTGTTCTTTTTCTTCTAACGTAAAGTCTAGCGTAACTTCTTTTTGATTGCTATTTATTTTTTCTGTTTTTTGTTCGTAACCATATAAATAAACAACAACGGTTATATTTCCTTTTGGGATATTGGTTATAGTATACAAACCATTGCTGTCTGTTTCAGTATATGCATTGTTTTCAATGATATGGACGGCTACATTTTGTAATGGAGTATTGTTTGTTGATGTAATTTTACCCGTTAAAGAGTTTTGAGTATAACTAAGACTGGCTACCATAAGTAGCATATATAAAAATAGGTTTTTCATTTTATTTCATTTAATAATATATAAGAATCGTTCACAAATAAGCTGTTTATTTGTGAAATGTATTTTGCTTCTTTTGGCAAAATTGTGTATTATAATTAAATGAAACTTGGCGGACCTCTTAAAGAGAATAAACTTCCACTAAAGAAGGATAAGGCTTCTTTTACACTAAAAGAATACGGACTTTCTTTAAAGGGGAAGTAAAAAGAATAAGTGAAAATTTTTGGTGACAAAAAAGAAGCAAATTTAAAATCACAAACATGACATTCTTCTTTTTCTGTTACTTGTGTTTGGAGATGTTTCTTATGGGATGAAGAATCAAGGTTCTCAATTATAGGATTGGAATGATGGCGTAAAATGTGTAACGATTGATAACTCACGGCTAAAATAACCGAAAGCATTACTGCAAAGTTGAGTATGGCAATCTTTTGTTTCATGAATCACAAATATAAAGACTTATTTTATTTTTTCTAATTCTGTATGAAAATAAATACTATTTTTAAGAAATTTATTTTTTTAATCCTATGAAAAAACTTTTGTTTTTGTTTGTAAGCTCAATTCTGTTGTCATGTAGTAATGATTCCAGTGATAATTCTGGTGAAACCACTAATTCTGTTGCTTTTTTTAAAGCTACTGTTGGTTCTACTACGTTAAATTATATTCAAGATAATTCAAGTAATCCTAGTTATTACAATCAACCTTATGTAGGTTATAGTGGGATAAGTAGTAATAGATCTTATTACTACGCTGTTGCTATGGTTCCTTTTAGCGGTTTTGATGATTTTCCTTCTTTAGAATTAACGATGCACAATATGTATCAGTCTGATGATGAAGCTAGTGAAACGATTAATTTTAATGCAACGTTTGCTGTAAAACCTGTTAACTTTATTACTTACGAACAAGATAATAATTTGGTAAAAGGGGTAAGTGTAACTTATAAAAATGCTAACGGTGATTCATATACCACTTTAGCGGGTAGTCAAGATAATAGTGCCATTATGTATAACACAGGTGTTGCTGGAACGAATGATTTTGGTTTTCAAACACAAACTATTACAGGATCTGTGAATTGTAAATTGTATAATGAAAATGATGTGAATGATGTAATTGTATTAACGAACGGTACATTTAAACTTGTTTTTCAAGAGTTTGATTAATATTAAATCAAAATAGTTTAAAAAAAAGAGGTTCGTTTTGAACCTCTTTTTTGATATTATACTAAATTGTTTTTAAGTAAGTATTCTGCTATTTGAATGGTGTTAGTTGCAGCACCTTTCCTAAGATTATCAGCAACAATCCATAAATTTAAAGTGTTGGGCTGACTTTCATCTCTACGAATTCTTCCTACAAAAACATCATCTTTTCCTTCTGCATATAAAGGCATTGGATAAGTAAAAGTGTCTAAATTATCTTGAACCGTTACGCCATCTGTTTGATGTAATAATTGTCTTACTTCTGCTACGTCAAAATCATTTTCAAATTCTACATTTACAGCTTCACTATGTCCACCAACTACAGGAATACGAATAGCCGTAGCGGTTACTGCAATTGTTTTATCATCTAATATCTTTTGGGTTTCACGAACTAATTTCATTTCTTCTTTCGTATACCCATTGTTTTCAAAAACATCACATTGAGGAATTGCATTTCTATGAATCTGATATTTATAAGCCATTTCGCCTTTCGCTCCTGCATATTCATTTTCTAACTGTTGCACAGCTTTTACACCTGTTCCCGTAATGGATTGATAGGTAGAAACAACAATTCTTTTAATTTTATATTTTTTATGAAGTGGTGCCAAAGCCATAACCATTTGAATGGTAGAGCAGTTGGGATTTGCAATAATTTTATCATCCTTAGTTAATACAGATGCATTGATTTCTGGAACGACTAGTTTTTTAGTAGCATCCATTCTCCATGCCGAAGAGTTATCAATAACGGTAGTGCCTGCTTCAGCAAATTTTGGAGCCCATTGTAATGAAGTTTCTCCTCCTGCAGAAAAAACAGCAATTTCAGGTTGCATATCAACAGCGGTTTGTAAACCAACTACTTTATATGTTTTACCATTCCAAGCTACTTCTTTTCCAATCGATTTTTCAGAAGCAACTAAAATTAATTCGCTTACAGGAAAATTTCTTTCTTGTAATACTTTAAGCATGATTTCGCCAACCATTCCGGTAGCACCAACTACTGCAACTTTCATTTTTTTGTGAATTTAGTGATGCAAAAATATAGAATAATTTTGGTAGAATTACTAGAAAAAAAATATTTCACAAAAATTTATATTTGTAACATTTTTTTAAAAAAATACCCTGAATTGATTTCAGGGTTTAGTTAGAATATGTAGTGTAGCGGATTATTTATTTTTTAATAAATCTCTAATTTGAATTAATAATTCTTCTTGAGTTGGTCCAGCTGGTGCAGCTGGAGCAGCCTCTTCTTTTTTCTTAGCTTTTTCAGCAGCTCTTAATACTACAAAGATAAAGAAAGAAATAATAACGAAATTGATTACAGCTTGAATAAAATTACCATATGTGATAACAGCAGCTCCAGCTTCTTTTGCAGCATCAAGAGTTGCGTAACTTTCTCCATTCAATGAGATGAATTTTGTGGTAAAATCTACTCCTCCAGTAATTAAACCTACAATTGGCATAATTAAATCATCAACTGCTGAACTTACAATTTTTCCAAAAGCGCCACCAATTACAACAGCTGTAGCTAAACTTAATACATCACCTTTCATTAATGATGCTTTAAAATCTGCGAAAAATCCCATAATAAGATGTTTTAGTTAGTTAATTTGTTAAGTGTAAGCTAATTTAATAAAAAAACTTACATTATTTTAGTTTTTGTAAAAAACGCGTTTCACACGTTGTGAAATTCCAGTTAATATTTCGTAAGGAATTGTTTCGGTTACTGTTGCAATTTCAGTAATATTTGGGTTTTCCCCAAAAATAATCACTTCATCACCTGCTATACAAGAAATAGAAGTGACGTCTACCATGAGCATGTCCATACAAATATTGCCTAAAATAGGAGCTTTTTGATTTTTTATGACAACATACCCTTTTTCATTCCCCCAAGCTCTTCGAATACCATCTGCATATCCAATAGGAATGGTTGCTATTTTCATGCTTTTATTCACCATGAATTTTCGGCTGTAGCCAATACTTTCTCCTTCCTTAACTTCTCTAATTTGAGAAATTACACTTTTTAAAGTACTAACATTTTGAAGATTATTCCTTTCTGCCTTAGAGTTTCCCATGCCATATAATCCAATACCTAATCGCACCATTTCTAATTGCATTTCTCGGGCATAATTAAAAATACCAGAAGTGTTTAAGATATGACGAATAGGTTGAATGTCTAAGGTGTTTATAATTTTTTGCGAAAGCGAATGAAAGCGTTCAAATTGTAACTGCGTAAAGTCATCAAATTGGGTATCATCTGAAGCAGATAAATGAGAAAAAACACTTTTCACCGTTACAAAATTATTATGGCGTAATAGAGAAATTAAAGCATCGATATCATTTGCTTCAAATCCTAAACGATGCATTCCCGTATCCAATTTAATATGAATTGGATAAGAAGTGATATTTTTTTGTTGGGCCAATTGTAAAAAGGCTTGTAAACCCGTAATCGAGTAAATTTCAGGTTCTAAATCATAAGCAATCATGGCAGGAAAACTACTATTTTCAGGATTCAATACCATAATGGGTAATGTAATGCCCGCTTTTCTCAATTCAATACCTTCATCTGCAAAAGCGACACCCAAATAATCAACGGAATTATGTTCCAGTAATTTGGCTATTTCAAAACCACCATTTCCATAACCAAATGCTTTCACCATCACCATGATTTTGGTGTTTGAATGCAGTTTGGATTTATAAAAATTGAGGTTGTGCGTTAAAGCATCCAAATTAATTTCAAGAACAGTTTCGTGCTTTTTTTCTTCTAGAAGTACCACAATTTCATCAAAATTGAAACTGCGAGCTCCTTTTATTAAAATGGTTTCATTTTGAAAAGATTGCGTATTGAACTGTTTTAGAAAATCTATAGTGGTACTAAAAGCAATTACATAGGGCAATTCTGATAAATATTTTGAAATGGTTTCCCCAATGACAATAATTCGGTCAATATTATTATTTTGAATGGCCAATGCTACTTTTTGATAGAGTTTATGAATAGGCAAACCTCCTTGGAAAATATCAGAAAGTATGATGGTCTTTTTAGAATGTAATTTTTGTTGCTCTAAGAAATCCAAAGCAATTTTTAAGGATTGGTAATCTGAAGAATAGGAATCGTCAATTAATACACAACCGTTAATTCCTTTTTTGGCTTGTAGTCTAATTTCGACAGGATATAATTTTTGAATGCGTTCTTGTATAATTGGATTGTCAATTTTTAAGTACAATAGAGTAGCAATACAGGTCATGGCATTGTTTACTGCAATACTGTCTTGAAAAGGAATCGTTACTTCAAAACTGTTGTTTTGATAGTGTATTTGAATAACGGTTTTTTGGTTTTCTTGAGTTTTTATACTACCCAAAACAGTTGCTTCTTCATCTGTAAGACTCCAAGTAAATGTGGGTACTTTAATGTGTTTTTCAACTACTTCATTTTTTTGAAGAATTACCACTTCACTAGAAGTAAAAAGTTGGGTTTTCTCTACTATTTTTTCTTCTAAGGAGCTAAATCCTTCTTCATGGGCAACTCCTAAATGTGTAAATACGCCTATAGTAGGATGAATGATGTTTTCCAAATTTGTCATTTCTCCTTTTTGAGAAATACCTGCTTCAAAAATACCTAGATTGTGATTTTCATTGGTTCCAAAAATAGACAAGGGAACACCTACTTGTGAATTGTAACTTTTAGGATTTCTTACAATGCTATAATCCGGACTGAGTAAGAAATTCAACCATTCTTTCACGATTGTTTTTCCATTGCTTCCTGTAATTCCAATGATGGGAAAATGAAAGAGGTTACGATAATATTTTGCTGTTTTTTGTAACGCTTCAGTAGTGTTTTGAACTGCTAAAAATGTGGCTTTATCCACAAAATTTTCAGGTACTTTTTCAACTACGAAAAAGCGAACCCCTTTTTTAATCAGTTCAGGAATATAATGATGACCGTCATGGTTTTGTCCTTTTAAAGCAAAAAATAAAGTTCCAGCATTATTCTGTAGCGATCGGCTGTCAATTGAAATGTTCTCAATGGTTAAATCATCAGTGATACCTGAGATTTTTGCCTGGATATGAGGAATAATATTTTGAATAGAAAAGGTCACTTATTCTTTGGCTTCTTTGTTTTCTTTTAAAGCTTTATAAAATGCAGCTCTACTAAGAGGTTCGTATTCTTCGGTTTCTCCAAGTAAAACTAATTTTTCATCTTGTGATTTCCTAAAACTATAATTGGCTAGGTTTCCAGTTCGAGTGCAAACCGCATGTACTTTGGTTACATATTCGGCTGTAGCCATTAAATTAGGCATTGGGCCAAAAGGATTGCCTTTAAAATCCATATCCAAACCAGCCACAATAACACGAATACCACTATTCGCTAAATCGTTACAAACCGATACAATTTCGTCATCAAAAAATTGAGCTTCATCAATACCCACCACATCACAGCCTTGTGCTAAAATACGAATGTTTCCAGCGACAGGAACAGGTGTGGAACGAATTTCATTCGCATCATGTGAAACGACCATTTCATCATGATAACGAGTGTCTACTTCAGGTTTAAAAATTTCTACTTTCTGTTTGGCAAATTGTGCCCTTTTCAAACGTCGAATTAACTCTTCTGTTTTTCCTGAAAACATCGACCCGCAGATAACTTCTATCCAGCCAAATTGTTCAGATTGGTTTACTGTATTTTCTAGAAACATTTTGTTTTTTTCAGTCGATTAATAGTATTTTCTGCTATTTTTGTAATGGGAACAAATTTATTAAAAAACCACCCATATATTCAATTTCTATTCTATAAAGTTATGAAGAAAAAATTAGAAGCCGAATTAATCAGTATTGCACATCGTGTTTTAAAATTAAAAAATCGTTCAGAAACTAAACAATTGCAAGAAGAAGCCAAAAAATTATATGAGCAATTAACTATTTTACGTTTCTACGAAGAAAATTTTGAAGCCATTAAAGAGGAGATTTCACAAGAGGAACTAGAAACAAAATTGGAAACACCTGTTGTTGTCGAAGAAGTAAAAACAGCAACTCCAACTGTAACGGAAGTGCCTGTGGAAATGAAAGAAGAAGTTATTGAGGAAGTCGAAGAAACTGAAGAGGAGCCTGTTTTAAAAGAGGAGGAGGAAGAACAAAAAGAGCAACCCGCTTTATTTGATGGTGTTGCTATGGACGATTACAAAGAAGTGGATTTTGTAAAGGTGGAAGAGGTAGCTAAAGAAGTAGCAAAAGTACCCGATATGACCTTTGAAAAAATAGAAGCGGCTGAACCTATTGAAGAAGTCGTTGAAGAACCTATTGAAGAAGTTGCTGCCACAATTGAGCCTAAAAAAATGGAACCTGAAACTATTTTTGAAGCTAAGAAAACTTTTGATGAAGAACCAAGAACCTTATCTTTAAACGATAGATTGACTCGAGGTATTTCTTTTGGATTAAACGATCGTATTGCTTTTGAAAAGAGATTGTTTGGAGGAAGTGCGCAAGATTTCAATCGAGTTTTGTCGCAGTTGAATACTTTCGATTCTTTCGAAGAAGCCAAAGATTTTATCAATGATTTTGTGAAGCCAGATTACGATAATTGGAAAGGTAAAGAAGAATATGAAACGCGTTTTTTAGAAATTATTGAACGCAAGTTTAATTAAAAAATGGGAAAACTTTTTTTAGTACCAACGCCAATTGGAAATCTTGAAGACATGACTTTTAGAGCCATTAAAGTGCTCCAAGAAGTGGATTTGATTTTAGCCGAAGATACACGCAATAGTGGGAAACTGTTGAAACATTTTGAAATTAACACACCCATGCACAGCCATCACATGCATAACGAGCATAAAACGGTGGATAATTTAGTAAAACGAATGCAAGCTGGTGAAACCATTGCTTTAATTAGTGATGCAGGAACACCTGCTATTTCCGATCCTGGTTTTTTGTTAACTCGTGCGTGTGTCGAAAATGGTGTGGCTGTAGAATGTTTGCCTGGTGCCACTGCTTTTGTACCTGCGTTAGTAAATAGTGGTTTGCCCAATGATAAATTTGTCTTTGAAGGATTTTTACCCGACAAAAAAGGAAGACAAACACGTTTTTTAGCCTTGGCAGAAGAAACCCGAACCATGATTTTATATGTTTCTCCACATAAATTGAATAAAACATTAGCCGAATTTGTGCAATATTTTGGTGCCGACCGAAGAGTTACGGTTTCTAGAGAATTATCGAAATTACACGAAGAAACCGTTCGTGGTACAGCGGAAGAAGTCTTACAACATTTTGAAGCCAAACCCGCCAAAGGAGAAATTGTGGTTTGTGTGGCTGGGAAAAGTTTGAAATAAAATTTCATATTTCTTTATCTATTTGATTATTGCGAGGTTTTATAATGTTGTATTTTTTAGCTTTCTTGTAGTTGATGTAAATTTTAAAGTCTTCGTTAGGATAAATTTTTTTAAAATTTTTGAACTCTTTGTAACTATAGTATTCTTTTATTAAGCATCTTAAAGTTAGAAAAAAACAAAATAATAAACCATTGTTAACTTGTTCCATCATATTTTATATTTATTTGAAATTGAAATTATTTTTAAATATTCTTACTTTATTAAAAGAAATTTAATTATTCAATTGAACTCTCTATAATTAATAACGAAAAGTGTTTTTTTCTGTTACACTTTTGTAAAATGTCTACATTTGTAAGAAACACTACATCATGACAACACATACAACCACCACCACTTGGAAAGGGAAAATGCAATTTGAGTCTACAAATCCTAGTGGGGAAACTTTTTTTATCAATGCCGCTCCTGAACATGGTGGAGCAGGAGCAGGGTTACGACCAAAAGCATTACTGTTGTCTTCTTTGGCTGGTTGTTCGGGTTTGGATGTGGCTTCTTTAATTGAAAAAATGAAGCTAGAAGTTAAAGACTTTAAAATTGAAACGATTGCTAATTTAACCGAAGAACATCCAAAAGTATACGATGCGGTTATGGTTAAATATCATTTTTATGGGAAGAATCTAGACGAAAATAAACTTCAAAAAGCGGTGAATTTATCGGTGGAAAAATATTGTGGTGTCATGGAAATGTTTCGACAATTTGCCAAGATAGAAATTAAAACTATTTTTCATCACGATTAATTCATTCTTTTATATGACGATTTCTAATTTGATTGAAGCAGTTCAAAAAGCTGAAATTGTAGCCTTCTCAGAAGTAATTGCTACTATAGATACCCATTTTATATTTACACCAACCCCTTTTACAAATGGAGCTGTAACTAATGATGCCAATAGCAATAACGGTTCGTGTAAAGTATTTGCTTTCGCTAAAATATACCAATTAGAGGCAAAAGAAACCTTATTTTTATTTGGCGAACATTATCAAAAAGTACTTGCAACACCAGAAGAAATGGACCATCAAAATATTAGAAATTTTATCAAATCGGACTGGGAAGGCATTTCTTTTGAGGGAAATGCTTTGGAATTGAAATAACTCAAATTGTCATTTCGACAGAATGCAGAAATGACAATTTTTAAAAATTATTCCACTTGTAAATCCACAAAAGAAAAACTATTTCCACTGAACAAACCTTTATCAGAAAGTTTTAAATCTGGAATAACTAACAAAGCCATAAAAGAAAGCGTCATAAAAGGAGCATGCAAGATACTGCCATATGCTTTGGCTTTTGCATCAATTTCTTGGTATAGTTTACCCGTTTCCCAACCGTCTTTGGCACTCATAATGCCTGCAACAGGTAAAGACAATACCTTTTTTTCAGCACCATTTACGGCACAAACACCTCCTTTGTTTTCGATTAAGAGGTTAACAGCGCTACAAATTTCTTCGTCAGAAGTACCTACGACAACAATATTGTGGCAATCATGTGCAACCGAACTCGCTATAGCTCCTTCTTTTAAACCGAAATTTTTAATGAAAGCTACTGCTATTGGAGCATTTTCGTACCGATTTACTACTGCCATTTTTAAAATGTCATTCTTTGTGTCTGAAACTAATTTTCCATCTTTTAAAAAAGCGTTATGATGGAGTTCATTTGTGATTAATTGTCCTTCTAGAGCTTCAATCACGCGAATGGTTTTGGCTGAACTCTTCATTTCAAAATCTTCTGGCTTTTTAAAAGAAGTGCTAAAATTATTAGGTGTTTCAAAATCAATATCTGCTATTTTAGAAGTGCCATTTTCGGCCACTAGTTCACCATTAATGTAGGTTTGTAATACTTGAAAATCAACCAAATCTTCCACTACAATAAAGTCAGCAAAATCACCTTCTCGTAAAATACCTACATTCATTTTGTAATGATGCACCGGGTTGATACAAGCAGCTTGCAATACTTTAAAGAGATTAATTCCTTTTTTCACAGCTCTAGCACATAATGCGTTAATATGACTGACAATTAAATCATCTGGATGCTTATCATCGGAACAAAACATCATGTTTTCATAATGCTCTGGTAATAAATCGATCAACGCTTCGAAATTCTTGGCTGCGCTTCCTTCTCGTATAATTACTTTCATACCAAGCGCTAATTTTTCACTAGCTTCTTCATAAGTAAAACACTCATGATCTGTTGTAATTCCTGCAGCGATGTATTTTTGCAACGGTTCACCTCGTAAGCCAGGAGCATGACCGTCTATCGGTTTGTTAAAGTGTTTCGCCCATTCCATTTTTTTTAAAACTTCGGCATCATCAAATAAAACACCAGGGTAATTCATCATTTCTGCTAAATAATGAATGTCGGGTGAAGCTAATAATTCTTTGATATCATTTGCATCAATAACAGCACCAGCAGTTTCAAAAAAGGTGGCTGGTACACAAGAGGGTGCTCCAAAATGAAATTTTAAAGGTACTTTCTTACTGTTTTCAATCATATAATAAACGCCTTCTTTTCCCAATACATTCGCAATTTCATGAGGGTCAGAAATGGTACCAGTAGTACCATGTAGTACAGCAATTTTAGCAAATTCTGAAGGAACTAACATCGAACTTTCAATATGAATATGAGCATCGATAAAACCTGGAAGGATGTAGTTTTTTACTTGATGTTCTTTGGGTACAATGGATGTAATGTTTCCATTTTCAACGGTAATTTCTCCTGAAAATATTTTTTTGTTTGCGATATCTACAATTTGTCCTTGAATTTGCATGCTTTAGTTTTGAAAGTAATAAGTTCAAAATTAACTAAATTTTATTGGTATTAAAATAAGCCAACATCAATTTTAATAGTAAATTTGTTTTTCAAATATATATGCCAAAAAGCAAACTCAAATTTCTAAAATTAACAAACATGCGTTGGAACTTAAAATCAAAGCCAAATAAAGAAAAAGTACAAGCCTTACAAGAAGTTCTTCAGGTAGACGAAATCATTGCTACATTATTAGTTCAACGAGGCATTGAAACGTTTGAACTAGCCAAATCTTTTTTCCGTCCCACTTTAAATGACCTTCACGATCCATATTTAATGAAAGATATGGATAAAGCAGTGTCTCGCATTGAAACTGCTATCGCAAATCAAGAAAATATTTTAGTTTTTGGAGATTATGATGTTGACGGAACAACAGCAGTCTCTTTGGTTTCAAGTTATTTAAAAACCGATTATTCCAATGTAGCTACGTATATTCCAGATCGTTATTTAGAAGGCTATGGTGTGTCATTTCAAGGAATTGATTTTGCAGAAGACAATGGGTTTACACTAATTATAGCTTTAGATTGTGGGATTAAATCAGTTGATCATGTGGCTTATGCCAAAGAAAAAGGAATTGATTTTATAATTTGTGATCACCATCGACCTGGAGCCATTTTACCAGATGCTATTGCTGTTTTAGATCCCAAAAGAGAAGATTGTACCTATCCTTATGATGAATTGTGTGGTTGTGGAGTTGGGTTTAAATTGATTCAAGCTTTAGGAAGGAATAAAAAGCAAACGATAGAGGATTTAGTGCCTTATTTGGATTTAGTAGCCACAGCTATTGCGGCAGATATTGTTCCCATGACTGGTGAAAATAGGGTTTTGGCTAAATTTGGTTTGGAAGTTATCAATTCGAATCCAAGACCCGGGATTAAAGCTTTGGTTCAAAATGTAAAAAAGAAAACCTTAACTATTACCGATGTAGTTTTCATAGTAGCGCCAAGAATTAATGCAGCTGGAAGAATAAAGCATGGTGATTATGCGGTTCAGTTGTTAACCGAGTTCGATTTAAAACAAGCCGAAACCTTTGCTCAAGAAATTGAAGAAAACAATGCAGAACGAAGAGGTTTAGACAAACAAATAACCAAAGAAGCCCTTCATCAAATTAAAGAAAACAAAGAAGAGACTCGATTTACAACAGTAGTGTATGATGAAAATTGGCATAAAGGTGTTATTGGAATAGTAGCTTCCCGTTTAACAGAAACCTATTATAGACCAACATTAGTGTTTACCAAAAGCGGTGATAAATTAGCCGCTTCAGCACGATCCGTTCAAGATTTTGATGTGTATCAGGCTTTGGAAGCATGTTCCCATCATTTAGAACAGTTTGGAGGTCATATGTATGCTGCAGGAATGACATTAAAAGAAGAAAAGTATTCGGTTTTTAAACAAGCCTTTGAGGATGTGGTAAAAGACACCATTAATCCTGAACTATTAATTCCTGAAATTACGATAGATATGGAAATTGATTTTTCTGATATTACACCAAAATTAATTCGAATTTTAAAAGAGTTTGAACCTTTTGGCCCCCAAAATATGCATCCTGTTTTTATGAGTACTTCAGTTTTTGATACCGGTTTTGCCAAAACATTAGGTAGTGAAAGTGAACATTTAAAACTGTATGTAAAGCAATTTGAAACCTCGCAGGAAGCAGGAATTGGTGCCATTGGTTTTGGATTAGGAAAATATTTGCCTTTAGTACAAGGTAAAAAAGAATTTCAAATGGCGTATGTAGTTGATGAAAATGAATGGAATAATCAAGTGAGTTTGCAATTGAATGTTAGAGCAATAAAAGAATATAATGGCTAAAAAAGACCCTTACGCAGCTTTGCGTTTTAAAGAATTTCGTTTTTTCTTATTCATGCGTTTTGCTATGGTTTTTGCTTGGGCCATGCAGTTTGTAATTATTGAATGGGAAGTATATAGTATAACAAAAGATCCATTATCGTTGGGTTTTATAGGTCTAATGGAAATTATTCCTGCAGTTGCAATGGCATTGTTTGCAGGGCATATAGTAGATCAAAACGAGAAAAAATCGTTGTTAGTAAAATGTTTATTAGGTTTTTCTACCGTGAGTTTAGGGCTTTTTTTGATTACGATTCCTAGTATTCAAAAAACATTGTCGGTTTCAAATGTATTGCTTATCATTTATGCATTGGTTTTTTTAGGAGGTTTGGTTAGAGCTTTTATAGGTCCAACAGTTTTTTCATTATTATCCTTAATAGTCCCCAAAAAAACATATCCAAATGCTGCAACATGGAGCAGTTCCACTTGGCAAATGGGTGCAATGTTTGGGCCAGCATTGGCAGGGGTTTCAATAAGTTTTATTGGAGTTCATTGGTCCATGTGTTTGGTTTTTGGTTTTACAGTTTTGGCATTATTGGGGTTAAGTCAAATTGAAAGAAAGCCCATTTTAAATCCAAAAATTGGAGAGCCAGTCTTTCAAAGTTTAAAAGAAGGGGTGCGTTTCGTGTTTAAAAACCATACTATTTTAGGAGCACTTTCTTTAGATATGTTTGCCGTTTTATTTGGTGGTGCTGTTGCATTATTACCGGTTTTTGCCCAAGATATTTTAAAGGTTGGTTCGGAAGGTTTTGGGATTTTAAGAGCTGCACCTGCTGTTGGCTCCATAGTAACCATGTTGGCATCTGCTTATTTTTCATTAAATAAAAATGCCGGAAAAAAATTATTGATTGCAATATTCATTTTCGGAGGTAGTATTATCCTTTTTGGTTTATCGGAAATTTTTTGGGTTTCAGTATTTGCGTTGTTTTTAAGTGGAGTCGCGGATGGGGTTTCGGTTGTTATTCGAAGTACTATTTTACAATTACATACACCAGATCATATGAGAGGTAGAGTATCTTCTGTGAATTCAATTTTTGTTGGATCTTCTAACGAATTAGGTGCTTTTGAAAGTGGAGTAACGGCTAAATTAATGGGTGCAGTGAGAGCTGTTGTTTTTGGTGGGTGTATGACCATTGGTACAGTTTTGGTAACCGCTTATGTGTCACCGAAATTTAGAAATTTGGATTTAGAAAAAGAAGTAGAAGACTTGGAAAAGGAATCTTAATTTTTAAAATCTTTCAATTCGAAATTTTCTCCGTCAAAAACACCATAAGTAAAATAACCAATCCAATCTCCAAGATTAATATACTTTGAGTTTTCATTTAGGTCGATAATCATGGGTAAATGACGATGTCCAAAAACAAAATAATGGTAGTTTTTTGTTTCCAATTTTCGTTTGGCATATTGAACAAGCCATTCGTTTTCCTCTCCTAAAAATTTAACATCTTCTGCTCCAGAAATCAATTTGTTTTTAACAGATAAATATTGCGCTAAACGAACTCCAATATCGGGATGTAACCATCTAAAAAGCCATTTTGAAAAAGAGTTGGTAAACACTTTTTTCATTCTTTTATAGCCTTTGTCACCAGGTCCTTTTCCGTCTCCATGACCTATTAAAAAAGTTTTTTCATTAAATGTAAATTCTTGATTGTCATGATAAACAGGAATGTTTAATTCTTTTTCAAAATAATCATGCATCCATAAATCATGATTTCCAACAAAAAAATAAATTGGTATTCCTGAATCCCTTATTTCAGCTAGTTTGCCTAAAACCCGAACAAAACCTTTTGGAACAACTGTTTTGTATTCGAACCAAAAATCAAACAAGTCACCTAATAAAAAAATAGCGGTTGCATCTTGTTTTACATAATCTAACCATGCAACAAATTTTTGTTCTCTAGGAAAGCTTTTTTCAGGAGTAGGAGCACCTAAATGTTGGTCAGAAGCAAAGTAAATTTTGGGTGTTTTTTTCAAAGGTTTTGCAATTGTTTTTCTGAGACAAAAATAAGCAAAAAAAATATAAAGATTTAGAAACTTAAATAGTGCATTTTAACGATGAAAAGTTACATTTCATCGACAGATATTTAATAGCATTAATTTATTGTTAACTTTGAAATATTAATCAAATTTTAACTAAAAACTTATAGAATGAAAAAATTATTACTTTTTTTCATGTCATTAGTAACACTTATTGGATATTCTCAATTACCTGAGAATTTCGAAGGAACCTTTCCCCCTACGGGTTGGGCTGTGTTTACTAGTGGTAGTGGAACTTCCAACTGGAATGTTACTACAGCAGGAGTGTTAGTGTATCCAGATGGAGGTACTCAATCTGCTTACATTCCTAGAGAAAACGTTGGGCAAGGCAATACCTCCTACAAATGGATGGTTACCCCAGCTATAACGGGTCTCAATGCAAATTCTGAGCTGCGTTTTCAAACGAGGCAACAATTTGTTGGAAATTCTGGAACCATCTTTGAATTAAGATATTCTACAACTTCCCAAACAGATGTTAATAGCTTTACTACTTTGCAGACTTGGGATGAAAATCAATTGAACAATCCTTATGATCAATACAATGAAAAAGTAGTAGATATATCTTCTTTAGCTGCTTTTCCAAACGTATATTTTGCATTTGTTAAAGTACATACTCAAACAGGTACTACTCCAACAACTCAAGGTGATGGATGGTTAATCGATGCTGTTCGTTTAACGGAAGCGTGTTTACCCCCTTCAGCACCATTATCTGAAATCAACATTACATCAACTTCAGTTGAATTAAGCTTGACTACTAATGGTTCTGCAACACAATGGGAAGTAGAAATTTATCCTAATGGTGGTTCGCCAACAGGAAGTGGTGTACTTGTAAATTCGATGCCATTTACTATTTCTGGATTAAATCCAAATACGACTTATGAATTGTATATTCGATCGGTTTGCGGTGGAGGAGTAACGAGTGTATGGGTCGGACCTTTTAATACTCAAACCTTACCACAAGGATTAGATTGTAGTGATCCGATACAGATAACTACAGTCCCTTATAGCACTACAGATAATACAAATGTTTATGGAAATGATTTTAACGGACCTCAAGGATCTAGTTGTGCAGGTGGAGCTACCAATTATTTAGCTGGGAACGATGTAGTATATGAATTTATACCCACATTTACAGGAAATGTAAGTATCATTTCTACACCAGTTGAAGGAAATTCTTCTTTATTTGTTTATAGTTCTTGTGCTAATGTTGGGGTTACCTGTTTGGCAGGTGTAGCTAATACCAATACTGCACCAAGAGAGATAACTGGTTTTTCGGTTACAGCTGGACAATCTTATTTTATAGTAGTTTCTTCTTCAGCAGTTACAACAAGTATTAACTATAATTTGGTTATTCAAAGAGAGAGTTGTGCTCCTCCAACGAATTTAGGTATTAACAATTTAAGCAATACCTCAGTAGACTTATCTTGGGATAATCCAAGCGGGGCTACTTCATGGGAAGTAATCAATCAACCTTTAGGAGGTGGTATTCCAACTGGTTCGGGGACACAAACGAATAATAATACTGCATATACTGTTACTGGTTTAGCACCTGGAACGAATTATGAATTTTGGGTGAGAGCAGATTGTAATGATGGTACATTTAGTACATGGGCAGGACCTTATACGTATATGACAACTTTATGTTTGCCAACGGAACAATGTAACTATGTTTTCGAGCTATGGGATACAGGAGGAAATGGCTGGCAAGGAAATACAATGAATGTAAGTCAAAATGGAACTGTTGTTGCTGTTTTAACTGGACCAGAAGTTTCTGATGGTACGAATCATATTCAGGTTTCGGTACCATTGTGTAACAATCAACCTTTTATATTGTATTGGAACCCTACTGGAACATCTCCTGCACAAGTGGGAGTTTCTATTATTGAACCAACTGTTAATAATGTAATTTATACAAAACCTCCAGGAACAGGAACTCAAAATTCACAATTATTTAATGGGGTAGCTCAGTGTACACCACCAACTTGTCCACAACCTAATAATATTGTAGTATCAGGTGTAAATTCAAATTCAGCATCTGTGAACTGGTCGGATAATGCGGGAGCTACGCAATGGGAAGTTATTGTACAACCTGCTGGGGCAGGTTACCCTACAGGATCTGGTACACCTACTTCAACAAGACCATTTTTAATAACAGGCTTAACCTCAAATACACAATACGAAGTATATGTACGTGCTATTTGTAGTGGATCAGATGCTAGTGTTTGGTCTGGACCAATACCATTTAGAACAACTCCAGATTATTGTGCTGGAGATCATTTTTATGATACAGGAGGTGCTGGAGGTAATTATGCAAATAATGAAAGCAATGTTTTTACAATTTGTCCAGATGCTTCAGGAAATGTGGTAAGTATTGTTTTTAATGCTTTTGATACACAAGCAGGGAATGATATTTTAGAAGTTTTTAATGGACCAAACGTTTCAGGTACTCTTTTAGGGGCTTTTTCGGGTTCAAATCTTCCACCTAACCTTGTTTCCAGTCACTCAAGTGGTTGTTTAACTTTTAGGTTTAATTCAAATGGTGCAACAACTTCATTAGGATGGGATATAAGTGTAACTTGTGGACCGCCACCAGCTTGTCCTGCGCCAATTAGTTTAAGTTTAATTAGTATTAATGAAGATGAATTTACTGTAGGATGGAATGAAACAGGTACTGCAACACAATGGGAAATTATTTATTTACCAGCAGGCAGTGCACCACCAACTAATACAGATACTGGAACTATTGTGAATAGTAACCCAGCGACAGTAGTGGGAGCGGCAGCAGGTTTCTATGATGTGTATGTTAGAGCGATTTGTGGACCAGGAAATATTAGTGCTTGGTCATCAATACCCGTTAACTTTTATGTGGTTGCTGGTTTACAAGCTTGTGCTGGAGTTGAAATTGATACCGCTAATAATGGTGTTATTGATGTTTGTTCGACAGATAATTGTGTGGATTTATCAGCTTCTTTCTTTCAAACGGGTAATACTTCAGTTTATAAAGTTGACCCAATAGCTTTTGCTCCTCCTTTCCCTTTTACAGGAGGAACGCCTTTAAATATTAGTACAGATGATATTTGGTCTGGAAATATTCCATTACCTTTCGATTTTTGTTTCTTTGGAACTAATTATAATCAATGTAGTGTGGGTTCAAATGGGGTAGTAACCTTTAATTCTACAAATGCAAATCAATTTTGTGATTGGAGTTTTAATCAACAAATACCAAATACAGGATTCCCTATTAAAAACGCTATTTATGGAGTATATCAGGATATTAATCCTGCTGTTACAACTCCTCCTGCAATGCCTGATATAAATTACCAAGTATTAGGTTCTGCACCTTGTAGAGTGTTTGTATTTAATATTTCTAATGTTGCTCAATTTAGTTGTAATACGAATGTTCCGTTACAAACGAGTCAAATCGTAATGTATGAGACTAGTAATGTTATTGAAGTTTATGTTCTAAATAGAGTACCTTGTACTTCATGGCAAAGTGGAGTTGGTGTTATAGGAATTCAAAATAATGCTGGAACTTTAGCATATACACCACCAGGAAGAAATACAGGTGCGTGGTCTGCTTCAAATGAAGGATGGCGTTTTACTCCAGATGGAGCTCCAAATGTTACTTTTTCATGGTTAAAAGACGGTCAGTTTTATAGTGCAGATACCGACATTAATGTTTGTATAAACGCTTCTACTACCATGACAGCTCAAGCAATTTATACTTCATGTAATGGTCAGCAAACAGTTACTTCTCAAAATGTATTATTAAATTATACCAATGAGTTTGAGCCAACTTTTACGCCTATTGATCCTATTTGTAATGGTGAAAGCGTTACTTTACCAACCGCATCATTAGAAGGTGTAACGGGTTCTTGGACACCTGATACCGTAGATAATACTCAAACAACAGAATATATTTTTACACCAGATCCTGGTCAGTGTGCTAGACCAACAAGTATTGAAATTATTGTAAGAGAACAAGTAACACCTAGTTTCATTCAACCTGCACCTATTTGTGCTGGAGATGTTGCACCGGTACTTCCTACAACTTCAGATAATGGTGTTACCGGTTCTTGGTCACCATCTGTAGTAGATAATATGGCTTCTGGACAATATACTTTTACTCCAGATTCTGGACAATGTGGTTTACCTTTTGTAATGGATATCACCGTTTTACCAGCTTGTGAATTAAATATTATAGCAACGGCTGTAAATATTCAAAACTGTGAAACTGCTGGAAGTGGAGAATATTTTAATGTTACGGGTAATGGTACTGATTTAATTGGTCCTACAGGTAATGTTTTCCCTAATTCCGATTTAGGAACATATGTTCAAAATTCAGGAAGTTTAATTTTAAATGGAGGAGAATTAAGAACACATAAAGGAACTTCTTCCAACATATGCTCTGTTGAAATGAAGTATAGAATTTATGAAGTGAGTGCTACACCAGGAGTGTTTACAAGTTTAGCGCTTCCTTTATTAGATGACTGTAACGCAGGATCCTTCCCATCTGGAGGAACATGTGATCCAGGTGATCAAAAATGGAATGCTATTTCTGCTGTTGTAGATTTAACAACTTTAGCTCTTGGTAATTACCGTATTGATGTTTATTATGAATTAGTAGGTGATTATGATTCTACTACAGATTGCTTTGATACAATATTAGTGGACAATAATGGTAGTTATTATTCTGCAGTTTTTGCAATTCAATCTACTCCAGTGTTTACTTATGAAGATCCAACCTATTGTAATGCTACTGACGGTTCCATTACTATTTCAGGATTAAATCCAAGTGATGGTTATTCTATTGCTTATACTGATGATACTGTAGCGGTGGGGCCAACAACCTATTATGCAAACTTAAATGGTCAAATAGTTATTAACGGATTAAATGCAGGAGTTTATGCTAATTTTGACGTTATAATTAACGGATGTAATATTGCAAATTCAAGTGATATAACATTAGTTAATCCAACTATTACACCGACATTCAACCCAATTGGTCCATTTTGTGCTGGAACAACTTTTAGTTTACCAGTAAATTCAAACGAAGGAATTTCAGGTACATGGAGTCCTGCTGTGAATAATTCACAAACAACAACCTATACTTTTGTGCCAAATGCTGGTCAATGTGCAGTGAATTCAGCTCCATATACGGTTGTTATCAATCAATTGCCATTTGTTACTCAAGTAACTGCGGAAGATTTTTGTCCTGGTTCTAATGCTTCGTTTACGATTACAGGTAGTCCAAATGCAACTGTAGATTATCAAATAGATGGTGGCACAACAGTAAATGCTACTTTAGACGCTAGTGGTGCTGCAACTGTAGTGGTGCCAAGTCCAACAGATGATGTTATAATAACATTATCTCTAATTAATGATGGAACTTGTGTGAACCCTTTAAATAATACAGCAACCGCTTCAATTTTACCATTGCCAACTATCACTAGCTTAGAGGCTATTAATAATATAGTTTGTATAGGTAGTGATGCAGCTTTCACTGTTAATGGTACTGCTAATGCAACAGTAAACTATAGTGTTAATGGAGGTGCAACTCAAACTTTAACTCTTGACGCAAGTGGTGCATATACCATTACAATACCTACTATAGATGATCCTAGTCAAGTAATGAGTTTAGAGGTTAGTTTATTGGAAATCATTAACTCTACTACTTTATGTTCGAATACATTATCAAATATAAATGCTACGGTTACTATAATTTCTGTGCCTTATGCAACAATTGATTCAGACCCTGAGCCAATCGGTACTATTGATCCAGATAATCCAGTTGCTAGATATTGTGTTGACGAAGGAGAAAGTGTTGCTATTGAAATTACTTCTCCTTTAACAAGCCAAGTAAATTTCCCTACTGACCTATTTATATCTGAAGTTACAGATGCACATACTTCTCCATCAAGAGCCTTAACTTATATAGAAATTTATAATGGAACAGGTGCTGCAGTTAACTTAGGAAATTATAAATTGAGAATTTATAACGGAGGTGGTTATCCAACAGCTTCTCCTACTTTTGAAACCGCTTTGTCTGGTACCTTAAATAATGATGATGTAGTAATCGTTAAAATAGGAAATGGTGCTGATTTAGGTGGAGTTGTTCCAGACCTTTCTTATGTTGGTTTTGATATTAATAACAATGATAATATTAGATTGACTGATTTGTCTAACAACGACATTGATGTTTGGGGTTATACTATTTTTCCTCCAGCTCTTCCTTATGGTTTAGGGTATAATTATAGAAGAATTGCTTCTGGTACTGTATTACCTTCTACGACTTGGGATCCAGCGGATTGGGATGCAACAGATTGGAATACAACTTTCTCAGACTATTCGAATGTTGGAGTTTATAGTTTGTATTCTGCAGATTATGATTTTGAATTAGCAATGTTAGATTTAAATAGTTTACCAAATGAGGTATACATTCCAATAGAAACAATCTCATTGCCTAATGTGACATTTACAAACCCATTGGGAGTTGGAAACTATACATTAACTACTTATGATCGAGTTGTACAATGTTATTCTAAACCTTTCAAAATTGTGGTTAAGGAAAAAGCAGCATTTGATTTAGGTGAGCAAGAAGTTTGTCAAGGATCAACTGTTGAGTTTCCTACTGTAGAAGTGCCAGAAACTGATGACTATGGGCAAATTATTTTGGATGGATCAGGAAATCCAGTTATGATTGAAGTGGAAGGAACTTGGTCTCCTTCAAGTATTTCAACATCTACTAAAGGTACTGTAGTTTATACATTTACTCCAAATGCTACTAATAATGAAAGTTGTTATGGTACAGGTGAATTTACAATAACTACAATAAGTTGTACTATTCCTAAAGGATTCTCTCCTAATGGTGATGGCAATAATGATACTTGGGATCTTTCTAACTTTAATGTGAAAAAAGTGGAAGTGTTTAATAGATACGGACTTCAAGTTTACTCTAAGAATGATTACACGAATGAATGGGGTGGTAAACAAGATAACGGTAATGCGCTTCCTTCTGGAACATACTATTACACCATCGAATTCTATGATAGAGAAAGTGTAACAGGTTGGGTCTATATCAACAAAGGAGAATAAAAAATAATGCAGCTTTCATTTCTTAATGAAAGCTGCTTAACTACAAAATATTAACAATGAAAAAACTAATACTAGTTGCCATAGTTGCTTTAGGTTTTACGTTTGACACTTTTGCGCAACAGGATCCGCACTATACACAATATATGTACAATATGAGTGTAATTAATCCTGCTTATGCAGGGTCGAAAGAAAGTCTCTCTATGGGATTATTATACAGAAAGCAATGGATTGAAATTGAAGATGCTCCTACTACAGCTACTTTTTTTGGTCATTTGCCGACAGGTAAAAATGTAGGGTTAGGATTGTCTGTTGTGTCAGATAAATTAGGACCTGTTGAAGAAAATAATGTATTTGGAGATTTTTCTTATACATTGAATTTAGGAGATACACATAAATTAGCCTTCGGAATCAAGGCAGGTTTAACCATGCAAAAAATTGGTTTATTAAGTGACGTTGATCCTTCTTTGCAAGATAATTTTATTATTGATCCTGCTTTTGGGCAAAATGTAAGTAATACTTATTTTAACTTAGGTTCTGGGTTATTCTTTTATTCCGATAAATACTACATTGCTTTATCGGTTCCTAACTTCTTAAGAAAAACACATTTAACAATTAATGATTCTGGAACACAATATGAATTTGGAGCAGAAACAAGTCACTATTTTTTAACAGGGGGTTATGTATTTGATTTGAATGAAAAAGTTAAATTCAAACCTTTCTTTATGTTAAAATCTGCTTTCGATGTATCTCCTTCCTTGGACGTTTCAGCTAATTTCTTGTTTAATCAAAAATTTGAAATTGGTGCAACATATAGAATTGAAGATAGTTTTGGAGCCATGATTAATTATGCGGTTTCACCTAACATAAGAATTGGATATGCATACGATCATATTGTCTCTGACTTGAAAGTAACCACACCTTCATCACACGAGATTATTTTATTATTTGACTTGAATTTCCCAAGAAAAGTATCTCGTTCACCACGATATTTTTAATTTAAAAGCGATAAAGACATGAAGAAACTATATATAACCTTAAGTTTTGTAATCGCTAGTGGATTGCTAAGTGCGCAAAACGCAAAGACTAAAGACGCCGATAAACTATACGAACGATTTGAATATATTGATGCTGCAAACGCTTATTTAAAGTTGACTGAAAAGGGATACGAAGATGCATATGTTCAAAAACGATTAGCTGATAGTTATTACAATGTATTTAATACTACAGAAGCGATAAAATGGTATGCCAAATTAGTTGAAGGAAAACAACAAGATGCAGAAACCTATTTTAGATATGCTCAAATGTTAAAAGCGGAAGGAAAGTATGATGAAGCTAAAAAACAAATGGAGCAATTTGCTGAATTAAAACCAAAAGATGAAAGAGCTGTAGCATTTAAAAGTAATCCAAATTATTTAACGGAATTAAAAGCTAAAAGGCCTTTGTTTGATATAAAACCATCAACAATTAGTAGTGATAAATCCGATTTTGGTGCTATTCTTACAGATGATAATTACATCTATTTTACTAGTGCAAGAAATGAAGCTAGAAAAACATATGGATGGAATGACCAACCTTATTTAGACTTGTATCAAGCCATTTACAATGAGGATGGAACTATGAGTGAACCAACTTTAGTTGAAAGTGTAAATACTAAGTGGCACGATGGACCCGCTACCGTTACAGCTGATGGAAATACCATGTACATTACAAGCGAAAGTTTCAATGAAAATAAATTTGAAAAATCAGAAGATAAAAAATCTAAGTTTAGTAGAATGTATCTATATAAAGCTACTAAGCAAGATGGTGGAAGTTGGTCTGATTTAAAGCCTTTACCAATTAACAGCGTGGAATATTCTCTGCGTAATCCAAGTATTAGTAAAGATGGTAAAACTTTGTATTTTTCATCTGATATGCCTGGAGGTTTAGGAGGAGAAGACATATGGAAAGTGAGTGTGAATGGTGATGAATATGGAACTCCAGTGAATTTAGGAGATAAAATTAATACACCTGGTGATGAAAGTTTTCCTTACATAACAAGTGAAAATATGTTATACTTTTCTTCTGATGGAAAACAAGGGTTTGGAGGATTAGATATTTTTGAAGCAGACTTAAATGCAAACACTGATCCCGTTAATATTGGTGATCCAGTAAATACAGCAAAAGATGATTTTGCTTTTAGTTACAATGTTTCTAAAAAAATGGGATTCTTCTCTAGTAACAGAGATGGAGTTGATAACTTGTATATGGCAAGCCCAGTCTGTGGAGTAAATGCTATTGTAATAGTTAAAAATGCAACTACAGGAAAGTTAGTTGAAAGTGCTTTAATTAATGTTTTAGATAATGCGAATTCATTAGTTACTACAGGATCAAGTGATGGAACAGGTAGACAAAGTTTTGAAGTAGAATGTGATAAAGTATATACTTTTAAAATCTCTAAAGAAGGTTTTGAAGATGGTATTTTTACAATGCCCGCATCTCCAAACGGATCTACGACTGTAGACGCTAATTTAGAGCCAATTAAACCAATTATTACCGAAAAAGAGGTAATCTTACAACCGATATTCTTTGAGTTCAATAAGAGCAATATTACAGCGCAAGGAGCGGAAGAGTTAGATAAGTTAGTTGTGGTAATGAATGAACATCCAGAAATGATCATTTTCGCAAAATCACATACCGATAGTAGAGGTGGTGATAAATACAACTTGGATTTATCAGACCGAAGAGCAAAAGCTACGGTTCAATATATTATTTCTAAAGGAATAAGTAAGGAAAGAATCTCAGGTCAAGGTTTCGGAGAAAGCGAACCAAAAGTAGCGTGTGGAAACGATTGTACAGAAGAAGAACATGCACTAAACAGACGCTCAGAATTTTTAATTGTAAAAAAATAATGAATTAGTTAATATCAATTTTTATAATTAAATTAAAAACCCTTAAAGAATTTTCTTTAAGGGTTTTGTTATTTTATATATTATCTGATGCAAACCACTCTGCAAAAGAACTCTCCGTTTCTTGAAGTCGTAACGAGTGCAATTGAATACCACCAGGAAGACGGTCTTGTATTTTTTTAGCAAAATCAATTACCATATTTTCACTGGTTGGCTGATAATCTACTAAAATAACATGATGGCCTCTATTACTTAATTCTTGTGCTAATTCAACATGTGGTGTGTTTTTATTAAAGACAGTCGCATGATCAAAAAGATCCACAATCTCTTCTTTTACGATTTTTTTTAAATCGGTAAAATCAATCACCATCCCATATTTTACATTAGAAGTGTCTGTTATAGGTGTTCCAATAACAGTTACAGAAAGCTTATAACTATGTCCGTGTACATTTTTGCACTTACCATCATAACCATATAAGGCATGACCTGTTTCAAATGAAAACTGTTTTGTAATTCTAATTTTACTCATTTTTTATAATCCTATATTTCTGCAAAGTTACTAAATTTTAATTCTTGTTTTTTGTTGCTTTTTTCGCATTATATTTGCTCACTTTTTTTGAATAGCATTATGAGCGAATTTGTCTTAATTCCAAAATATGAGAAGGTTATCCAAGACCTATTACAACAGCAATATAGCATTGTTGATGATTTTTTTTCAGTCGATGAAGTAGAAAATCTTAGAGATAGTCTATTGAAAAAATATGAGGAAGATGAATTTAAAAAAGCAGCTATTGGCAATCAGTTCAATGAACAAATTATCAAAACAATTCGTGGTGATTTTATTTCATGGATAGATGAATCACAAAAAAACGAAGCAGAAGCTGTTTTTTTTGATAAAATAGAACATTTTACAAATTATTTAAACCGTACTTGTTTTCTTGGAATTCAAGAACGAGAATTTCATTATGCTTTGTATCCAATTGGAACTTTCTATAAAAGACATTTAGATACGTTTCAAAATGATGATAGTCGAAAATTATCCATTGTTTGTTATCTCAATGAAGAAGACTGGACCGAAGATTTTGGAGGCGAATTAGCAATTTATAAAGAAGATGAAACCATTAACGTATTTCCTCTAAAAGGAAGAATGGTTGTTTTTGAAAGCCAAATATTAGAACACGAGGTAAAACCTGTTCGTAGAGAAAGATTAAGCATTACGGGTTGGTTAAAAACCCGAAAATTATAATTTTTAGGAGCACTACATTGTTTTTCAGTAGACAACTTCTCCCGTTTTCCGCGTTACAAGGTAACTTGCTACAACCGGGGCTATTTAACAACAATAGCCTTTCGATAGCTTAATTTGATTGTGCCTTATTTTTGTTTAAATTGTGCTAATGCTTTTTTAGTAAAATCGGAAAGCACTAAACGACCAGATATAGCGGCTCTTTCATATAAAAGAGTGTCCCAGTGTTCCGTTCCTTCCCACAAAACCTTTTTCATTTCTAACAAAGCATCTGGATTATAACTAGCTAATTGTTCTGAAAATTGTAATACGGTCGCATCTAATGTCTCTACAGATGAAAAAACTTGTGAAAATAATCCTTTTTCGTTTGCCCAAGCTGCACTTTTCCATTGGGTAGCTTCTAATGTCATAGCTGCCATTGCAGTTTTACCTATTTTCTTTGTAACGGCTGGTTCAATAACAAATGGGCCAATTCCTATAGCGAGCTCCGATAATTTTAGGGCTGCATTTTCATGTGCTAGTACATAATCACAAGCAGCTAACAAACCTACGCCACCACCAACTGCTTTTCCTTGTGCTCGACCAATAATTAATTTTGGACACTTTCTCATGGCATTAATAACATTGGCAAAACCTGAAAAAAAATGATTGCCTTCTTCTAAATTGGAAACGTGTAACAATTCATCAAAAGATGCTCCAGCACAAAAAGCACCTTCACCTTCACTTTTTAGAACAATCACATGTACATTTTCTGATTTTCCTACTTGATTGATTTCTTGAGTTAATTGATGTAATTGCAAACTGGGAAAAGAGTTTCCGGCAGGATGAAAAAATGAAATGATAGCAATATGATTCTGAAAAGTTGTTGTAATATGAGGTTCCATGTTATCTTTTTAAGCTAAAATGCGATTTAAATTCTTTACTATTTCCGTTTTCTTTATACTCAAGTTTGAACCAATAATCCGAAGAAGGAAGGGGTTGATTATTGAAAGTGCCATTCCAACCCTCACCATAAGGACTTATTTGCTTGATTAGCTTTCCATAACGATCAAAAATGTAGAGCTTGGCTTCGTACTCTTGAGGTAAATTTTCAATATTCCAAGTGTCATTATATCCATCTCCATTTGGAGTAAAAAAAGCAGGATAAGTAATAGCGTATAAATTACTTGTAGAAAGTATTCCACAACCTAAAATATCTCTCACATATACGGTATAGCTTCCGTTTGAAAGATTGGTAAATGTAGGACTCATTTGCCAAGTAATTTGATCCAAACTGTATTCATAAGTTCCAAAACCACCAGAAGCAAATGCTTCAATAGTAGCTAATCCTGATGAAAAATTAGGATTGATTACATTGGCTTCAAAAATTGAAGGTTCAGAGGAATAGGTGGCTACTATAGTATCAAAATTGGAGCAACCTGAAAGAATATCTGTAACAATAACTGAATAAGTACCTTCTTCTGTTATTAAAAATTGTGAGCTTTCATTACCCAAACTGTCTAAACTTGAATTCATTGGATTCCATTGGTATACATAATTACCTGAACTCACCGGTGTAGCATCTACTATTTGTGAACCTTGACCAGAAATTGGATCCACACAAAGGGTAAAATCAACGCCTAAATTTAGTTCAGGAATAGCTACTACGTGAAGATTTAAATACGGTCCTAAACCAAAGCATTCATTGTTTAAGTTGCTATCGATTCGTACCCATAATGTTTGTAAAGTTGGGACGCTATTTCTGAAATTATTTAGGTCTACTATTGGATTTATTTCAGCTAAAGCGTCAGTTTCGTTTTCATAGAAAGTTACTGTTAAATTTTGATTGGATGGGAATAGGTTTTTAAAGTGTTGGACCGCATCTCTATTTGGATTAGCTGTATCATTCAAATTGAAATAATCAATACCATCATTGTCTGGGTCACTCGCATCTATATAATCATCACATTCGTATAAATCAAAACTATTATTTTGAGTAATAGTTGTAGCAGAAACAACTAAATTAACTTGAGTTGTGCGATAACAATTGTTAGTGTTTACAATTCTTGCCCAAACCACGCTTCCGTTTGGAGCTATATAATTCACATCATCAGTGATTATGTTGGTATTATTAGATGCACCTATTTGTGAAGTATGATAGGTAAAGCTTACATTAGATTCATTCGATATAATGGTATTAGCTTGCGTTAAGTTAAAACTTGTTACAGCATCATTGTCGGTATCGCACTGTTTTAAAATAACGTTGTTTTGAATGACAGGCAATGGGTTTACAATTAAATCCATAGTGTTTATTGCCACACAATTTGTAAGGGTATTTCTTAATCTAATATAAATGGTTTTAGAATTAGAATAATAATTATTGGGTAATGCATTGGTGCCTAATTCTGCTTCACTTTGTAATGCATGAAAAGTAATAACAATGTTGGCTTGACCTTGCAAGATGTCATTATTCCTTGTGCTTAAAATAAAATCAGCAAAACCATTAGTGTCATCTCCATCTAAATTGTTATCGCATTGTTCATAAGGAAGAACTGGAAATATTTCGGGTGCTGTATTAATGGTTACTGTTACGGTTGCGGTAACTGCTTCACATCCTCCACTTGCTTCAATTGTATAGGTATAGTCTCCTGAACTATCGCTACCTGGATGAATAATACCATCTGTTCTTGGGTTACCATTAAACGTCCATGAACCTGAGGTGTCTGAAGTTCCTAAAAGCGTAAATAAATCTTCGTCCGCATTAGAAGTACAGTAAGATTTTGAGGTGCTTAATCCTGCATTAGGTGCAGTTTGGATTGTTACAGTAATTTCTACAGTTTCTGTTACTGTAAAACCATCACAAGTAATGTCATATGTATATTCATAAGTTCCTGCTGAGTCTATATTTGGATCGAAAAGATTTGTGCTACTATTTAATACAGGATTCCATGTGCCGCCTGGAATTGGATTTCCTTCAATAGCATCATATAAATCGATAGTTGTATTAGAACATACTTCTATAAAAGTATCTATAGGTTGGCTCCCAAAACCAGAATAATAGCCGCCATAGCCTGCAGAAATACCATCTGACCCAAAAACCCCCACAGCTAATGCACCTGTCGATTCTACTGCTATATCTCCATTTAAACCATCTATTCTGTAAGTTTCCCAACCTGTGTTCCCATTTACAGATTGCGGTGTTGCTATTGTTGGTGTTCCATTTATTGTAATTGTTGAACCTATTTCAGTAACTACGATAACGCCACTTTCTGTATATTGTTTGCTACCAATTGCATTGTATTCAGGAATCATGTTAACGCTTTTTTGCCAATAACAACTCAAAGGTGGGATGAAATTTAAACCAGAAGTGGCATCATTTTGATTTCCAGCTAAAATTTGGTACAAATAAATAGGTTGATTACTTTCTATGTACATGTTTTTATTAGTACCGCTACCTTGATAGTTATTTGTTGGAATAGTAAAATAATCACCTGAATTAAGAGTAGTTATAGGTGAAGTATTGCCATTTACAAATACTTGTGTGTTGTTTACAGTAGCAATTATTAGTGGTAGTTCAGAATAATCACTTCCATTTCCTTTAACCACAACATATTTTTGTCCAATATTATTGTATCCTACGATTTGATCGAGATTAAAATCTTGTCCTGAAGCACCATTTCCAGGGTCTGGACCAGTCCCTCCTGTTGCATTACCAGTATTTACTACAATTGGTTTATCAGAAGTAAGTAGAGCACCTATAAAACCATTTCTATTGGCTATTATATCTGTATAACCTGATAAAACTACAGACTGTCCTTTGTTTAGTGTAAAAGTTTGTGAAGTGGCTGTAGTGGTGCCAGTTGGAGTAATAAAGGTAACACCTGGACCATAATCCGAAACATTTACAGTTGTATTATCTTCAGTTGCCATGAAACTTGTTACAAAATTTCTAATAGCACTGTCATATAATTGGGGTAAGCTTCCTACTCGAAATGATGTTCCTAAGGCTGTTCTTCCTTTTGGTACTAATATTTCTGCGTGATTTTGAGATTGAACTCTAAAACTAACATAAAAATCTTTAGAAGCTTGTAAAATTAATCCTTTATCAGATTGAACTGTATTTACGTTATTTTGTCCTAAAAACATTACAGAAGGCTGAGAATTTCCTACAGTTATTCGAACAGGATTGGATTGTGATAAGGTAAATGGGGAACCCGCTAAAGGGACGCCATTTCCTAAAGTAACTATTACCTGAAAAGGGGTGACTTCTGGTGTAGATAAATAAATATAATGGTCGTTTACTGTAGAATTAGATCGACAATGTAAAGGAGGTATCCAATGTTTATTGCTAAGTTGTGAATAAGAAGAAAAACTTAGTAAGACCAAAAATAATATAGCTAGTAATTTTCTCATTATTAAGGATGATAAAATTAAAATTTCGTAAAGTTACTAAGTTTATAGCTTATTTCTTAAAAAAGAATTAGAAAAAGGCTCTCAATTGGATATTTCCGTTATGAATTGTTTTACTTGTCTCTGATTTCCTACCTTGATAATTAATATTAATATCTAAATATTTAGTGATATTCTTTTGTAAAAGTAGCCTCCAAACACTATTTTTACCTGACTGTAAACCTTGAAGCATTTGAAAGGCAACAGGTGATAAGGAATTACCATTGAAATTATTATTGTAAAAAGAATATTCCCCATTAATAGTAAACCCTTTTTCACTATTAAAGGAAAAGGAACTTCCAATTCTATTTTGTTCTAATGATTCTAAAGCTAGAATCTGATTCTTTTGATTTTTATATTCGTAAAAAACATCCCAACTGGCATTTTTAGAAAATAGATAAGAGAGTTTTGGGTAAATCGTATAATTATTGATGTCAAAATTTCTACTAGAATAATTTTCAGATTCAGTGGTCGTGTTTCCAATGCTAGACTGAAATTGTACTAACCATGTTTTCGCTAGTAAATGATTGTATTGAAATTGATGGGAAAAAAGAGCAGTCTCTTGAGAACCAATATTTAAAAGGTTTTTAACTTTATTGTTTAAATAGGTATAAATTATAGAATGTTTTTGTTTGCCTCTATTGTAAAATAAACTATTTCTAAAACTATTATTTAGTCCAATGCTATTTTCATGGTTTGAAAAAGGATTTAAATCAAAAGTTGTTGCATCTCTACGTATTTTGCGTTCTATTAAAAACGAACTTTGATTATAAAAATAGGAGAGTAGCTTTTTCAAACCCGTTTCATTTTGCCAAACCAATCCATTGAAATTTAAAGATTGTGAAAATTTGTTTTGATGGGTTCTAATAAAAACTTGATTGGGTAAAAAAACACGAACGTATTTTGCTTGATCTGAAAATGGGGCAACTTCAAATTCTTGTAGTTCTTGAATGCCATTATTATTGTAATCATTCCACATGTATACTCCTTGTCCTGGCTCTACTTCTAGATAGGTAAACTCTTGTTGTGCTATTGTTCCAGAGGTAGTTTCATAAGTCGTTGTGGATTGTATTAATTTATTGAAAAATGTATTGTTGTATAAAACCCTTGAATTGAATGAAGGTTCATCTTCTTTTTGCTGGTCTTCATATTCTAATAAGCGATAATTTGCAAAAATAGATAAGCTACTCGTATTTGTTTTTATTAATTGGGATTTTAAATAATAGGAATTGGATTGATTCACTCGTTGAATGCTTCCATTTTGCAAACTGTCATTTATTCGATGCAAATATCCTAATTCTACATAAACATTTGTAGAATCACCACGACCTACAAAAGCACCATACTCTAAAAATCTTTGACTGTTATTGGTAAAAGTTTCTGCAGGTAGTAGTTTTTCTTTATTGTTTTCAAATCGAAGAGTTGTTCCAATCCAATTCTTCTTGAAATGATGCCTAACTTGACTCTGATTTCTTAAAAATGTAGATTCAGAAGTAGTGCTGGAACTTTTTAAAGCACTAAAATTTGTTGAAATAGTGGTTTTTTTCAATTTTAAGAATGCTTCCACAAGATGTCTGTCTCCTGAGAAATTTTCAGAAAAATCTAGTTTCTCTAATTGGTATTTTACAAATCCATTTTGTTGTAAATTTAAATGCAAACCCGATGTCAGTAAGCTTTGATTGCCTAAAGGTGTATTTAAGTTCCAATCTCTATTAAATTCAATATTAAATAACCGTTCAATGGTTTTGAAGTCCCTATTTATAAATTGAAAATTTCCAAAACCATCTAAATTGTATTTTCCTGAAAACAGTCTTTGTGTTACTTCTATTTTGCCTGCTACTCCTTGATTATCAGTATCGTCCAATGAAGAATATAAATTTTTATCGTTATTACTTAAGGCAATTTCAAAATTAAAGTTGGTTTTTTCCGAAGGATTATAACCGCCTAGTAAGGTTGCAATTTGAATTTTGTTAGGTGCTATTAAAGGTATAACTGGTTCATAGCTGCCTTGTGGAACGCCTGCTATTGGAGCAATGTATTCATAGATTTTTCCAATAGTATTGGTGTTGGAAAGACTGTAATTTCCTTGATTTTGTCCCACAAAAGTAAAACGAACATTATAAAGTTCGTCGTTAGGATCGTTTGAAAACTCAAAGATTTCTGTGGTTCCTGAAAGTGTTTTTCGATACAAAATTTTATTTTCAGAATAGGTGTCTAAATAAGCAGAAGGAGCATTCATTAAGCCAGAATCATCACCGGCATTTTGTAAAACCGTAACTTGTTCTTCTGATAAATTTTGCTGAAGGGGTTGGTTTTTTATATCATTTTCTGAATAAACAAACCCGCTAATTTTGAATTTTTCTTGTTCGTGTTGTATTCCCGAATAAGCTAAAAAACGTGAGTAATTTCTGTCTGAAAACTGATATTCTATAATGATTCTCATTTCAGAGGTAATTTGGAAAAGTGATGTAAAAATAACTTCACCCGCATTGTAATCAATAATGTAATCGTTATTTTCTCCTCTTTTTAAAAGCACTCCATTTACATACACTCTTTCTGAACCAGAAATCACCAGTACAAATAATTCACCATTATTTCCTTTTAGTTTATACGGACCTTGATTTCCTTCTTGACCAATGAAAGTGCTTCGAGCATATTGGCCTCTAACTAATGCGGCTGCTCCTAAAATAGTGGTTTTTTTTTCAGGTGACCCCAATGTGAATTGGGTTGAAAGACCCTGTACTTTTTTATTGAAATTTAAGAATTGAGATTGGCGGTTTTCTAAAAATAAGTCTCCCGCTTTAACGCTCCATTTGTCCGATGCTAATTCGATGAAAATTTGATCAAATTCATCGAGTTTTTGTGAATATCCTCCTTCTTGTAAAGGAATATTGCTGTCTTGAATGGACGCTCGTATGCTAACTTTTTCTGAAATTTTACCCGTAATTTGTAAATCTAAATTAGAATTAACTACTGTGTTTTGGTTGTTACCAACAGTAATGCCTCTCGAGATGCTTCCAGACGTATTTAATCCTTCAAAAGGAATGAATCGATTTTGATTGGGTTCTTTAATGGTGTAAACGGCACCAGCTTCATTAGGCACTACTTTTTGTTCGTCGTAAATACTATATTTTTTAGTTAAGAATTCAGGAAATTTTAAATATTCAACTACTAAAGTATCTTGAGCGTTAAAATTTTCATTGAAAACGAGACTGGCTTTTTGAAAATTAATGCTGTAATAGGTCGAATCAATTTTGTTTTGATTTTTGTCTTTGATTGAAAAAAAAGCAGGATTAATACTAACCGATTCTAAAAAAACAGTGTCTTTAGTAATAGGAAGTTTTTTGGTTTGATAATGGTTTGTTCTTTCCTGACTGAAAGTAACAGAAAATAGCATACAAAAAATCCATAAAAACCACTTTTTTGTCATAAATAGATAACTCCTATTTTTCAAAAGTAGTATTTATGGATTAATTTATTATAAAAAAACGTATCGCTTATTACTCTTTTGTAATAATCTGTAAGGTTTCTCTTGATATTTGTTTTAATAAAACGGTTTTATTCGTTTCGACAATTTGTGTTGCATTTGCATCAAAATGTCTGATGGTATATAAAGATACATTTTCGTGGAAGGCAATCTTAAATTTTTGTTCTAGAATTTCTTTCACATCTGGAAAATTATGAAACTTATCTTCAATACATACGGAGAAACTAATTGCTGAATTTTGAATTAAGTTCACTTTTAACTTATGTTCGTGAAACAAAGCAAAAATCTCACTAATATGTTCTTCCATTATGAAGGAAAAATCTAAAGATGAAAGAGACAACAACAATTGATTTTTCTTAATAATATAACAAGGTAATTGCGGTTCTAAATCTGCTCCTTTGGAAACACTTGTGCCTGGTAAAAGAGGATTAATAAAAGATTTTACAAATAAAGGGATTTCTTTATTTTGTAACGGTTGTAATGTTTTCGGATGAATTACACTTGCTCCATAAAAGGCTAATTCAATAGCTTCTCTGTATGAAATTTGGTTTAAAAGTGCAGTTTCTTCGAAATAGCGTGGATCAGCATTTAAAACTCCGGGTACATCTTTCCAAATCGTTACACTTTCAGCATTCAGGCAATACGCAAAAATGGCTGCGGTATAATCGGAACCTTCACGGCCTAAAGTAGTAGTGAAATTGTTAGAATCCGATCCTAAAAAACCTTGTGTGATGTAGAGTTCATCTTTTTCAATTTTTTTGTTGATTAAGTTTTGTGTTTGTTCCCAATTTACATTAGCATCACGGTAAGTAGTGTCAGTTTTAATAAAATTACGAACATCTAACCAAGTGTTTTTAATACCTCTTTCGTTTAAATAATAACTTACAATTGTGGTTGAAATTATTTCCCCATAACTTACAATTTGGTCGTACACAAAATTATAGTTAGGAGATTTATTACTTCTTAAAAAGTATTCCAAATCATCAAAATGAGCATTAACGGTAAAGTATGCTTCATGATCTTCATCTGTAAATAAGTCTTGTAATATTTGATTGTGGTATTTTCGAACCTCTTGTACAGATGGATGCAACTGGTTTGATTTTTCAAAATAATTTTTAATAATTACTTCTAAAGCATTGGTCGTTTTACCCATTGCAGAAACCACAATTAGTGTATCTCTAAAACCTACTTTTTCTAAAACAGAAGTTACATTTTTCACTCCTTCTGCATCTTTTACAGAAGCACCACCAAATTTGAAAATTTTCATAAGAAGACCTAAATTATTTTATTTTTATATGTTGTTGATTAACTGTTTAATGTGGAAATGAAATGGGTAATACCTTCTTGATTCATTTGTACTACTTTCCAATCTTGAAGTATATTCGCGCCACTTTTTTCATAAAAGGCAATAGCATGTGTATTCCAATCTAATACATTCCATTCGATTCTCTTAACACCTTCTTTATGCCCTTGTTGGATAATTTGTGAATACAAAGCAAATCCTGCTCCAGTTCCTCTTTTGTCTTCTTTGACCACTAAATCTTCTAAGTGTATTGTTTTTCCTTTCCAAGTGGAATAACGGTAATAGTATAATGCTACTCCTATTACCTCATTGTCTTGTTCTGCTACAAAAGTTTGGAATAAAGGCGTATTAGAAAATCCATCTCGTTCTAAATCTGAAATGGTAACTTCAACTGCATTAGGTTCTTTTTCAAATTCAGCCAGTTCTTTAATTAGCGCTAATACTGCTGGCATATCTTGAAGGGTGCCTTTTCGAATAATCATTTTTATATTTTTAAGCTAAATTACCATACTTTGCTTATATCACAAAAGATAAATTAGGTTATTTTTGAGATTTCAAAATTAAACATTTTTTTATAATTTTTTAATAAAACGTATTTTTATAACAAAATTTTATATTTATGTATTTTTATAAAGTATTAAGTGAATTTTTTAAAATAGCTAACAATTTTAGTGATAAATTGTATTTAGATATCTTATAAAAAAAGCCGATATTTGCCACCTAAACACAACTACATCGATTTCGTAAACATGGAAGAAAAAAACAGAACCCTTGGTGAATTTATTATTGAAAATCAAAATTCTTTTCAATATTCTACTGGTGAGTTATCTCGCATCATTAACTCAATACGTTTAGCAGCAAAAGTCGTAAATTATAAAGTTAATAAAGCAGGTTTAGTGGATATAGTAGGTGCCGCTGGTGAACAGAATGTACAAGGTGAAGATCAACAAAAGTTGGACGTTTTTGCGAACGAAACTTTTATCCAAACCCTAATTAATAGAGAAATTGTTTGCGGTATTGCATCAGAAGAAAATGATGATTTTATAACTGTAGCAGGTTCAGATAAAGGTCACAATAATAAATATGTGGTTTTAATGGATCCGTTAGATGGTTCTTCAAATATTGATGTGAATGTTTCTGTTGGAACAATATTTTCAGTGTATCGAAGAATTACACCTATGGGAACACCAGTACAACTCGAAGATTTTTTGCAACCGGGTATAAATCAAGTAGCAGCAGGCTATGTTATTTATGGAACTTCCACCATGTTAGTTTATACTACTGGTCATGGAGTAAATGGCTTTACACTAAATCCTGCAATTGGTACGTTTTATTTGTCGCATCCTAATATGCAGTTTACTCCTGATGGTAAAATATATTCCATAAATGAAGGGAATTACATCCATTTTCCACAAGGGGTGAAAAATTATTTAAAATATTGCCAAATGGAAGAAGGAGATCGACCTTATACGTCTCGCTATATTGGAAGTTTGGTATCTGATTTTCATCGTAATATGATAAAAGGTGGGATTTATATTTATCCAACAAGTTCAAAAGCACCTAATGGAAAATTACGCTTATTATATGAGTGCAATCCTATGGCTTTTTTAGCGGAACAAGCTGGAGGTAAAGCCTCTGATGGGTACAATCGAATTATGGAGCTTCAGCCTAAAGAATTACATCAACGTGTTCCTTTCTTTTGTGGAAGTAAAAACATGGTCGAGAAAGCGGAAGCATTTATGAAAGAATCTTAATAAATAAAAAAGCTCTGAAATTTCAGAGCTTTTTTATTATTTATTCATATGTTGCATTTCATAAATGAAAGTGTCTAAATCTACATTCAACACTAGTAAGGATAATGCTTTGTCAACAATATAGTTTACATTACTTGGTGTAAAACCTAAAGCTAATGCAAAACGAGTTAAAATTTGTTTTTGTTTTGGTCCTAAAACATGATCCGCATACACCATACGTGCTAAGTCATATAAACGCTCCAATCTATTAATGTGTAATACAGGAGGATTAATAGGATATTTCGTTGGATTTTCTAAAATTTCTTCATATTCTGAACTAGAAATTTCTAAACGCGTTGCTAATTTATCTAAGAATTCTTTTTCTTCAGTTGTTAAAGCTCCGTCAGAAAGAGCAACTCTTACAATAGCAGAAAAATGACCTTTATTTCTATTTTTAAATTCGTTATCAAATAAATCTGAAAATGACATATCGTTTTTTTTAAAAGTTGGACAAAATTACATATAATTTAGCTTTAAAAACAAGCAAAAAAATATTTTTTGAAGTGTATCTGTTTATTTGTCATAAAATTTAATAAGCTTTTTATAAAGCCAGTTATTTTTACTAAAATAAATTGTAAGTTTGAATTCCCCAAAAAAATTATAATTATGTCAGAATTTTGGTTGTATTTTAAAATTGGTTTAAACCATGTTTTGGATATTCATGCGTATGACCATGTGCTTTTTTTAATCGCTTTAATGGTGCCTTATGCCTTTAAAGACTGGAAAAGAGTTTTAATTTTAGTCTCCTTATTTACATTAGGGCATACTTTAGCTCTTTTAGTATCGGTTTTTGGAATAGTTTCTGTAAAATCGTCCTTAGTTGAGTTTTTAATCCCAATTACAATTCTAATAACTGCTGTGTTTCATCTTTTTACAGCGGGTAAATCTTCAAAAAACGAAAGCATTACATTCGTAGCTATTGTAACGTTATTCTTTGGAATTATTCATGGATTAGGGTTTTCTAATTATTTTAAAACAATCCTACCAGGAAATGCTTCAGATAAACTGCTACCACTCTTAGAGTTTGCTTTAGGAATAGAAGCGGCTCAAGTTATTGTAGTCTTTTTAGTCTTGATTTTAGCCTACATCGTGCAAACCTTTTTTAGATTTTCAAAAAGAGATTGGGCGTTGGTCATGTCTGCATTTATTATTGGTGTAGTTACTCCTATGATAATTCATAGTGAAATTTGGAAAAGATAAAAATGAAACAAAAAAAATTAAAATACGACAGAGCCTATTTGCGTATCGCAAAAGAATGGGGTCAATTGTCTTATTGCAAACGAAAACAAGTTGGCGCGATTATTGTTAAAGATAGAATGATTATATCCGATGGATACAATGGTACACCATCTGGTTTTGAAAACTGTTGCGAAGATGAAAGTGGATTAACCAAATGGTATGTGCTCCATGCAGAAGCAAATGCCATTTTAAAAGTAGCGCGTTCCACACAATCTTGTGAGAATGCCACTTTATATATTACCTTGTCACCTTGTAAAGATTGTAGTAAATTAATTCATCAATCTGGGATTAAGAGAGTGGTGTATCATGAAGAATATAAAGATACTTCAGGAGTTGATTTTTTAAGAAAAGCTGGAGTTGAAGTAGAATTGTTAGAAGATTTAAGCTAAAGAATGAAAACAAATAAAATATATTTCCCAATTATTATTGCAATGGCAGTCGCTATCGGTTTGCTATTGGGGAATTATTTAAATTCTTTTCAAGATTCAGATTTTTTAAGTAAGAATACACGAAAAAACAAACTGAATAAGCTGATTGATTTTATCGACAGAGAATATGTTGATGATATCAATACAGACTCTATTGTAGATTTAACGGTAAATGGTATACTCGAAAATTTAGACCCACATTCGGTTTATATCAGTAAAAAAGATTTAAAATCGGTTACCGAAAACATGAAAGGAGATTTTGTGGGTATTGGTGTTAATTTTTATGTATATAAAGACACTGTTGCGGTTATAAAACCTATTCATAACGGTCCTTCAGAAAGAGCAGGTATTAAAGCGGGTGACCGAATATTATTCGCAGATCAATATCAATTGTTTGATAAAAAAATTCAAAACGACAGCTTATTCTCCAAACTAAAAGGAGAGAAAGGCTCAACAGTTTTAATTACAGTTTTTAGAAAAACTACAAATGAAAAACTAAAAATTAAAGTAAAAAGAGATGTTATACCTATTAAAAGTGTTGATATTGCTTTAAAAGTCAATGCTGAAATAGGCTATATTAAAATCAATCGATTTGCTGAAACTACTTATGATGAATTTCATAAGGCGTTGTTATCTCTAAAAAGACAAGGAATAAAAGATTTAGTAATTGATTTAAGAGATAATGGTGGTGGTTATTTAGAAATGGCGGTTGCAATTGCAGATGAATTGTTAAAAGACAAAGAATTAATTGTAAAAACTAAAAATAAAAAAGGGACAGAAGATGAAACTTTCGCTACTTCTAAAGGAGATTTTGAAAAAGGGAAAGTATATGTTCTAATCAATGAAAACAGTGCTTCTGCAAGTGAAATTTTAGCAGGTGCTATACAAGATAATGATAGAGGAACGATTGTAGGGAGACGTTCTTTTGGAAAAGGATTGGTACAGCGCGAAATGCCTCTAGGTGATGGTTCAGCTGTTAGATTAACTATTGCACGCTATTTTACGCCTTCAGGACGTTCTATTCAAAAACCTTACGATGATAAAGCAGATGGTTATTTCAATGAATTTGAAAAAAGATTTCAAAGTGGAGAATTATATGAAGCAGATAGTATAAAAGTAGCCGATAGTTTAAAGTTTAAAACTAAAAGAGGTCGGATTGTGTATGGAGGTGGTGGTATTACTCCAGATGTTTTCGTGCCTTTTGAGGCCAAACATGGAGAAGAAGCAACGCTTATGATTATGCAATCGGGTGTGGTGAGTTATTTTGTATTTGAACAATTGGACAAAAAAAGAACTTTTTTCAACACATTAGATTTTAAAAAATTAAAAGCTGAGGTCATAGAAAAAGATGATTATTTAGAAGCTTTCAAACAATATATTTCGGATAGTGGTATTATTTTGAATTTTTCAGATAAGGAAAAAATTAAAAAATATTTATATGCTGAATTTGTAAAGCAACTTTTCGATGATAACAGTTATTATGAAATACTACTTTCAGAAGATGCTATGATTAAAAAAGTTTTAGAACTGAATTAGTTTTTTTATATTTGATTTCACTTGGTTGATTTCTAAGCTATGCCATTAAAAACTCTTGCCTTATTCTTTTTAATTCCTCTTGTTATAGCATGTAATTCACATCAAAATAACAAGAAAGAAAATCTTAAAAAAGAGGATGCTATTGTTTCAGCTAAAGTAGTACCTAATACAAATATAGATACCTTGCAAACCTTTTTTTTAAAGGTTTATAAAGAAGGTACAATGACTTCAATGGATAGTTTGAATCAAGCATTCAAAAGCGCCGTACAATTTTATGATTCTACCTCAGATTATTACAAAAAAATAAAAGCTTTAAATTATCTTGGTAGAAGTTATTTAGCACTCTCAAAACCAGCAGACGCTTTTCCAACTTTCATTCTAGCCGATAGTTTATATCATGTACACAAAATTAAGGATTTCCCTCTCAAACATAGTATTGATTATTATTCGGTTTATGCTAAAGTTCAATTCACCAAAAAACTACATTTTAATGAAACGGTAGCCGTGTATGAAAAATATAAAGATGGACCAAAAGACCCTTATGTGTTTGCCTTATCAGAAGAATATTTAGCACGCGTATATATTGATTCTGCAAAATATGACAAAGCCATTCCAAAATTACAAAGTGCTATCGCATATTTTGAAAAAGAGTCTTACAATTTATCAGCTTCTATTGCCTATTCCGTTTTAGGTGTTGCTTATGATGGTAAAGAAGATATCGATCGTTCTTTACAAGCCTATCAACATTCCATTGCCATCGGAGAAAAATTAAAAGAGCCTAATTATGCTGTGTTAGCTAGTAATAGTTACAATATTGGGTTGATGTATCAAGATCGATTAGGGAATGCAGTTAAAGCGATTACCTATTTGGAAAAGGCAGTCCTATATGATCAAAAAAGTGCTGTACAACAAGGTTATTTGGTAGATGATTATACAAGTTTGGCTACTGCTTATTTGGCTAAATTTGATTTACATAATGCTAAAATTTATGCTGAATTAGCTTTGTCAATAGCCAATGAAAAGTTGCCTGAAACCGAGTTTTACAGAAGAGCAATTGCTTATTTTACCTTGTCTAATGTGCTGTCTGAAAATAATGAAAATGAAACTGCAGTAGTATTGGCTCAAAAAGGGTATATGTTAATCACAGAAAATACACCTGAAAAACATCGTTATGTGTGCAATGCAAATCTGCACTTAGGAAATGCATTTTTAAAAAATAAGGATACTTTAAAAGCCATTTCTTGTTTTAAAAAAACGGCTCAAATTGCCAAAGATATCAATCGGGCTGTTTTTGAAGTTCAAGCCAACAAAGCCTTACTCAATTTAAGTAAGAATCCACAAGAAATACAAAAAATATTCGTAAGACAAGATGCCATTTTTACTGAAAAATTTGAAAATGCTTACAAGTATCAAATGGAGAATGAATTGCAAAAATTGAATTTTTATGAAAAAAATAAAGAGGATGAACTACGTTTCAAAACGTTTGAACATTTATCCAAGTTGATTCATAAAGAAGATTTGTATGCAGAAATTGCCATTCAATTAAAAGCCGCTGAGATTGCTATTTTTAATGAGAAATCCAAATTTAATACTAAAAAGGCCATTCAGGCTTTTATCCAAAAGCTAATTACGAGTAAAAACAACTATCAAAACCCAAATAACAAAGTCTTTTTTTCCAATCAATTAAAAGAACCTGTTGCGAAAGTATTGCAGGTGGTGTATCAGAATTATAAAAAGACGAATGATAAAGAGTACTTGCAATTGGCTTTTCAGTTGATGGAAGTAAATAAGAATACAACTTTATTACAAGGACTACAGTATCTTTCTTTTAAAAATATAGCAGGTATTCCCAAAGAAATTTTTGAAAAGGAAGAAGCTTTACAGGAAAAAATGAATAACAACTATCAATATATTCATTATTACAAAAATAATTCTTTAGCCAATGAAGATTCCATTCGAAAATTGTTCCAAAAACAGTTGGCTTATGAAAAGGAATACTCATCCTTCTTACGTGATGTAGAAAAAAAATATCCCAATTATGCGAATGCTAAAAAGCTAACCGTTATCAAGGATTATTCTGATTTTATTGAAAATAAAATTCAAGAGGATGAGGTAGTTTTACTGTATTTCATGGATACTAGTATTTGGTACCGAATGGAATTGTCTAAAAAAGGAGTGCAATTGGAACAGTTTAAAAATGCAGCTGCGATTTCAAAGCAAATAGAACGTTTGCAAAACCAAATCTATCAAAGGCAATCTATAACGACTTTGTCTAACAGTTTAAGTGAAAGTATTCTTCCGGAATTTGATGCTTCAATTAAAAGAATCACCATAATAGCGGATGATTTTTTAAATGTTATTCCTTTTGAAATTCTTCAAGTTAAGAATCGTTTTTTGTTTGAAAGTAAGGCAATTCGATATGCAGGTTCAGTGCAATTATTAAATAAACAAATGGAATTGCAATCTTCTCAAAGTAATAGTAATTGGGTTGGATTTGCTCCGCAATATACTACTTCAGAATTACCAAATAATGCCAAAGAAGTAGCACAGATTCAAGAAATTGTGGGAGGAAAATCCTATCTTGAAAATCAGGCAACCAAAGAGAATTTTATTGCAGAAAGTGGTCAAAGTGGTATTCTTCATTTGGCAACTCATACGGAATTAAACCAAGTAAACCCCATGTTCAATCAGATGTGGTTTAGTAGTGCTAATAAGACTCAATCCCTAACCGCTGCGGAAGTTTATAATTTAAATATTCCTGCACATTTAGCCGTTTTAAGTTCATGCAATACCGGTTTTGGTAAATTGGAAAAATCAGAAGGATTAATGAGTATGTCACGATCATTTACTTATGCAGGTGTGTCAAGTACTTTAATGAGTATGTGGAAAGTACCAGATAAAGAAACTTCAGAAATTATGGTTTCTTTTTATAAGTATCTTTCATTGGGGAAACCCAAAGATGAAGCCTTGCAGTTAGCGAAACTTGAATATTTAAAAAAGCAAGACGATGAAGTGTTAAGACATCCTTATTATTGGGCTGGATTTATAGTTTCTGGAAATGTTGAAGCATTACCAACAAACCAAAATACCACAATTTATTTCATTTTTGGAGTCCTTCTATTAGGTTTAGGATTGTTTTTTCTTTTGAAATGGAAAAAATCTTAATTAGCTGCTATATGCTCTAAAATCTGTTTTGCTTTTACATAATTATAGCTTTTATGTTGGATTACTGCTTCTAAAATAATCTTACATTTTGCCCTATCATTATTTTTTAAATAGGCTAGAGCCAAATACCATTTTCCTTTTTCTTTAAAAGTATCGTTTAATTTTTGATGTGCTAAAAAAGAATCTATTGCAGCATCAACTTTATCGAGTTGTAATTCACAAATTGCTTTATAAAAGAGATAATATGATGTTTTTTCGGATTCGTATAAACGGGTAAATTCTAGTAAAGCCGTTTCATAATTTTCGGTTTCATACTCATAAAAAGCTACATATTCTTCACTTTTATTTAGAGGTGTTGCTTCACTTCTTTCAATAGGGGTAATAATATTGCGATAGGGCTCAAAATTTTCTGAAAAAAGGGTTTCATTAGAAACAGGACTATTCATTAAAAAATAAGCTACTATTAGAATACTTATAAAAACAGAAGCAGCAATACTATAAGGTATGAATTTAGTAATAAAAGGTGTTTTTTGGGATTGCCCCAATGTTTTAAAAGTCGTTTTTAATTGCTCTTTTTTATGTGCAATTATTGCTTTTCTTACATCAGAAGCTTCTTGTAATTCGCTTTGAAAATCAGGGTTTTCTTTTATTTCTTTTTCAAGCAAAAGTTTTTCTTCTTCCGTTAAAGAATGATCTAGGTATTTTTGAAGGAGTTGGTCTTTGTTCATGATTTATTAGTTATCATTTCACGTAAACTTTTCATGCATCTTGATTTTTGTGCTTTTACCGTATTTTCATTTTCATACTTTTCTAAATGCATAATTTCTTTAATGCTTTTGTTTTCAGTATAAAAGAGCTCTAAAATGCGTTGGCATCTTTTTCCTAAGTTTTTAAAAGCTGTCTTTACTTTTTCTTGTTGCTCATCGAGTAGGTTTTCTTCTAGATTCCAATGGGCTAAGTTCTCACTATTTTCAACTTGTTCCAAGGTAATAGTACTTACAATTTTCTTTTTTCTTCTCAGTAATTCATATATTTTATACTTACCAATGCTAAAAAGATAGGTCTTAATACTGCTTTCGAAGGAAGTCAGTTTGCCTTCTGCAATATTTTCGTAAAAAACCACTAATGCATCCTGATATACTTCTTCAATCTCTTCTTCTGATATCGTAAATTTTCTGGCATAACTATAAAATGCTTCTTTATTTTCTTTGTAAAGAAGACTGTAAATTCTATTGTTACCCGTTCTTAAATCTTCAATTGAGAAGTTGGTATTCATTAATGCTCTTATGTTGAAAAAGTTAACATGATTTGGACAAAAATAATTAATTAAATTAAAAATGTTAACCTATTTCTAAAAATGACATTAAGTAATAAATATCAAACAAAATATATAATGAAAAAATTCAAATTTATTAGCTATTTAGTAGCAGCTGTGCTTGTTTTAACTTTAATGTCATGTTCAGCTGAAGATGGAGTAGATGGTCAAGATGGGCCACAAGGAATTCAAGGTCCAGCAGGGGTTGATGGTCAGGATGGTGCAGACGGTCAAGACGGTCAAGATGGTGCAGACGGTCAAGACGGAAATGCAAATGTGGTAATTTCTGGTTGGTTGCCAGCAGATTGGAGTTTTTATGATACACCTCACAAGAAAATCATGCGTGTGGTTGTCAATCAATTTACACAATCAGAATTAAGAAATGAGTGTTTAGTAATGGTGTATGCAAGACAATATGGTACCTCGGCAGTTTATAGTATTCCAGGGCCAGGAAGATGGTCAAATGTAGCGTATAATCTTTATTTTGGTTCCAACTCAGCTAATGCTGATGGAATTTTAATTGAAATTAAATCAACGGAAAATGGTGTTGACTTAACAGATTATCAATACGATGCTGCAAGGGGAAATTACTTCCGATACATAATTATTCCATCTAGTCAAACCAACAGGTTGCCAGATCTTTCAGATTACGAACAAGTAAAAGCATATTATAATTTAGTAGATTAAAAATAAAACTATGAAAACAATTTTTTTAAACACTTTTGTCCTTTTTTCTTTCTTCACTTTGTCTTTATTTTCCTGTTCAAAAAGTGATGACAGTAGCCCTTCAACTGCGAATACTTTCTTTTGTAAAGTAGATGGCGTAGATTACAAACCACCTCATGTTACTGGTTTAATTTCTACAATAACGAATACTTTGGTAATCACAGGTTCAACGGGAAGTAATGCTCAAAAGATTCAAATTTTCCTACCTAATGATATTGCAGTAGGAACCTATACGCAATTTTATGATTATACTGCAGATGAATTTATTCAAATGTATTACTCACCGCCAAATTCTAATGATGCAGATGATGATGGCTTTGCCAATTCAGGGCAATTGGTAATTACAGAACACGATACCAATGCAAAAAGAATAAAAGGGACTTTTAACTTCGTTACAGATCCTTCTATCAATGGTAGTACGGTTTGGAATGTTACAGAAGGAAGTTTTACCATTACCTATCAAGAGTTATAATACTTAGTTATATAAAAGTACTGCAAATTTGTTTTGAATTCAATTATAAATCCAGTGGGTTAGATGGAGTTTCAAATAATGGATTACAATGAATTAGTATGAAAAAGGAGCGTTAAACGCTCCTTTTTTTATTTGTTTATGGCATCGTGCACTTGTGCAGCATTGCCCTCATTCCATAATGTTAAAATGTCACCCGCTACACTTGCTCCACTTCCAGCAGCAATGGACAATTGACTTCGATGTCCAGCTAATGTTCCACAAACATAAATACCTGGTTGGACTAAGTGATCGTGGTTTTGCAATTGAATTCTATTTTTGATTGCTAACGCTTTTTTATGTGGAATTACATAGGCTTCTAATCCTTCAATTAAAAAAGGACTACTAGAACCAATCGCAACAACAATCAATTTAGAGTGATACTCATTTTTATTGGTTACAATCGTAAAATTCCCAACCGAACCTTCAATTTTTAATACTTTTTCTTTTTCAATTTGTGTTACATGAGGATATAATTGCTGTAGGTGCTCTAAGCTTTCCTCTAACAATTCAGAGCCTAATTTTCCTGGAGGAATACCATAAGCATTATTGTATACTCCGTTTTGTAAAGAAGATGCTTTTTGGTGAGCAATCAAACCTATTTTTTTGTCTGATGCAAAAGCTTTAGTATAAGCTGAACCTAATACTAAGGCACAAGAAACTCCAGAAACACCTCCTCCAATAATTAAAACATCATACATGATAAAAATCTCTTTTTTTGATTTTAAAAATTACTTTGTTTTTTCTTCTATTTTTTTGGAAACCAAAAAGATTAACATCAAAACAATAGCGCAAAAACCAGAAACAATTCCAATTAAGGCTACAGTGCTATTGCCTTCTAAAGGAGCATCATAATTAATTTGAGTGGCATTAAAAACAATTAAGGCAAATGCTAGAATAATGACAACAATACTAAATATTTTCATGAACGTATTTTTTATATAAATAATTGTTTTACATTGGCACCAAATAATTTTACGGATATCGCTAATAAAATGATACCAAATATTTTACGAATAATACCTAAGCCATTTGGTCCAAGTATTTTTTCAATTTTTCCAGAGAGTTTTAAAACAATATAGACGACTATTACATTTATAATAATGGCGATAATAATGTTGATTTTGGCATATTCGGCACGTAAAGAGAGTAAAGTAGTCATAGTTCCTGCACCAGCAATCAAAGGGAATGCAATAGGAACAATGGAAGCCGTTGTAGGGTTGTCTTCTTTATATAAACGAATACCTAGAATCATCTCTAAGGCTAAAAAGAAAAGAACAAAAGAACCTGCTACAGCAAATGAATTGGCATCTATTCCAATTAATTTTAAAATTTCTTCCCCTAAAAAAAGAAAAGCAATCATAATAATGGCTGCTACAATGGTGGCTTTCTCAGATTGAATATGTCCAATTTTACTTCGTAAATCAACGATAATTGGAATACTGCCAATAATATCAATTACAGCAAATAAAATCATGCTGACTGTAAAGATATCTCTCCAATTGATAAGTTCTGCTAAATTCATTTTGCAAAGATAGGAATAAGTAAGAAACAAATAGAGTATGTGTGTTATGATTACAAAAAACTTATCTTTGCCGAATAATAAAGAAGAGTATGTTTCAGTTAAATAAAACCATAGTTTCCGAAGAAATTTTAGAAAAAGAATTTGTTTGTAATTTATCAGCATGCAAAGGAGCCTGTTGTGTAGATGGCGATGCTGGAGCACCATTGGATGAAGCCGAAACTAAAATACTTCAAGAAATTTATCCTAAGGTTAAACCCTTTTTAAGGCCAGAAGGTATTCAAGCTATTGAAGAACAGGGAACTTTTGTAACTGGTGAAGATGGTGAGTTTGAAACTACTTTAATTGAGGGTCGAGACTGTGCCTATGTTATTTTTGATAAACAAACCGCATTGTGTGGTATTGAACAAGCCTATAATCAAGGTGTTATCGATTGGAAAAAACCAGTTTCTTGTCATTTGTACCCAATTAGAGTAAAAGAATATTCTGATTTTGCAGCTGTAAATTATCATAAATGGCACATTTGTTCGGATGCCTGTTCCTTAGGGAAAGAATTAGAAGTGCCGATTTATAAATTTGTCAAAGAAGCCTTGGTTCGAAAATTTGGACAACAATGGTATGACGAATTAGAAAAAGTAGCACAAGATTTAAAAAAATAGACTTCTTTTTTATCTCTAAAAAACACTTCTTAGCAAAGGTGTTTACTGCGGTTCGCGCGTATTTAACAGTTGTTTATTGAAAATATAAATAATTGTAAATCAGTATTTTAAAAATACTTTTAAGTGTAAGAAAATTTTTGCGGGTTGTTAAAAACTTGCCTTAATTGTGAATAAGTTTGGCTTTCATTTCTCGTTTCAAATTACAAACTTTGTAAACTCTAATTCAGACAAAAATCTATAACCTAATACGTTTAAATCAAAACAATTATGTCGGCAGTAGAACCAATTTTACAAGAAAATAAAGATCGTTTCGTAATTTTTCCTATCAAACACCATGATATTTGGGAATGGTATAAAAAAATGGAAGCCAGCTTTTGGACTGCTGAAGAAATAGATTTACATCAAGATATTACAGATTGGAATACCAAGTTAAATGATGATGAGAAGTATTTCATTAAGCATATTTTAGCATTTTTTGCAGCTTCAGATGGAATTGTAAATGAAAATTTAGCCGAAAACTTTGTAAACGAAGTGCAATATGCTGAAGCTAAATTTTTCTATGGTTTTCAAATCATGATGGAGAATATTCATAGCGAAACCTATTCTTTGTTAATTGATACGTATGTTAAAGACGAAGTAGAAAAAGACAAATTATTTCATGCTATTGAAGTATTTCCAGCGATTAAGAAAAAAGCAGAATGGGCATTAAAATGGATTGAATCGGATTCTTTTGCAGAACGATTAATCGCTTTTGCTGCTGTAGAAGGGATTTTCTTCTCGGGCGCTTTTTGTTCTATTTTCTGGTTGAAAAAACGTGGTTTAATGCCAGGTTTAACTTTTTCTAACGAATTAATCTCACGTGATGAAGGTGTGCATTGTGATTTTGCAGTACACTTACACAATCATCATTTAGTGAATAAAGTTCCTAAAGATAGAATTAAAGAAATTATAGTTGACGCTTTAAATATTGAAAGAGAGTTTGTTACAGAATCTCTTCCAGTGAGTTTAATTGGAATGAATGCAGCTTTAATGACGCAATATTTAGAGTTTGTTACCGATCGTTTATTGGTAGAATTAGGATGTGATAGAGTATACAACGCTTCTAATCCATTCGATTTTATGGATATGATTTCACTTCAAGGAAAAACTAATTTCTTTGAAAAACGTGTGGCAGAATATCAAAAAGCCGGTGTAATGAACAATGATTCAGAAGCTGGAAAAATTAGTTTTGACGCTGATTTTTAGAACTATCAAAGCGCATTATCTAAGTAATTAAGCGCTTTATAAAGATACAAACCGATAATTCTATTGTTTACCTACAACAATAATATGTAATTTTTCGGAACGAAAGAATTGAAATAAGAACGCCCCTTCTTTGCTTGTCTTTTGTTTCAATGGGTTACTTTTCTCGATACTTTAGTTTCGGGGGTTTCATTTTTTGATGTTCCATCAAAAATTAGAATAACGAAGTGAAATGTTCGGGCCTTAGAAAATAGGTTTTCTTCTAACAAAGCTAGGAAGTAAAATAAGGCTTTGGCTAATAACCATTATATAAAACAAGTTACAATATGAATGTAGTAAAAAGAGACGGAAGAAGAGAGCCTGTAATGTTTGATAAAATTACGGACAGAATTAGATTTTTATGCTATGAGCTAAATGAATTAGTAGATCCTGTAAAGGTTGCTATGCGAGTAATTGAGGGGCTATATGATGGTGTTACCACTTCAGAATTAGATAATTTAGCAGCAGAAACAGCTGCGTCTATGACTATTACGCATCCAGATTATGCGCAGTTGGCAGCGCGTATCGCCGTTTCTAATTTACACAAAAACACCACAAAATCGTTCTCTGAAACCATGACAGAGATGTACCATTACATCAATCCTAGAACCAATCAAGAAGCACCTTTGCTTTCTGATGAGGTGTATGAGGTAATTATGGAAAATGCAGAAAGATTGGATTCTACGATTATCTATAATCGCGATTTTAACTACGATTATTTTGGTTTTAAAACCTTAGAGCGTTCGTACTTATTAAAAATTAACGGGAAGATTGTTGAAAGACCCCAACATATGTTAATGCGTGTGTCGGTTGGAATTCATTTAAATGATATTGAAGCAGCGATTGAAACTTACGAATTAATGTCGAAAAAGTTCTTTACGCATGCAACACCAACCTTGTTTAACGCTGGTACACCAAAACCACAAATGTCTTCTTGTTTCTTATTAACGATGAAAGATGATAGTATTGATGGTATTTATGATACGTTAAAACAAACGGCAAAAATTTCACAATCTGCTGGAGGAATTGGTCTTTCTATTCATAATGTGAGAGCTACAGGTTCGTACATTCGTGGAACAAATGGAACTTCAAACGGAATTGTACCAATGTTGCGTGTGTTTAATGATACGGCAAGATATGTAGACCAAGGTGGAGGAAAAAGAAAAGGAAGTTTTGCAGTCTATGTAGAACCATGGCATGCCGATATCTTTGATTTCTTAGATTTAAAGAAAAATCACGGAAAAGAAGAAATGAGAGCTAGAGATTTATTCTATGCGATGTGGATGTGTGATTTGTTCATGAAAAGAGTAGAAGAAGATGGAAAATGGACGTTAATGTGTCCTAACGAATGTCCAGGATTATATGATGTGTATGGTGAAGAATTTGATGCTTTATATTTGTCTTATGAGGCTGAAGGTAAAGGTAGAAAAACCATTAAAGCACGTGAGCTTTGGGAGAAAATATTAGAATCTCAAATTGAAACAGGTACGCCTTATATGTTGTACAAAGATGCAGCAAATAGAAAATCAAATCAGAAGAATTTAGGAACGATTCGTTCGTCTAACTTATGTACTGAAATTTTAGAATATACTTCTGAAGATGAGATTGCAGTATGTAATTTGGCTTCGATTTCGTTACCAATGTTTGTGGAAGAGGGGAAATTCAATCACCAATTCTTATTTGATGTAACCAAAAGAATTACACGAAATTTAAATAGAGTTATCGATAGAAATTACTATCCTGTTAAAGAAGCAGAAAACTCAAACATGCGTCACCGTCCAGTAGGATTAGGTGTACAAGGTTTAGCTGATGCTTTCATTTTGTTGAGAATGCCATTTACAAGCGATGAAGCTAAAAAATTAAATCAGGAAATTTTTGAAACGATTTATTTTGCAGCAGTAACTGCTTCTATGGAATTAGCCAAAGAAGAAGGGCCGTATTCAACTTTTGAAGGTTCTCCAATTTCGAAAGGAGAGTTCCAATACAACATGTGGGGCTTAAAAGATGAGGATTTATCAGGAAGATGGGATTGGGCTTCTTTACGTAAAGAGGTAATGGCAAATGGAGTACGTAATTCCTTATTATTAGCACCAATGCCTACGGCTTCTACGTCTCAAATTTTAGGAAACAATGAAGCTTTCGAACCGTATACATCTAATATTTACACGCGTAGAGTATTATCGGGTGAATTTATTGTGGTAAACAAACATTTATTACACGATTTAGTAGCACTTGGATTATGGAACGAAAGTTTGAAACAAGAAATCATGAGAAACAACGGTTCAATCCAAAATATTGACGTGATTCCTCAAGATATTAAAGAGTTGTATAAAACGGTTTGGGAAATGAGTATGAAAGATATTATCGATATGTCGCGTCACAGAGGATATTTTATCGATCAGTCACAATCGCTAAACTTATTTATGGAAGGTGCTACCATGGCAAAATTAACGTCAATGCATTTTTATGCTTGGAAAAGCGGCTTAAAAACAGGAATGTATTATTTACGTACAAAAGCTGCGGTTGATGCGATTAAGTTTACCTTAAATAACGATAAAAAAGAACAACCGGTTCCAGTTTCTGTAGAAGTAGAACCAGAAATGACAGCGGCTGAATTTAAAGCCATGTTAGAGCGTTCTAAAAATGCAGGACCAGAAGATTGCGAAATGTGTGGTTCTTAATACACTTTTTCTAATTATAAAATAAATAAACAGTCATCAAACGATGGCTGTTTTTATTTATTTTAACATTGATTAAGAA
>PKDY01000021.1 GCA_002862755.1 Flavobacteriaceae bacterium | reverse complement strand
TTTGATTGTGAATCTCTAGCCCTTTAAAGTAATACGCTTCTGCTTTGTCATAGTCTTTTAAGTAAAAGTAAACTTTCCCTTTACCATACAAAGCATAAGCCATTCCTCTTATATCATTGGTCAATTCTTTTTGTGCAATTGATTTATTGATAAATGCCATTGCAAATTTTAATTTACCATTCTTAGCCAGTATTCCTGATATATTATTATAAACATTAGATTCTAAATTAAAATCGTTTACTCTTCTAGCATTTTTTACGGCACTAGAATACGATTTTAAAGCTGTATGTTGATCTCCAATATAACCATAAATGGTCCCTAAAGATTTTTCAGTTCGCGATTGATTGTAATAATCATCATTTTTTTGATATATTTTTAAAGCATCAGTAAAAGAAACCAAACCCAAATGATACAAATTTGTTTTGTAATACACGCCTGCAAGACTATATTTTGCATCAGCTATACCTTTTTCGTCTTTTAATTCGGTGTAAAGTGTTAAAGCTAATTTGGAAAAATATTCTGCTTTATCCATCTCACCAATAATCATATAATACAATCCCAACTGACTGTAACATTTAGCTAATAAGGATTTGCTACCCAATTGAGCACTTGACTCAAGGGCAAAAAGAGTCATCGAAATACTCTTCGGAAGATTATGGATTCTAATTTGATGTGCTTCATTAAGCAATAAAAGAATCTCTTTTTCTCTTTGATTAACTTTCAAAGGGTTAGACATTTAAGCAGTATTGGGTCGATAAAAATAGCAAAAAAAACATATAAAAAATTATTTTTTTATATAATCCACAATAAAACAGGCTTTTGAGTATTCTGAAGTTGCTTATCTAACTTCTCCATAAAGGCATTTGACACAGCTGGACAACCCCAACTTAACGGACTAAACTTTGGGTATATCTCGTTGTTTTTCACAGCATTCCAAGAATGTAAAACCACTACTCTATCGACTGCTGAGGAATTTGTTTCTTCCAAACCATGTATCCAATATTTTATTTTAATTCCCCAAGAACTACTATCTCTTTTACCAATTTTATATTTACCCTTCATAGAACAATGACTATTATTTCTCACATCAAATTTTACTTTTTGCCATTTTTCAGGATTGTCTTCAAATTGATCACAACTGCCATGAGTAACTAAATTTTCATCGATAATCTTTTGATTTTTAAAATCATAAACATAAAAACGGTTTTTACCAGAATGAAGACTCAAATCAATCAAATAATAATAGTTGGTATTAAAATTATTTTTTTCAATATATTCTTTAGCTTCCTTATGAAAAACACTATAGTCTTTTTTGTGTTCTCTTAGCGTATTCTTATTTTGAGTAGGAGTAACCTTATCCTCTTTACAACTGAATAATAGTAAAGAAAAAATTATAATTATGTTTTTCATTGAATAATATTAAAATGGGAATTTAAAATTTAATTTAAACCTTTTGTGTTAAATTTTATCTAAAAATAGTAACACTTTTAATTATGAAAACAGCAATCACTTGGTCTTTACGATTAGGCTTTTCTAACAAACAAAGTATTTCTATTGAAAAATTAGGCATTAAGAAATTTTTGGAACAATCATTTGAAACAAAAGTAGATACTTCTTTGCCAGATTGCTTAAAAGACAGTCCGAAGACCCTTGCACAATTAAAAGAAGTAAGAGAGAAAATCAAAAATGCAACTTCTGAAGAGCAAAAAAAACTTTTAAAAAGTCAAATTAAAGATGCGAATGAACTGCGAATATGGTGGTTGAACAAAATGAAAAATGAGAAATTCCCCTTGCGAGAAAAAATGACTTGCTTTTGGCACAATCATTATGTCGCTTCGATTCAAAAAGTAAAGGTCAATTATTGGGTATACCAACACAATATGATTTTAAGAGAAAATGCATTTGGAAATTTTAGAGAGCTTACTAAAAAAGTAATTCATACTAATGCGATGGTGCGTTATTTGGATAATATCGATAATCGCAAAGGCAAGTTAAATGAAAACCTAAGTAGAGAATTGCTAGAATTGTTTACGATAGGTATAGGTAATTACACCGAAGAAGACATTAAAAATGGTGCAAAAGGGTTAGCTGGATTAAATTTAGGAGAAGAAGAAGCAATTTATAGAACACGTTTACAAGATGATGACGAAATCACATATTTAGGGAAAACTGGAAAATTTAAAGCCAACGACCTTATTGACATTATATTCGAACAAAAACAAACTTCTTATTTCTTAACCGAAAAACTACTAAAATGGTTCATTTATGACAATCCTTCAGAAGATATCATTCATTATTATGGAGATTATTTCAGACAAGTAGATTATGAAATACAGCCTCTATTAATTAAAATTTTCACAGAAGAATTTGAAAAAAACAATACTGGTTCCAAAATTAAAGACCCTCTAGTTTTTGCTTTTCAACTTTTGGAAGAACTTGAAATAGAAATGCCTTCCAATATTATTATTCCCTTTTTAAAACAACAAGGCATGGAATTATTTAACCAACCTAACGTAAAAGGCTGGATTGGTGGCAATCATTGGCTTACTTCTCAAATTTATTTACAACGGAATAACGCAATAGATTTTTTAATTAATGGTCAAAATATTCTTGGCAGAAGAAATAAAAACTTAGAAATGAATAATAACGAAATAAAGAATGACATAAGAAAACTAAAACCAAATCTGGTTTTTAATACGAATGGTAATCATCAAACTATTATTCAAGAACTCTCCGATAGACTCCTCTTTTCAGTGGAGGATTCTATTCAAAAGGATATGGAGACTATTTTAAAATATGATTTCAATCCTAAAAGTGAAAATGCACAAACTGCTGTCTTACGATTATTTGCATACATTACTAAACTTCCTGAATTTCAACTTATCTAAAATTATTAATTATGGATCGTAGAAATTTTTTTAAACTAGCAGGAACTTACACAGGAGGCTCACTTTTACTGCCTAATTTCCTTCATGCTTTTACCGATTATAATTCCTTTTCATTACAAGAAAAGAGTGTTATTTTCATACAACTAAATGGTGGCAATGACGGGTTAAATACTTTTATCCCCTACGACAATCCATTGTATTACGATTTACGACCCAATATAAGTTTGTCAAGAGACCAAGTTATTGGTAAAAACAAGGGTATGGCATTCCATCCCTCATTAAAAGGATTTGTCACAATTCAAGACGCAGGTGATTTAACTGTAATTCAAAATGTAGGATATCCTGAACCAAATCGTTCCCATTTCAGAAGTCAAGAGATTTGGCAAACCGCATCAAATGCCAATGAATATAAAAACGACGGATGGTTAGGACGCTATCTCGATTTTCATTACAAAGAACATCATCCTACTGGCGGAATCAATTTAGATAGTATTGATAATTTAGCCCTAAAAGGAATAGAGCCCAATAGTGTTACCGTAAAAGATCCGAACCGATTTAAAATAAAAAATAATTCAGAGGAAGCGATTACACTATCCAACAACCCTCAATTAGACTTTGTTCGAAAAATTGCTAATTCGGTTATTGATGGTTCAGATGAAATACAAAAAGCCTTATCGAAAGTGAAAACTGAAATCAATTATCCCAAAACAGGATTAGGTAAAAATCTGGAATGGATTGGAAAACTTATTAAAGGAAATTTGAATTCAAAAATATATTATACCTCGTTAGGTGGATTTGACACCCACGACAATCAGTTGGCTGTACATTCCAATAAATTATCCGAATTAAATGATGCCGTATTTACTTTATATACCGATTTAAAACAAGCTAATTTATTACCTTATACTACAATAGTGATTTTTTCAGAATTTGGCAGAAGAGTTCAAGACAATGGAAAAGGAACGGATCATGGTACTGCTGCACCTGTTTTTATTATTGGTGGAAATAATCAAGGAAACTGCATTGGACATAATCCTAATTTAACCGATTTAGATCATGGCGATTTAAAGTATGCTATTGATTTTAGAAGTGTATATGCTAGTCTTTTAGAGAATCAGTTGGATTTCAATCCAAAGACAATTGGTATTCAAAATCCATCATTAAAAGGAATATTTTAATTCTATGATTAAAAAATTAATTCTTTGCTTATATTTGCGCCCCCTAAAAAATGAAGTGTATGTCAAAGAATGAAATTATAAAAGGAGTTTTTCTAGTAGGCTTAGGAGCAACAAGTTATGGTATGCTTGCTACTATTGTTAAACTAGCCTATCAAAGTGCTGAAAAGTTTACTACTGCAGAAGTAATTTCTGCTCAATTTATATATGGTATTTTAGGAATGCTTATTATGAATTTGTACCAAAAGACCACAAAAAAAGAATCCATTGTAAAGGCTACACCAAAAAATATAAAAAATTTAATGCTTGCAGGAACTTCTTTGGGAGCTACCAGTATTTTCTATTATTTATGCGTAAAATATATAAATGTATCCATAGCAATTGTATTGCTAATGCAAACTGTTTGGATGGGCGTGCTTGTCGAATGGTTTTTAGATAAAAAAGCGCCTTCGAAACAAAAAATACTTGCGGTTTTAGTGGTATTATTAGGTACCGTTTTAGCAACCAATTTATTATTTAGTAAAATCGATTTTAATTGGGCTGGATTTATGTGGGGAATTTTAGCAGCGGCATCCTTTACTACAACCATGTTTACCGCAAATAAAATTGCATTAGGTGTTTCATCGGTTCAAAGAAGTTTATACATGCTTTTTGGCGGTGCAATTATTGTGTTATTCTTTGCTCTATATACACAAACAGATGCTTTCAATTTAGCTATTTTTGGAAAATACGGAATTCTTTTAGCATTATTCGGAACCATTATTCCACCCGTATTAATGAATAGTGGTTTTCCAAAAACAGGATTAGGTTTAGGGAGTATTGTTTCTTCTTTGGAATTACCCGTTTCTGTTTCAATGGCTTTTTTCCTTTTAAACGAAGAAGTAGTTTTAACACAATGGCTAGGGATTCTCTTAATTATAGCAGCAATTGTAATTATGAATATAAATTTCAAGAAAACGAAATAATTCTTTATTTTTTTATACCTTACAAAATAAAAACATGACTTTACCTTGGCATCAGTATCTAATGGGACTTGTATATATTTTAGCAGGTATCAATCATTTTAGAAAACCTAAATTATACATCAAAATAATTCCTCCTTTTTTTAAAGACCCTAAACTGATTAATCAAATAAGTGGATGGATAGAAATTATTTTAGGAATTTTAGTTTGCATTAGAACCACCTCTTTTTATGGAGCCTGGGGAATTATATTATTATTAATTGCAATTTTCCCAGCTAATCTTTACATGTATCAGAACGATAAAGCTGCTTTAGGGCTACCAAAATGGATTCGTTTACTTAGACTTCCCTTCCAACTTCTTCTGATGTATTGGGCCTATTGTTATACCTAAAATTAAAATCATTTTTTTTAACCAAAAAAAATAGTATTTTTAGAGTATGTTAGATTTATTTCCAAATGAAAAAATCATTTTAGATTTACCAGATGCCATTTTTGAGTATTATCCCAATTTTCTTACCCAAGAAAAAGCCAATATGATTTATCAAAAATTGTTAGATGAAACTCCTTGGAAACAAGATAGCATAACTATTTACGGAAAAAGCCATTTACAACCCAGATTGACTGCTTTATATGGAAATGAAGGCAAACCGTATTCCTATTCCAATATTGTAATGCAACCTCATGCTTGGAACCCAACTTTAATGTTTTTGAAAAACGAAATAGAAGAACATACCCAATTGTCATTTACAACCGTACTCCTTAATTTATATCGTGATGAAAATGATAGTAATGGTTGGCATTCAGATAATGAAAAAGAATTAGGAAGAAATCCAACAATTGCTTCTTTGAGTTTAGGGCAAGATCGTGTTTTCCAACTGAAACATATTGAAAAAAAAGAGATAAAACAAAATATAATTCTCACAAATGGAAGCCTTCTAGTAATGAAAGAAGGGAGTCAAATTTATTACAAACATCAGTTACCAAAAGCATCAAGCCCAAAGAGAAGCAGAATAAATTTAACATTTAGAACAATTATTTAAATATTTTTTAAAAAAAACTAAGAAAGATATATTTATATTAACAAATTTTTAAAAATGAAAGAATATATTTTTTTTACCATTTTTTTTAGTAATATTGAACTAAATAACACTAATACATTTACAGATTAATTTTTCATCTGATGAAAAAAAGAAAGATTTCAGAATTGGACAACGAAACACTAGAAAGAGTTGTAACCATGGCTCAAGAGGAAAAAAAACCTTTTGAAGTCTTAAAAGAAGAATTTGGAATTTCAGAAACTGAAGTTACAGAATTAATGCGAAAAAAATTATCGAAAGATAACTTTGAAATTTGGAAAAAGAAAGCTGTTTCAAGTAAACCTAAACCAAAACCCTTAAAATTTGACCCTCTTGAAGATGATGATTTAGATAGTAAATACTACTTTAAAAATAAATTTGATTAAAAATGTTAAGCTCTTCCTAAATGAAGAGCTTTTTTTATTAAAAAATGTAACATTTGCATTGTTTTAACGTCAAATTAAAATATCAATAACGATTTAAATGAAAAAAATAATTTTAACCCTTGCAGTAGCAAGTTTTATTTGGAGCTGTAAACCAGGTGCTACATCTTCAAAAAAAGACGAAGTTAATGTTGCTATCGACCTAGTAAATGTAAAAGATGATAAAGTAATGGTATCAATTGATGCACCTACCTTTACATCAGAAAGTACAACTTTTTTCATACCAAAAACTGTTCCTGGAACTTATTCAGAGGATGATTATGGAAGATTCATTGAAGACTTTAAAGCTTTAGATGCTTCAGGAAATGGTTTACGAGTTACCAAATTAGATAAAAACTCTTATAAAATTGAGGAGGCTAAAAAATTAGCAAAAGTAACATACCTAGTTAACGACTCTTTTGATACTGAAGGTGGTGGAGGTTTTGGACAAAGTGAAGATGTATTTTCTCCAGCTGGAACGAATATTAAAGCAGGTGAAAATTTTATGTTAAACACCCATGGTTTTGTAGGATACTTTGAAGGAAAAACAGAAACTCCTTATACGCTAACCATCACACATCCAGAAAATCTTTTAGGTGTTTCAGCTATGGTTGATTTAGATGCTTCAAAAAGTAAGGACGTTTTTCAAAGTTCAAAATATGCAACTTTAGTGGAAATGCCATTAATGTATTCTAAACCAGACATTACCACTTTTATGGTAGATGATATGGAAATTATCATTAGTGTTTATTCACCAACAGGAAAATATACTGCAAAAGATATTACTCCTAACATGGAAGCAATGATGACCGCGCAAAAGAAATTTTTAGGTAAATTCAATGCAACTAAAAAATATGCCATCTTACTGTATCTTTCTACAATGGAAAATGATGCTAAAGGTTTTGGAGCTTTAGAACATCCAACTTCTACTACAGTTGTTATGCCAGAAAGAATGGAATTAGAACAATTAAGAGAGCAATTGAAAGACATTGTCTCTCATGAATTTTTCCACATTGTAACACCATTAACCGTTCATTCTAACGAAATACAATATTTCGATTTTAATGACCCTCAAATGTCGGAACATTTATGGATGTATGAAGGAGTGACTGAATATTTCGCAAATTTATTCCAAGTAAACCAAGGTTTGATTGATGAAACTGAATTTTATGAAAGAATGTCTGATAAAATTCAACAATCTAAAAGAATGAATGACAAAATGAGTTTTACTAAAATGAGTAAAAACGTTTTAAATGAACCTTATAAAGACCAATATATTAATGTATACCAAAAAGGAGCTTTAATTGCAATGTGTGTCGACATTTTAATTAGAGAAAACAGTAATGGTCAAAAAGGTATTCTGAATTTAATGCAAGATTTATCAAATGAATTTGGAACGAAAAAAGCATTTAAAGATGAAGAATTATTTGGTACTATCACTAAATTCACCTATCCAGCTGTTGGTGACTTCTTAAATAAATATGTGGCTGGTGAAACTCCAATCCCATATGATGAATATTTTGCAAAAATGGGAGTAACTCCTGCTGAAATTGAAGTAGAAGGAAATCCTTTCTTAAAAGGTGGGCAAATTCCTTATATTACTATCGATCAATCGACAAAAGAAATTATGATTATTCCAAGTGTAGAATTAAATGCATTCATGACCAATTTAGGATTAAAAGGAGGCGATAAAATTTTAGCAGTTAATGGCACCAATTATAACTTAGATAATATTTATGATTTAGTCATAGGAAGCATGGGTTGGAAAGATGGCGAACCTATTACACTAAAAATAAAAAGAGACGGTGCAGAACAAGAAATTAAAGGAACTATTGTGATGCCAAAAGAAAAACGCCAAGGATATCAAGCTACAGATGACTCTAAAAAAACAGTTAGAGAAGCTTGGTTAAAAGGCTAATCTTTTCATATAAAAATTCAATCCTCAAAGTAGCTTCTATTTTGAGGATTTTTTTTTGAAGTTAACTCAATTTATAGCATCTTTGCGAAAAGATTTAAAATAGAAGACTAAATGAAAAAAGGACTACTTCTTGGATTTGCATTACTAAGTTTAATAGCTTGTAATGATAATGAGGCTCCAAAAGAAAATTTACACTTAACAGGAAATGTAAAAGGATTAAGTCAAGGCAAATTATATATTAAAAAATTTGAAGATACCACTTTGGTAGCAATCGATAGTATTATCATTAAAGGAAATTCTCACTTCGAGACCACTTTTCCATTAAAAAATCCAGAAGTATTCTATTTGTTTTTAGACAGAGGTCAAACCAATTCTATTGATAATAATTTAGTTTTTTTTGCGGAACCAGGTGAAATGAATATTGAAACTTCGCTAAAAGAGTTCTATGCAGCTGCTAAAATTACAGGTTCAAAAAATCAAGAACTTTTTGATGAGTTTAATAGTTTCAAATCTAAATTTAATGACGAAAATTTAGCCATTATTGAAAAGAGAATCGAGAACAGTACTAATTTCAACCAACAAAGAGCAGATAGTATTGAAGAAGCTTTTGGAAGATTAGTTAAAAGAAAATATCGTTATACAGCTAATTTTGCGAGTACTCATGGAGAATATGAAATTGCTCCTTATCTTGCATTAACAGAAATTCCCGACATCAATGTGGCTTATTTAGATACAATCGCTAAGCACATGAGCAGAGAAGTTGCTGCTTCGAAATATGGAAAAATTCTTAGAAAACATATTTATGATACAAAAAAAGAAACTTTATCCAATAAAGAATAAGTTTTCTTTTTGAAATTCATTTGTTTTTAGGTATTTTTCAGTAATTTTTTAATCTATTTCATACCTATGAAAAAACAGCATATTCAAACATTAGCCGTTCATGCTGGTGAAACCAAAGGAAAGAATAAAGACATTATTCAACCTATACATCTTTCGACCACGTTTGAACGAAATGAAGACGGAACCACAGGAGAATATATTTATACTCGTGGTGAAAACCCTAACAGAATTGCTGTAGAACAAAAAATGGCACATATTGAAGGAGCAAAAACAGCTATTGCCTTTGCTTCAGGTATGGCAGCAATAAATGCCTTATTTGACACCTTACTAGAACCCAATTGTCATATTATTATTCCTGATGATTGTTATCACGGAACCCGTCAATTATTGGATAACTTCTTTAAACGTTGGAATGTAAGTGCAGATAGGATTGATATGACCGAAGCTACACATGTTGAAAAAGCCATACAATCCAACACGAAATTAATTTGGATTGAAACACCATCAAACCCACAATTAAAAATAACTGACCTAGAAGCTGTCATTTCAATTGCTAAGAAGAATAATATTCTAACCGTTTGCGATAATACTTTTGCAACACCTTTATCTCAAAAAACAATTCAAATTGGTATTGATTACGTCATGTATTCCTCTACTAAATTTTTTAGCGGTCATTCCGACATTTTAGGAGGTGTTGTCTTAACTAACAAAGAAGATGAATTGAGCCAAAGCATTCGAACTTATCAAAAAATGGCAGGTGCTGTTCCATCTCCATTCGATTGCTGGTTACTCAACAGAAGTTTAGCTACATTTCCTTTACGTTTTAAAGCACAGTCTGAAAATGCTATTGCAGTCGCAAATTTCTTAATCACACATCCTTCCATTGAGAAAGTGTTTTTTCCAGGTTTACCTACACATGAAAATCATCATATTGCCAAAAAGCAAATGCAAAATGGTTTTGGTACTATAGTCTCCATTTTGGTTAAAGGAAACCAAGAAAATGCCTTAGCGTTTACCAATAAATTACACATTTTCAAACACGCTACCTCTTTAGGAGGTGTGGAAAGTTTGGTAGAACACCGAAGAAGTGTTGAAGGTACCAATCCTATTAGCCCAGAGAACTTAATACGCCTATCAATAGGAATTGAACATATAGATGATTTACTTTCCGATTTGAAACAGGCTTTGGAATAATTATCCAAAAAAAATTTTCATATCTTTAGCTAACATAAGTAGATCTAAAAACATGCTTTCTATAATGAAATGGTTCAGAAATTACAAAACAGCTATTCTATATGGCATAAGTTTATTTGTTTTGCTTTTTTTTCTGAAATGGTTAGAACTTCGTTATATTTTATTTGATCATTCTTTGGAAATCTATATTGGCTCCATTGCAGTTCTTTTTACAGCATTAGGAATATGGCTAGCTTTAAAACTTTCTAAACCCAAAACGAAAACCATTATTGTAGAAAAAGAAGTTTTTATCTCTAAAGAGGAAGATTTTATAAGAAATCAAGCTCTAATTGAACAATTAGAATTAAGTGCAAGAGAATTAGAAATACTTGATTTAATGGCCCAAGGAAATAGCAATCAAGAGATTGCGAATAGCATTTTTATTTCCTTAAGTACAGTAAAAACTCACAATCAAAATATTTTTGAAAAATTAGATGTAAAAAGAAGAACGCAAGCCATTGAAAAAGCAAAACGTTTACAAATCATACCTTAATCGAATCCTACTTTAGTACTAAATTCATGATAAAACGCAAAAATGTACTAAAGTATGAGTAAAAAAAAGCGGTTAATTTTCACATTTGTGGTTATAAATGATTTCTAAAATGAAAAAAAACATTCTTATCTTCGGACTAATAGCTGGTATTGTAGTTTCAATACCTATGCTTATCATTACTTCTAATTGTACCTCTTTCGATTTTGAAAAGGGAATGCTTATTGGCTACTCCTCTATGCTTATTGCTTTTTCAATGGTCTATGTGGGTATTAAAAATTACAGAGACAAATACAACCAAGGTGTAATCAGCTTTGGTAAAGCATTTAAGATTGGTAGTATTATCGTATTAATTGCTTCTACTATGTATGTGGTGAGCTGGTTGATTAACTATTTTTATTTTGTACCCGATTTTACTGAAAAATATGCCGAACACATGATAAACGGTTTAAAACAAAGTGGCGCTAGTTTGACAGAAATAGAACAAAAAACAAAAGAAATGGAAGAGTTTTCTTCGATGTATAAAAATCCCCTTTTTAACGCCATGATAACGTATACAGAAATTTTACCTGTTGGCATACTTGTGACGTTAATTAGTTCTTTCATCTTAAAAAGGAAATCTACAGAATAATAACACAAATAAGGAAGTTAACTGAAGACAAACATTATTTTCATTTGACTTCCCTGTATTTTATTGTATCACATGACCAAAAAAGAAATTGTTACTCATTTTTTACATCTTTCTGCTAAAGGGCAATCTAGAGAAGCTTTTGAATTATATGTGGCTCCTGATTTTATCCATCACAATGCCTATTTTAAAGGAGATCGAAACACCTTAATGCTTGCTATGGAAGAAAATGCAATTCAAAATCCGAATAAAATTTTTGAAATACAACGCATTTTAGAGGATGAGCATTTGGTTGCTGTACATTCTCGCATTCAATTACAACCAAACAATTTGGAATTAGCTGTTATGCATATTTTCAGATTTAATGGAAATAAAATTGTAGAACTTTGGGATTTTGGGCAACCCGTTCCAAAAGATATGATTAATGAAAATGGTATGTTTTAAAAGTAAAAGGATTCCACTTAAAAAGTAGAATCCTTTTGTATCATTAAAAATAAGTTATTCAATACAAACTAACAAACTATATTAATCAATGATAATTTTTTTTATGACTATTTGTAATCCATTGTTTATTTTTAAATAATAGATTCCGGCAGGTATTCCGGTAATATCTAAAGAATAAGTTGGTTTATCTTTTGATGCTGTATACGAAACTGTTTTGACAACTTTATTTTCAGAAGAAACTAATTCTGCAACAATACTACTTTCATTAATAGTCTCTAAATCAAAATATAAAATATCTTTTGCAGGATTTGGGTAAACTAAGAAGCTAGGATTTGATTCTGAAATTTCTTTTACTATTGTAGTAGAATTTACTGTATTAACTACTTTATTAGCAACCCCAGTAGACGGATACAATGCAGATTGAGGTATTATTTCTTTTGGCAAACCAATACTTGACCAACTCAATTGTACAACAGCTCCTCTTGTATTATCAAAGTATTCTAAAGCGATATCATATTTTTGACCTCCATTCAATTGGATGGTACCAGAATATTCTGTAGTTGCTTGGTTATTCCATTTATTGATTAATAAAATACCATTTACCCATAAACGAACACCGTCGTCACTATTGGTATAAAAAGTATAGGTTCCTGTTGTTTTTGGCTTTACTTGTCCAATCCAACTTGCTGAAAAAGTATCGGCTTGAATACTAGTTGATGGAGAACCATTTCCCCAATTAAAATTTATTGTAGGATCAATTCTTGTGATTGATGTTCCTGTAAAATCCATATTATTATAATACGTTGCTTGTAAACCTGTACCATTTAATTCGATTGTCTTGAAAACTGCTGAATAAGAAAAACCTGAAACTACATTTCCATTCTTGGCAGATAAGCGGTAACGGTATTCTTTATTTGGCATCAATGTAGCATCTGTAAAAGAAGTGGTATTGGCATTTACTGTACTCAAATAAGTATAATCGCCTCCATCTGTAACTGAACGTCTATCAATCACAAAAGCCGTTTCATTATTAGAATTATCAATCCATCGCAAAGTAGCCTGAGTTTCTTGAATTGCTGTAACATTTAAACCTGAAGATGCAACTACTATTGATGGTGTTGTTACATCTAGATAAACATATGTGGATTGTGTAACATTGTTTTTCGCAACTAATCGATACCTGTAATTTTTAGATGGCAACAAAGCGGTGTCCACAAATGAAGTTACATTTGCTGCTAAGACTTGTACCAAAGTATAATCTTCATCATCAGTAATTGATCTTCTTTCGATAACATACTGAGTTTCATTCGTTGCATTATCTATCCATTGTAAGGTTGCTTGTGTGGTTTGAATATTAGAAGCTGTAAAGGATGAAGGAGGCAAAATAGGGACATTTGGTGTAACTAAAGAATTACTTAAATAAACATAAGAGGATTGATTATTACTATTTTTAGCAGACAATCTATAATTATATGTGTTACCCGCCAACAAATTAAAATCAGTAAAAGTAGTCGTATTTGCAGGAAGGTTTTGAACCAAAGAATAATCTTCACCAGCGGTTACATTTCTTCTTTCTAATACAAATTGAGTTTCATTATTTGAATTGTCAACCCAATTTAAAGTAGCTTGTGTTGCTTGAACATTAGAGGTTATAAATCTTGATGGAGCAGTAAGCCCAATACTACTTTCTGGTGTTCTATCGAACCAAATTTCAAGATCATCCCAATATACATCTAATATTTTACCTTTATCTTTAAATAATCGAGCTACTTTGCCTTCCATATAAATTTTCATCGGATTCCATGAAGTTTGACCATCTGGAGTATAACTATTCGTAGCCACTCCTACTGTTCTACCGATACGATCTACAATTACAGTTTTTTGGCCATCAACAGTAACTGCCATATAAATTCTACCTGTACGATCATCGCCTTCTTTAATATAAATTTCTTGCGTAATCCATTTTCCTAATGGAATCTCAAAATTGGGGTTCACATATTCCCATGTTGCTGGATAGATATTTACAGGATCTCTAAACTTAGCTCCAAATCGTAACTTTTCTCCTGCTACATGTCTTAATCTTGTTACTTCAAAATCTACTCTAGTTTCTTTACGTTGTTGCCCACCGGGAACATTAAACTGTGGATCATTCCAAAATTCTTGCATGATAAACCAACCAAAATCTGTGGGAGAATCTTCTAATATTTTAAAATCAGGAGAAAAATAAATACGATTTTTTTGATAATACTGTTTGATATACCCTCCAGGAGGTGCTGCATTTTTATTTTGTAAATCATATTGTATTCTAGCCTTTCTTTCACCAGAACTCATTAGAATATGTTGATCTCTAATTCGAAAGCGCAACGCTTTATTATTAGCATTAGCAGGATCAACAACAATTTCTGCTTTTCTTTGTGTCGCGTCACCTTGTTCATACACAATTTCACCATACCCAAAATAAGGGTTGTTTACCAAATCTGTTTCCCAGTCACTTGGATCATTAGAATTATCAGAACCTTTTATTTTTTCATGTGTAACCGTTCTCTGTTCAATGCGAGTAGTACCCTCAAATCCATTTTTAAAAATTAAGGTTTGTGCATTGCCTTTTATACAAAAGAGAATAATTGCTACATATAACATAAATGTTGCTAATGTAAAAGTGTTTTGCTTAGAAGCAAATGATTTAAACTTTTGAGTCTTTTTTTTCATTTTTAAATATTTAGAGTTTGATTTATTTTTAACATATAGCACCCTTAACCAAACCATAACATATTCCTATGCTTTGTATTTGGCCTCGGTAACAAATAATAAATAAATACGTGTGAATTGAATTGTTGTTTTTATGCAATTCCTTATTTATCAAGTAAACCTATTGATTGCATTTTTGGAAGTATCTTTATTGAATTACTATTTTTTGTGTCGTTGTTTTTTGTAGGCTATCCGTAATTGAAATAAAGTAAACTCCTTTTGGATGGTGACTAATGTCTATGAAATTATTGTAAATCTCGTCATCAATGGTTTTCTCAAAAATAGTTTGTCCAATAAAAGAGGTAATCTTAATCTTGTTTATTTTTTCAGAAGTTTGAATAATAAAAATTCCTTTAGACGGATTTGGGTAAATCGATATATTATTTTGACTGTCATTTTTAGTAAATAGAGGTTGATTTAAAAAATCATTGCTATCCATTAAATTGCTTGCTTGATAATATACCAAAATGGCACTTTCACCAGAAGGAGTTGAACTTCCCCAAGGTGTTACATTGGTAACTGGCAAGTTATTCCCTATAGCTACATTAATCGAATTTGCCTTTTGTCTTCCCACACATACTACACCTAAATTTGTTTTATATACACCAAAAATTTCTGTGTTATCTCCACCTGTTTCTGTTGTAGTATTCCATTGACCAACAATTAAAGAAGAGTATTTTGGTACATGAAACTGAGAATCGTAAACCCTAACAAAACTATTCCATGCACTCTTTCCTTGAGAGGGCTTTATCATTTTTTGATACGCATTTGCTGTAGTGATCGTTCTTCTACCAATGCCAAGCACACACACATCTCCATTACTAGCTACTTTCAACCCATTCTTTGCCATTCTTGTAGTATTCACATTGGGCCAACCCGAATTTGGATTAGGCCATCCATCTAAATTTGGGTCTGTATGTGGAGTACCTAATGAACCTGTTCCTTCAGCTAATTCTGCCATAAAAGTTGCATTAGTAAGCATTCCATTATTTAAGTTAAGTTTTCCTAACCAAGAAATATGAATATTTCCATTTCCTCCAGTAAAATTATTTTGAAAACCAAATGCAGAAGGATTACTATTTATTGTATTTCCTTCCCAAAAATTTTCAGAATTATTTCCATGACACCTAGCTCCTACCACCAGTTTATTATTCGTATAATCTATCGCTAAAGCATCTATATACTGATCTGGAGAGGAATTAACTGTATTTCCTGAAGGTGTAATTTCATGATACAATCGACTCCACCATTTTAAATTACCAGTTGCATCCATTGCAATTACAGCTGGCTCAAAATCGGGTTGACCACCAGGAAGCACGCTTTTAAAATTTAATCCAATATATAACTCATTTGTTCTTTTATCAACACAAATTGATTCGCCTCCATAAACAGGACTACCAGCTGCTGCCGCATATCCTGTATAACCAGGACTAACCGCAGTAGGATTATTAGGGTCGCAAGGAGAATTAAACAAAACATCTAAAGGCCATTTCCCTTTTTTAGTTCCCCCATTTCCGTCTGAAATAATGGCATTATAATCGGTATTTGTCCACGAACGTAAATCACACCTTCCCCAAATTTTTAACACAATTCCACTATAAGCAACTGCAGCAATACCGCCCAATGGGTTAGCCGAAGCAGGTGTACCTTTCCATTCTGAACCATTTGTTAACCAATGTGTACGCCAATTTGGCACTACTTTTAATTGACCATTTGTATTTAAACAATATACAGCGCTCCAGTTGTAACCATAGGCTTCACCGCTAATATAATATACTTCTCCATTACTTGTAACATCCCATGGATGATATTCTTTAGGCCCAGTTTGAGCTTGTACTGTACGTATCCAAGTACACGCAGTAGGCAAACCCGAAATAAAATTATGGTTTAATTTTGCAATAATATATCCACCTCCATTAGCTACTGAATCAGATGTATTACAACTAATAAACAATTCACCCGTTTGAGTATAAGGCAAACTATTGGTTTTCATAAATCGGATATCTTCAACAGCACCTTGAGGAAAATGAACAACATTAAGAATAGTTTGCATGTCTTGAGATAGTTGAAGTATAAAACCAAATTTATTCGTTCCTTGAGCATTTGGAATGGCAGCAGTATATGTCAATTGCGTTTTAGGTACAGTATTATTTATCCAATTTAAATCTGAAGCATAACCAGAAACCAGAAAAGTTCCATCGCTAAGCTGCATCACATCATAAAAAGTTTCTCTACCATTATTACCTGCATAAGTAACAATATTTGTTTGTCCATTTATATATTGCAATACAAAAAGCAATACCGCTAGTGCATAATAATTTTTCATCATAGTTTGTGTTTGTTTGTTTGTTTTTCATCTACAATCTATTACATATTAAACTGTAATGCCAAATCTTAGTAAATAGAAATAGACCTAAAATTGAAGCAAAAGTATACACTCATTCCTACCCAATAAAACCATCGCTAAAACAATTTATAAATTGTTTTAGCAAAATTTATAAATTATTCTATTTTTTAAAAAATATTAGATAATAAAACTAAAAAAAACACTTAAAAAAAATTATAATAGAAAATAAATCTAATTTGATCTATTTAATCATGTAAAAATATCGTGCGTAAATTAAATTCAAGAAAATTTAACTTATCTTAAAATTCCCTTAGTTCATTCTTATTTTTCCTTAGCTCATTATTTTTAGATTGCAGTAAAATGAGCTTCATTATAGTTTTGTGGAAAGAAAAAAATATAACTCAAAACAAAATCAGAATGAAAAAAGAACTAGTATTTTTAAGAACTTTTGCATTAGCTACAGCCATAGGGACACTTGTTTTAGCAACTACTGCATTTAAAAAAAGTGGCAATCAAAAATTTACAGAAATAGACGTAGAGCGCATTAACATCGTAGAAAAAGATGGTACTGTTAAAATGATTCTTACCAATGTAGAGAAGTTTCCAAATGGCAATACTATTATTAATGGCAGAACAACAAATGAAACTCGAAAAAAACGTTCCGGAATGTTATTTTTTAATGAAGATGGCATTGAATGTGGAGGTTTTATATATGACGGAGCCAAAACTGAAGAGGGTCACAGCTCTGGCCTTTCTTTAACCTATGATCAATATGATGGCGACCAAGTAATGCAACTATTAAATCAAGATTATCAAAAAGGAGACAAACGTTATGTAAGCACTAGTTTAGTTTTTAATGATAGACCTGCACAAGAAACTCAAAAACAAAATGCGGAAATCATGAAAGAATTAGATCTTCTTAAAAAACAAGACCCCAAATTAATGCAAGAAAAATATAAAGAATACCAAGAAAAGGGTTTAATCGGTGTAACTCCACGTGTTATGCTTGGTAAAACTAGAAGTGAAAATAATGGATTATTTCTTTTTGACAACAAAGGGATGCCAAAAGCCATGTTTTACGTGGACAAAAACAACAATGCCAAATTGGATTTTTTTGACGATAATGGAAAGGTAATAGCTTCCTTCCCTAATAAAGAATAAAGAAACTCAAAGTAAGATGGCGCTATCTAATAAATAGCGCTATTTTTGTAATTCATGAAATCATTGTCCATGCAATTTTTTAAAAAAATAAAACAACATAAAAATTTTTTACTTTTTATATTTTTATTTGGTTATGCACATTCGATTCAAATTCGCTTTTTAATTCGTCAAAAAATAAGTTGGTACCTTTTTACTCCAGAAGCAGCAATAATGACTTTTCTAAGTTCTGGTTTGTTCTTTTACATCATGCTTATCCTTATAAAAAGATGGCAAAAGAGCACTTATTTTAGTATTCCAGAAGCATTAAAAATTTTTAGTACCTCAATACTAATTTACTTATTCATTTTAAAAATTTCAGGCTTTATTATTGCCTTTTCATTTGACAATATAGAACGCAATTTCAATTTAAAAACATTCACAAACGCTTTAGTTTCTAACCTTATAGATGCTTTTATTTACGGAAGTTTTTTTTTAGCCTACTATTATCATCTCAAAAATAAAAAATATCAAAATGAGTTAGCAAAATACAGTTTAGCACTCTCAGAGAATAAAATGAATCAATTAAAAACACAGCTTAACCCTCATTTTCTATTTAACAACTTAAACATACTGGATCAACTTATAGAAGAAGACAAAATAAAAGCATCCGATTTTTTAAATGATTTTGCAGAGATTTACAGATATGTATTAGATGTTAACCCTAAAAAAGTCGTAAAAATAGAAGACGAACTTAACTTCATTCATAAGTATTTTTCAATCATAGAGCACAAATACGGAAACGCCTTTTTATTATCAGTAGAAGAGAACAAAAAAGCTATTAATAAATATATTCCTCCTTTAGCCATTCAATTACTTTTGGAGAACGTTATTAAACATAATTTAGGAACCGAAAAAAATCCCATTCAAATAACGATTCAAATAAATGACGCTATCATTGTATCAAACAATGTAAAAAAGAAGCAAAACTTAAATCTACATTCTGGTAAAGGTTTGCAAAATTTAAAAGAACAATATGCATTGCTTTCCAAACAAAAAATACTAATAACTGAGACTTCAAACCAGTTCACAATTATATTACCTATAATTTCAAATGAATTTACTTATGAAAATAGTCATTATTGAAGATGAAATTCCTGCACGAAAAAAAATCAAACGCTTTTTAGATGATTTAAATGTACCGATTACTATTATTACCGAAATTAGTACGATTGAAGAAGCTAACATCTTCTTAACAGCAAAACCTGAACTTGATTTAATCATATCAGATATTGAACTATTAGACGGCAATGCATTTGAAATTTATTCCAAAAATAAAGTAACATGCCCTATTATATTTACTACTGCTTACAATCAATACTTAATGGATGCATTTGAAACCAATGGTATCGAATATCTTTTAAAACCATTTTCATTTGAACGCTTTAAAAAGGCTTGGGATAAGTTTTTATTATTGCGAAAAACAGCAGTTACGAATCATACTATCCTAAACAAACTAGACCAACTTTTAAAAAATCCAATAGAAAAAACTACTACTAAAAAACGTTTCACAATAAATACACCCAAAGAAATATATTTTATAGAAACTGAAAACATTGTTTTTTTTAGAGCTGAAGAAGGAGTTGTATTTGCAATCGATATTTTTTCTAAAAAACATCTATTAAACCAAAACACATTAAAAGATATTGAACTACTACTTGAACCTGAATCATTTTTTAGAATTAACAGAAGTGAAATAGTACACAAAAAACACATTCAAAAAATTGAAAAATATTCTAAAAATAGCTTAGCTATAAAATTATTAGGACAGGAAAAGCATCTAGTAACCAGTCAGAGTCAAACTAAATTATTTAGAGATTGGCTGGAAGAATAATAAAATCATATGTATTCAAATAAAAAATCGATGCAAAATACACCGATTTAAATATATTTATAGTAAAAGTTTATTTAAGAACATCTGCCATTCCTGCAAATACCTTCTCTATACCTTGTATTGTTTTCAGCATCTTGATAATATACACTACTACAACTAAAATTTTCACTACATGGGCAACCTGTAGGTACTACTTCTGTCCAGTTTTGACAAGGATCATTTGGATCATAAACTACAAAATCTGCACCACCTACAATGTTTTTTTGCTGTTTCTTTGTTAGTAAAGAAACTCCTTTTAAACTTAAAATGTTTTTTTTCATTTTAATAATTTTTAATTAATAATTTATCTAAATAGTTAATGCAGTAATACTTATTTATTTTCAAGAAAAAATTATTTCTAAAAATAAGATTATTTGTACAATTCAATGTTAAATAAAATATAAATGAAGTTTATGTAAAAAAGGAAAGCAATAAAAAAAGGAAAGCAAATACTTTCCTTTTTTGAGCCGATGGAGGGACTCGAACCCACGACCTGCTGATTACAAATCAGCTGCTCTAGCCAGCTGAGCTACACCGGCAACTCTTAAGGAAACACTCACTAAAGCAAGCTACCTGTTTCCTTTATTGCGGTGCAAATATAATTTTGATTTTTATATTTGCAAAGAAAAATCCGCTTTTTTTTACTATTTTTTTTAATTCAATTTGTTGATTTTTTCAACTATTTGATTTGCAGTATCTTCGTATTCTTTACGAATTTGCTTAAAATGCGCTTTTTTATTTTCAACATCTTTTTTATTGATTTTGGTAACCAATGCATCATAGTTATCGTAGATTTCATCAATAATAGCATCTGTAGTTTCAGTAGGTTTTCCACCATTAGTCATTTCCCACACATACACAATATTTACTAAATCTCCTAAAACGTAGTTGATTTCTTTCTTCAAGTTTTTAACGCTTGCCATTTTGTATTTATTTAAAATTTGAAGCAAAATTAAGGAATATATTCTTATGATATTTAATTAAATAGAAATTTCTAACAGCGTAGCATTTCCTTTAAAAATTAAATTATCAATTACAGCTGGTATTAAAATCGTATTTCCCGCTTGCAAAATGAAGCATTCTTCTTCAAAAAACAAATCCAATTTCCCTTCCGTACACATTAAAACTGTAAATGCATCCTGTTTTTTGTACCAATTGTAAGTTCCATCCAAAGGAATTATACTCGTTTTAAAGTAAGCACAATCAACGACTTCTTTTGAAGTATTTTTAAGGGTTTGAAAATTTATTTTTGAATTCGTTTTTTCAAAAGTAATGGCATCTAAAGCTAAATCAGTATGCAATTCTCTACCATTACCATTTACATCAACCCTATCCCAATCATAAATGCGATAGGTTACATCACTTGTTTGTTGAATTTCAGCAATAACAACACCAGCTCCAATAGCGTGAATGGTTCCAGTTTCTAAAAAAAAGACATCTCCCTTTTTCACAGGTACTTCATTTAAAATGGAAACTAACGTTTTATTTTCCAAATGATTTAAATATTCTTGCTTGGTTGTATTCTCTTTAAATCCCACAACTAAGCGTGAGTTCGGATCGGCTTGCATTACATACCACATTTCTGTTTTACCAAAAGAATTATGCCTTTTTTTAGCTAAAAAGTCATTTGGATGCAGTTGAATAGATAAATCTTCTTTGGCATCAATAAACTTGAATAACAATGGAAATTCATTTCCAAATCTAGTTATTACGGATTCACCCAAAAAATCTTTAGAAAACAATTCAATCAACTCATTGATATTTTTCCCTTTTAAAGCTCCATTACTCACTACACTCACGTCGTTTGGAACCGTAGAAATTTCCCAACTCTCTCCTGTAATTTCAGAAGAAATAGGTTTATTTAAATACGATTTTAATTTGGTTCCACCCCAAATTCGCTCTTTGAGTATCGGTTTAAAAAGTAATGGATATAAACGATTCATAATGTATTTTTTTGGATACAAATATTGAAGAATTGTAGTTTTATTTTATTTTATTTCGACGAATGCTCAACTTATTTATTTCAACAACAAAAAAACTGAGACAACTCGTAAGTTAAATATCAATTTACTTAATTTTTGAAAGCATTATTAAAAAAACAAGAATAGTAAGAATTATGTATCCTGAAAAATAACGAGTAGGTATTTTAGTTTCTTCGTTAATTTTAAAAAGTTTATTTTTGGCAGTACTCGTCATTTCAAAAGGTTTAAGGTCTCCTTTTTTACATTGCGTACAACCTACAACAGTTCTTTTTTCTAATGGAAAAACAAAAATTTTTAGTATTAAAAACTTTAGATAAACATCAACAAGTAAACTTGTATCTTGATTACAAACTTTACATTTCTCGTTTTTGATAATTCCTTGAGAAATTAATATTTCTCTTGTTCCAATCATAAATAAACCAATTAAAAAGCAAAAATAGAAACTTAAAAGGCAAAAAAAGATTTTATTCTATTTATTTTTAAAATCCTTAAAGATTTCTTTAACCTTATCTTTTGCAATTGAAACATGATTTTTTGCCGACATATTATTATAAATGTACTCTAAGATCCCTTCAGCATTAATAATATACGTTACCCTACCAGGTAGCAATCCTAATAAATTTGTTGGAACTCCAAATAGTTTTCTTACCGTCTTATCTTGATCAGACAATAATATAAAAGGCAACTTATATTTTTGAGCGAATTTAGTATGCGCTTTTTCAGAATCACCACTAACACCAATAACTTCAGCACCTAATTCTTTAAAATCTTCATATTCATCTCTAAAACCGCAAGCTTGAGCTGTACAACCTGGCGTGTCGTCTTTTGGATAAAAATAAAGCACTATTGGTTTACCTAAATGTTCATCCCATATAAAATTGCTTCCATGTTGATCTTTCGCACTAAAATTTGGAACTTTATCTCCTACTTTTAAACTCATTTTAATTGCCTTTATAGGTTACAAAATTTCTTGGCGTCTCATATAAGACCACTTCCATTTCCAAACTGGTATCAATGTAAGGTCTTAATTTGTTCCAAATTACCACAGCTATATTTTCTGCAGTAGGATTTAAATCTTCAAAATCTGGAACATCTAAATTTAAATTTTTATGATCGAAAGCATCTTCTATATGTTCTTTTATCAAATCCGATAAAATTTTCACATCCATTACAAAACCTGTTTCAGAATTGATGGGACCGGTTACACTTACAATTAATTCGTAATTATGACCATGGTAATTAGGATTATTACATTTCCCAAAAACCAGATTGTTTTTTTCTTCTGACCAATCTTTTCTATATAATCGATGGGCCGCATTAAAGTGTGCCTTTCTTGAAACCGTTACTTTCATTTGCTTTTAGAAAATTTGTGTCATTAAATTTTATGACTTTCTAGATAATGATAAAATTCATCAAAAATAATTTTAAACCATACCGTATAGCGTTCTGGATGAGTAGCCATATCTTCTCTAATGTCTTCTATTTTCATCCATTTCCAATCTTCAACTTCTTCTTTATTGATAAATGGTTCTTCATTATATCTTCCAATCATAACATGATCTAATTCATGTTCGGTTAAACCGTTATCAAAAGGAGCTTTATAGATGAAGTGAAAGAGTTCTTTTAAATCGGTAACAAAACCCATCTCTTCCATTAATCGCCTTTTACCTGCTAAAATATTAGATTCACCAGGTCGCTGATGACTACAACAGGTGTTTGTCCACAATAAAGGAGAATGGTATTTTTGAGCTGCTCTTTGTTGCAGCATTACTTCATTTTTATCATTTAAAATAAATACTGAAAAGGCTCTATGTAAAAGCGCTTGTTCATGTGCTGCCATTTTTTCCATTAGACCAATGGCTTCATCATTTGTATCCACTAAAATTACTTTTTCTTCACTCATAGTATTGATTAATGTCTCAAAAATACAAAAAAACTTTGGCTTATGTAAGTCTTTAAAAGTTTATGAGAACATTAACAGTTGTATAGCTAAATGTAATTTCTCAGCTTAAGTAAAGAATAAACAGTTGACATTCAATTTTATAAAATTCAAACATTCTCTTCAATTAATATTGTATATTTGTTCCTTAGAAATTTTTTAAATTCTTTTCATTATTTACCTCATAAATAGTTTTAAGTACTACTATAAGATATAATAATTGTTTTTTTTAAATTTTTATCATCTTAAATAATCACTTAAAATTATAAATTAATTAATGGGCAGACCTCAACAATCATTTAATAAAAAGGAGCAAGAAAAGCTTCGTGCTAAAAAGCGAAAAGAAAAACAAGAAAAAAAAGAGGCAAGAAAAGCCAATCCTAAATTATCTGGTGAAGATTTATATGTATATGTAGATGAAAATGGTTATTTAACCAGTACACCTCCCGATCCTTCCAAAAAAATAGTTACAGATGTAGAAAGTATTGAAATTAGTATTCCAAAAAGAGAAGAAACTGAAGAAGTTGACAAAGAAAAAAAAGGAATAATCGATTTTTATGATACTTCAAAAGGTTTTGGTTTTATTAAAGAAATCGACTCTGATAATAAATTCTTTTTTCACATCAAAGGACTACTTGATGAGGTAAAAGAAGGAAATAAAGTTACCTATGAATTAGAGAAAGGAATGAAAGGAATGAATGCCGTACGCATAAAAAAGATATAAATCTATCCTTCAATAACCATATAAAATGTCACTCCTTTATGGAGTGACATTTATTTTTAAATTAAACTTTCAGCAATTTTAATAGCACATTTTTCACCATCTATGGCTGCAGAAATAATTCCTCCTGCATAACCTGCTCCTTCACCACAAGGATAAAGGCCTTTTATTTCTAAATGCTCCAAAGTAATTGGATCACGAGGAATTCTAACAGGAGAGGAAGTTCGACTTTCTGGTGCATGCAAAATTGCTTCATTTGTAAAATAGCCTTTCATAGATTTTCCAAATTGCACAAAACCCTCTCGCATGGTTTGGGTTAAAAACGAAGGAAATACTTCTCCCAATTCGACTGAAGTAGTTCCTGGAACATAGGAAGTTTTAGGAATTTCCGCAGAACTCTTTTTTTGAGAAAAATCGACCATTCGTTGCGCAGGTACTTTTTGTGATTTACCTGCAACTTGCCAAGCTTTTTGTTCTATTGCTTTTTGAAATTCCATTCCTGCTAAAGCACCAAACTTTGCAAAAGGTTTAAAATCCTCCAATCGCAATTCAACTACTATTCCAGAATTAGCGGTAGCTTGATCCCTTTTTGAAGGTGACCAACCATTCGTTACAACTTCACCTGGACTTGTGGCACAAGGTGCAATAACTCCTCCAGGACACATACAAAAAGAATACATCCCTCTTCCTGCTACTTGTTTCACAATTGAATACGGTGCAGGTGGCAAAAATTCTCCTCTAAAATCGCATGAATATTGTATTTTATCAATCAACTCTTGTGGATGTTCTGCACGAACTCCTAGAGCAAACGGTTTTGCCTCAATGAATATTTTTTTCCTATCTAATAGTTCAAAAATATCTCTTGCAGAATGCCCTGTTGCTAAAATAATTTTTTTTGTTGAGAGGGTATTTCCATCACTCAAAACAACCCCAGCAACTTCACTACCTTTTAACACAATATCAGTAACCCTTTTTTCAAATAAAACTTCACCACCACTGGCACGAATTTTTTCACGAATGTCTTGAATAATTTGTGGCAATTTATTGGTTCCAATATGAGGATGCGCTTCAATCAAAATTTCATCTGAAGCTCCAAAACCAACCAAAAGTTTTAAAATTCTTTCAACATCTCCTCTTTTTTTGGATCGTGTATATAATTTACCATCGGAATACGTTCCTGCACCACCTTCACCAAAACAATAATTGGAATCTTCGTTAACAATATGATCTACATTTATCGCTTTCAAATCTCTTCTTCGTCCTCTCACATCTTTTCCTCTTTCTAAGACGATTGGCTTCAGCCCTAATTCTATTAATTGTAAGGCTGCAAATAAACCTGCTGGTCCAGCACCTACAACAACTACTTCTTGTGCATGAGACACATTGGGATAATCTGGTAATTCTATAGAGGTCGCAACAAATGGCTCACCTAACAAAAACACATTTGCTTTAATGTTTATTTTAATCGATTTTTGTCGGGCATCAATAGAGCGTTTTACCACAATTACCTTTTGAATCTGTTTTGGAGAAACTTGAAATAATTTAGCAACATGATGTGTTAGCAAAACTTCGTTTGCTGCAACTTCTGGAGAGACTTGAAATTGAAATTCGCGTGGCATTAATTGTATTCTATTATAGCTTCAGAAATTAATACTGGTTGAGTTGAACTCACACTATATTTTTTAATTAAAACTGGATAATTATCAACATCATATGTGATTTCATATTCATGCGAAAGTGTTCCGGTAGAAGCGTTCACATCAGAATAGGAATATCTTTTTAAAATATTATTACTACTTATAAAATCACAGGTTTCATATTGAAGAATAAACTTTAAATAAGGATTCATCATTTTCATTGGATTATTCTTTGCATCATACTCAAAAGTTGATTTATAGGAAGATGAAAAGCTATAATTCTCTGTAATAACTTGCTGAATATTATTCGTAAGAAATATGTATTGTTTTTCAGAATCTGTTATCCAATTTGAGTTTTCTAAATGTTGATTCTTTACCAAAGACAAAGTACCATTATTGTATGTCAAAATTTGCTTTTCATCATTAGAATCATTGACAATTGAGGTCAATAAGGATCCTTCGTAATTTAAATAATTGATTGACATCAATTGATTATTAGAATATTTTTTTATTTGGCTAATCTTATTTGAATTGTAGTAAAATTCAAGAACATTCTGAGCATCAGAAATAGAAACAAGTTTACCTTCTGAATAATTAAAATTAGCAGTAAACTGATAATCAACCTGTTGATTATAATATACCTTTTCTGAATATTTTTTTATCGTTTTTGATAAAGAAACCGTTTCACCATTCTCAGTAGTATCATCATTACTACAACTAAAATTTAATCCAACAACAACCGTTAATAGAACTACTCTCCAATTCATCTTTATATTTTTTTTTGCAAAAATAGTGTTTTAAAATAAAAAATGAGAGGCAGAAACCACCTCTCATCATAATTAATTTACGCTATTCTTAATTTTTTAAAAATTTTTGAATAACTATTCCTTCATTGGTGTTCAATTTTACAAAATAAATACCCGATTGCAATTCAGAAACATCCATTTTCAAAACAGTTTCAGTAGTGGTTATATTTTGCAATACTTGCCCGTTTATGGAAACAATTGTTGCTTCATTTATACCAACTCCTTTATTATTTTCAATTGTAATTTCAGAAAAGGCAGGGTTAGGATATAAAGTAAACCCAATATTGTTTTCAAAATTAGGAGTACCCAAAACTGCAGCATTGTCTAGATAATCAGGAATTGAATTGGTGTTAATATCATCATCCATCGGATTAAAATTATGGTTATAATCTTCGTCCTTAGTTAAAACACCATCCCCATCATCGTCATCATCTAGGTAATCTGGAACTGTATCGTTATCCGTGTCTAATAAGCTACTTGTAATGCCACGATTAGATCTTGCAAAAACATATTCGTATTCTGTTAAAACGGTATCACCATCATCATCATTATCAGCAAAATTTGGAATACCATCATTATCAGTATCATCATTTGCCAAATTTCCGTCGCCATTTAAATCCTCACTTGATGTTGGCACACTATCTGCGTCAAAATCATTTGAACAATCAATAACTTGAAGTTTTACATCATAAATAACACCTTCAGAAAACGCATAAATTGTTTGTTGTGATTGTGTATTTGCATAATTTAAATCACTTAACGGGTTTGTGTTGTTTTCAGCATCAGCGTAAGTTTCAAAGAATAAGACACTCGATGAGTTTGTTGCATTGATATCGTTTTGAGCTACTGCTAAATTAAACAGACCTAAACCATCAGTATCATCATCACATATGGTATAATAATACACATTAGAATCAAAAGGCAATTTAAAACGATACCCTTCTTGTGCAGCTGTCCAAGCACCTGTATTTCTACCAGGTGGAGCCAAACCTAAAGTCCCATCTGTATTAATTAAACCAACAACAGTTCTTCCTGAATTCCATGTAGCACAGAGCGGTTTATTTACTATTTGTACATCTATCATATTATAGGTTTCATACATAATCACCTGAAAGGTACTTTGTAATGTCGTACAACTAAAATGAGGTTGATTGGTAAACAACACTACCATTTTTCTATAAGGAGCTGTACCTATTATGGAATAGATGATTTGTCCATCCGGATTATTAATATTATATAAATCATGATAACAACCCAAAATTGCATTTTTAGCAGGGAAATTAACATCCGGAATAGTTGTATTAAAATTCCAATCTGAAAAACCATATGGAACTCCTTCAAAAGTTATATAACCATTTGTACTCACTAAAAATTGGTCATATGTGTTTCCGAAAAAAGTAAAATCAAAACCTATAGGCACAAAATCAGACAATATATCATCACTTGTTGTTAAAGGAGATCCGTTAATAGAATACGTTTGATATGGTATTTGACTTACTTGATAATTATTTTGGGAAAAAAGAGAACTTAAGAATAACAATCCTAAGCATAGAAAAAAGTATTTTTGCTTCATAAATAGGGCGTTTTTTAAATTTATTTTCAGGTTACAATATAAACATTTTATAGGAATTACAACTTATTTTTTTGATTCAAAAGCTCTTAAGGCAAAAGAGGCCAACCAATGTTCTCCTTCATAATTTCCATCTACTACAGAAGGTAATGAAAACTGCAAATGCGCATCGGCAATCTTTTTTAGATAAAAAAACTTTTTAGGATACTGTTGGATTAAAGCATATAAATTCCAAGCTCTACTAAAATTCAAACCATCTAAATGCACTAAATGCCCATCGGTTCTATCCGAAACTTTAGCGGTTTCCCACTCAAAATCTTTTTTACATAAATGAGGAGCAAATTTTTCTAACCAAGGTAAAAATTCTTTTTCAGTTAAAATACGTTGCATTAATCCAATTTCTTCCATACAAGGAGATAAAAAATCGGTACCACTTGGTTCCCAAGTAAACGGACAATTTTCATCAGAACCATACATTCGTAAGGCATTTTCTTTAATTACTTTTTGGAATACTTCGTTTTTAGAAAAAACAGCATAATCCCAAGCATTTGTTAGTCCAAAAGCAGTGTTAGAATGCGTTCCTACACGAATGGGGTACAATAACTTTGGCAAAAAATCGATGTATCTTTCAATTAATAAATCGGTTAGTGGTTTTAAATTTTCAGATAAGGGTTTCGCAAATGGCTCTTTACTTTGTTCTAATTCTAATTGTAATTTTAGTAACCAATTCCAACCATAAGTTCTTTCAAAAGACTTTTCATGAGGCTTAGCAAAATAAAGCATTTCTTGTTCGATATGCTCTTTTGACAAGTTGGTTTGCAACTTTTGAATAATTTCTTCCCTGTGTGCTAAATCTTTAAAATTATTCAATAAATATACTAAACTCCAATGACCATGTACAGAAGAATGCCAATCAAAGCAACCATAAAAAGAAGGATGTAACGTTTTAGGTGAAGCCAATTCTGAATCATCTTGTAACAATTGATTCAATTTATTAGGATATTCTTGTTGCAAACATTTAATAGGCAAGCTCGCTAAATGATTCGCTTGTTCCAAAGTTAATTCTTGTGCAAATAAGAAATTCATTCCAAAAATTAAAAAAAGAAAATATTTCATAAGACAAAGTTTTTCCAAATTTAATAAAAACCTACCTTTGAATATTGATTTATTAGAAAGAGGTTCAACATGCGAAAAATAAAATTAATTTGGGATTTTAGAGGAATGGCTGCAGCAAAAACAGCAGAACACCATGAAATTCATTTAAAAGAGTACATTCAAATTGAAAAGTTACCTATAAATATAACCGGTTGGTCCTCTATAAATGAAATGCATGCTATAGCTTATATGGTTGTTGAAGAAAAAGATATGATTCTTGTAAGAGATGCTTTGAAACCACATCGAGGAGAAGTTTACAACACTTGACTTTTCATCCTTTGAAGAAACTCTTTAGTGGTACTTCCTTCTCTTTTTCTAAACAATTTAACAAAATAATTAGGTGAAGTAAACCCTAATTCGTCAGCGATTTGATTTACAGAAAGCTTTCGTTCAACGAGCAAGCGTTTCCCTTCTAGGAGCAAACGTTCTGCGATAATATCAGTTACTGTTTTATCAAGAGTCGCTTTAGTAATTCTATTGAGGTGTTTCAACGTAATTGCCATTTTATCTGCATAAAAAGAAGGCCTTTTTTCAATTTTATAATGCTTTTCCAGCAGGCCTTCAAATTGTTTTAATTTCAAATTAGAATTCGAATTGGTATACTCATTTTTAGGCTCATACCATCTCGCTATTTCAATATGAATAGTATCCAACAGATTGATTAATTTATCTTTTTTGTAGATGAAATGATGCTCTTTCTCTTCCAACATCAAATTAAAATAGACTTGCAATTGTTTTCTTTTTTCATCTGACAATAACATTTCGGAATGATCTTGAAAAGACTCAAAAAAAGCATAGCTTTCAATACTTTTCCCTTTAAAATATAAATCAAAAATTTCTTTGGTATAGAAAACAATATAACCTTCAATATCATCAGATAATTTCCAAGAATGCATTTGCCCAGGCTGCATAAAAAACAAACTTCCCTTTTGAATTGTATACTTTTTAAAGTCTATAGAATGTACGCCACTTCCATGAGTAAAGAATACTAATAAATAAAAATTATGACGGTGTAAATCTTCAATAAAACGATGTTTTTTCAAATGGTTGGCAAATGAATTTACATAGAATTTATTTTTAAAAATGGTTTCTTCAAAATTTTCAATTTTATAAACGGGATAACGCATAAATGTCTTTTTTGTGCACTTTTTAGCGAAGATACAAAACAGAAACAGATATAAAAGAGTTTAATTTTGCAATAAAAAAAATGACAAACACAATTATTACCCTTTTCAGCAATAAATGTCCGAATTGTACTAAAGGAAAAGTTTTTAAAAACGGATTATTTAATTTAGGGTTTGGTTTCCCCAAAATGAATACTACTTGTCCCAATTGCAATTTTAAATTTGAAAAAGAACCGGGTTTCTTCTTTGGAGCGATGTTTGTGAATTATGCATTAGGTTGTGCTGAGGCTTTAGTGACGTATTTTATAGCGAAACCTTTTTTTAAAGCTACATTTGATTTACGGATTTTTCCCATAATTGGAATTGTAATTTTAGCTTTATCCATTTTTAACATCAAACTTTCACGGTTAATTTGGATTTATATTTTCAAAAACTATTCTCGTTAAATATTTTCTACGGTTTCATATTAGAGATATTCCACATTAAGTAGCTAAAATAAGGGAAAGTATTTTATCTTTACTAAAACTTAATTCCAATGAAAAAAGCTTTTTTAATATTTTTTGTTTCCTTGTTCCAGTTTGTAAATGCGCAAAATGAAAATTACATCTCAATTTCAACAAAACTAGTGGAAGCAATACAATCGAAACAAACTTCAGAAGTAGAAAATTATATCAATCAAATTGCAACTGTAGACGAAGAGGTACTGCTAAAACAATTGAATTCTGATGCAACTAAGAAAACCTTTTTCATTAATTTGTATAATTCTTTTGTTATTTATGCCTTACGAAAAGACCCTAGTTTGTATGAAAATAGAGGTTCGTTTTTTAGTACCAAACGATTTAAATTAGCAGGAAACAATGTGAGCTTAGACAACATTGAACACGATTATTTAAGACATTCTAGTGTAAAATGGGGTTTGGGTATCTTTCATAAAATTTTTCCGAGTTGTCTTGAAAAAAAATTTAGAGTCGATAAAGTAGATTGGCGCATTCATTTTAGTTTAAATTGTGGAGCAAAAAGTTGTCCTCCTGTTTTTGCCTATAGTTTAGATAACATTGAAAACGAAATGAAGGAATCTTCAAAAAAATATTTAGAAAAAAACACCACATACATTCGCGAGAAAGACGAATTGTTTGTTCCTGTTTTAATGAGCTGGTTTAGAAATGATTTTGGCAATAAAAGAGGGGTAAAAAGAATTTGTAAAGAATTTAATATTATTGAAGACAAAGACGACCCTTCTATTTCATACAACAGTTATGACTGGACGTTAGACATAAATAACTTTAGGAAAAATTAATATCTTGTATACCCTTTTAAAACCAATTATTCGTTTGGCATTATTCTTTTACGCGAAGAATATTTGTGTACAATTTGATAAAAAAACCACTTGGAATGAACCAAAAATAATTGCATCAAACCATCCTAATTCTTTTTTTGATGCCATTATAATTGCCGTTTTTTATCCGAAACCCATTTATTTTTTAGCAAGAGGTGATGCTTTCAAAAGACCGTTTGTTTCTAAGCTATTAAAAGCCCTCCATTTAATTCCCATCTATAGAATTAGCGAAGGTCGGCGTAATTTAGCAAAAAATGATGCTACTTTTAATCACTGTATTGGTCTACTAAAACAAGGTGAAACTATTCTTATTTTTTCTGAGGGAATTTGTGTCAATGAATGGAAGTTACGCAGTTTAAAAAAAGGAACCGCTAGACTTGCTTTAATGGCACTTGATGAAGGCATTTACAGAATTAAAATTCAACCTACTACTATTAATTATGCCTCTTTCAATACCGTTCCAAAAAATGTAAGGGTTCACTTTAATGAGGAGTTTGAAGCCAATCGTATTTTATTCTCCAAAGAAACTGATTTTTATTCCCAATTCAATTTAAACCTTAAAAAAGGTATCGAAAAAGAATTAATAACAGACAAAAATCACCATAGCTTACAAGTAGTTACCTCCCATACCAATAAAATCTTCCAAAAAATACTATTGAGCCTTCCAGCTTTCTTAGGATGGATTACTCAGAAGTGGTTTTACAATAGTATAAAAAATTGGGTCTATGAAAAAACAAAACATACTGTTTTTTATGATTCTGTATTATTTGCTATGTTGCTAATGACTTACCCCTTATTTATTATTTTATTCACATTGATATTCGGAATTATTTTTGACTATAAAATAGGACTTGTAGTGTTATTTTCAATTCCGTTTTCTGGTTATTGTTACAAATGGTATCGTTCTATTTAACTTTACTTATAGCAAGCATTTTTATCATCCAATTAGGAAGTGGCTTTTCCTTATTTCTTTTTCTTAAATCCAAAAACCAACCGTATTTTTTTAAAATAGGTACTTTATGAGTCTCTACTAACTCTATAAGTGTTCCATCTGGATCTTCTACATAGCAAAAGCGCCCTGATGCATTATCCATTTCAAAGGTATTGAGACTATCAACTGTAAAATAAAACTCACTTTCTTCTGCATGTTTTTTTAAAGCGTCCATATCCAAAACATCAAAACAAAGATGAATAAAACCACAATCACCCCAAAATCGGTCTTTGTAAATGGTAGCTGGTGTTTTTTCTAAAAGTTGTACTAATTCTATAGTAACATCTCCTAATAATTTATTAAAAGCTCCTTTACCAGTAGCTTTTTTATGCAAACCCACTTTTCTATAGGTATTTCCTTCCTCAGTTATCATATAATCATACAAAACGGTATCAATACCTAAGGTTTTACTGTAAAACAACAACGATTTTTCCATATTAGAAACTCCAAAAACAGCTCCTACAACACCGCCTAAATCGTACTTTTTGGAAGAAAACCAATTCGTACTGGCAAGTATTTTAAATGTATTCCCATAATTATCTTGTAACCAAAAATAATCAGGTTGTTGTTTTTCAGATTTAATTTCTGAAACCTGAATGCCTGGTATTTTTTGCAATCTTTTGTAAGAAACTTGTAAATCATTTGATTTTAATATGGCTGCATAAATCCCTATATCCCCTAGTGAATAGAAACCTCCATTTAAAGGCTCCCTATCTAAAAATTGCCATATTTCAAAACCACCTCCACCTTTTAAATTCATAGTTAAAATGGCTCGTCTATTAAATATGGTTTTACCTGTATATAGTGTCATTAGACTTGCTGGTGCAACATCATCAAAAATAAGCACATCCATACCAAATAAAGCCTTATACAAATGCATGGCTTCAGTAGCATTCTTAACTCCAATTCCAACTTGTTGTATTCCTGATAAAAAATGATGCATACTTATTCTTTTAATCCTGTTTTATGTGCAATTTTTAAATATAATCTTGGAAAAAACCACCATATCCAAAATAATAATCGTTCTGGTTTACCAATATAAATTGCTTTTTTATTTGTCTTCAATCCTTTTATGATTTGTAAAGCACATTTTTGAACAGACATTCCTACTTCGTTATTTGCATCTTCCACTCCAGCTTGTATACCTTTACCAGTAAGCGCATTCTTTGAAATTGCTGTATCAATTCGACCTGGAAATACCAAAGTAATATTAATATTAGAACCAAATAATTCGGTTTGCAATGTTTCCAAATAGCCTTTTATAGCATGTTTACTAGCTGCATAACCTGAGCGCAAAGGAAACCCAATTAAGCCTGCAACACTACTTATTACAATTAAATTACCCGAATTATTCTTTTTAAAATGAGTTAAAATAGACTGGGAAATAGCTACTGGAGCAAAATAATTCAGTTGCATTAATTTTTGGTAAACCGAAAAATCAGTTTCTTCTCCTAAAGAGCGTTGGCTAATACCAGCACATTGAATTACTGCATCAATTTTACCTACTAATGAAATGGCTTTTTCCACTAGTTGTGGAATTACTTCAATGTTCATTAAATCATACGCTAAAACATGACTAGTTACACCTTGTACTTGTAAATCTTTTTGAATTAATTCTAATGCTGCTCTATTTCTAGAAGTCATAATTATGATTGTTTCTAATTTAGCCAATTGATAAACCAATTCTTTACCAATTCCTGAAGAAGCACCGGTTATCCAAATTACTTTTCCTTTAAAATGCATTCGCTCGGTATTTTAATAAATTATGATAGGTTGTAATCATTTCTTCTTGGCTAGCTCCATTCCGATACATTTTCACAATTTTCAGATTGGCTAACTGAACTCTAAGCCAACTATTTTCATCATATTTTCTGGCAGAAACTAGGGTTGCTTTTGGAATTAACTTGAATTTCCCTTGTTTCCAAATACGCTCCAAAAAATCATAGTCTTCCATAATTAACATTTCTTCTTTATACGGACCCGTTGTTTCCCAAAGTGATTTTGTTATGAATATAGTTTGATCTCCACCTCTAAAGAAAAGATAGTTAAAACGCGTAAAAAAAGAGTTGATTTTTAAAACAAACTTGTTACTATCAAATTTAAAGCGGAAACTACCACAAGTAAAATTTGATGCAAGGGCTTCTTGTATATCGTCGTAAAATGTAGGTACAGGCAAACTATCAGCATGTACAAAATAGTAAACATCTCCAATTGCTTGCTGTACTCCGTAATTCATCTGACCAGCCCTCCCTTTTACTGGAGAGATAAAAGTTTTTGCTCCTAAATGGCTAGCTTTAGAAAAGGTATTATCCGCACTACCAGCATCTACAACAATAATCTCATAAGATTTATTGTTGCAGTGCTTTTGTAAGTGTTCAATTATTTTTTTAATATTATTCTCTTCGTTGTAAGTAGGAATAATAATACTTAAATACATATATGTTTTTTTCAAGCTTTATTCCATTTACGAATAAAAGTGTGTTATGGATTTTTAATTGGCTACTTCGCTAATAAATTTGATTCGCATTAAACGCAATTCTTCGGTATCATAATCCCCGTCAAATTCTTTTAATGCATCTTTGATATTATCTGATTCTGACTCCATAAAATAATCATGAATTTCCTCTTGTTGATCTTCATCTAAAATATCATCAATCCAATAATTAATATTTAATTTGGTTCCAGAATATACAATTTGTTCCATCTCTTTTAACAAACCATCCATATCTAATCCTTTGGCTTTTGCAATATCATCTAAAGCTAATTTCCGATCGACATTTTGAATAATGTATAATTTTAATCCGGAATTAGCTCCTGTAGATTTCACTACTAAATCATCAGGTCGAATGATATCATTATCTTCGACATAACGAGCAATTAATTCTACAAAGTCTTTACCATATTTTTTCGCTTTTCCTTCTCCAACTCCATGAATATTTCCTAATTCTTCAACAGAAATTGGATATTTTAAAGCCATATCTTCTAAAGATGGATCTTGAAAGACAACAAATGGTGGCACACCTAATTTTTTTGCCACTTTTTTCCTCAAATCTTTCAACATACTCATTAAAGCTTCATCTGTCGTACCAGACGATTTAGCTGTTGCAACTACATTTTCGTCATCCGTTTCACTATATTCGTGATCTTCAGACATCATAAAACTTTCTGGTTTCTTAATGAAATCTTTTCCTTTATCCGTTAATTTAATAACTCCGTATGTTTCAATATCTTTTTTAATATATCCAGAAACTAAAACTTGACGAATTAAAGCCATCCAATAGCGGTCATCAAAAGCACTCCCCTTTCCAAAAAAAGCTTGATTATCTAGTTTATGAGCTTTCACAACTGCATTTATTTTACCGGTGAGTACTAGAATGATTTCTTTTGCTTTAAATTGTTCTTTCGTTTCATTAATTACCGTTAGTAATAATTGTACCTGTTCTTTTGCTTCGACTTTCTTTTTAGGATTTCTTACATTATCATCCATGTCGGCTCCTTCTCCATTTTCCAAATCAAATTCCTCACCAAAATAATGCAACAAATATTTTCTTCTAGACATGGATGTTTCAGCATAAGCCACCACTTCTTGTAGTAATGCGTAACCAATTTCTTGCTCAGCCAAAGGCTTACCTGCCATAAACTTTTCCAGTTTTTCAATATCTTTATACGAATAATAGGCCAAACAATGTCCTTCACCTCCATCACGACCTGCTCTACCCGTTTCTTGGTAATAACTTTCTAAGGATTTAGGTATATCATGATGAATTACAAAGCGAACATCTGGTTTATCGATTCCCATTCCAAAAGCAATTGTAGCTACCACCACATCCACATCTTCCATTAAAAACATGTCTTGATGTTTCGCACGTGTTTTTGCATCTAGTCCTGCATGATAGGGAACTGCACTTATGCCGTTAACTTGTAATAATTGTGCAATTTCTTCAACTTTCTTTCTACTCAAACAATAAATTACTCCTGATTTACCTTTGTTTTGTTTGATAAAACGAATGATATCACTTTCTATGTTTTTTGTTTTTGGGCGTACTTCATAAAATAGATTCGGTCTATTAAAGGACGCTTTAAAAGTGTTTGCATTAGGCATATCCAAATTTTTCAAGATATCTTCTTGCACTTTTGGAGTCGCGGTTGCTGTTAAACCAATAATTGGAATATCACCTAATTGCTTGATAATAAATTTTAAATTTCTGTATTCTGGTCTAAAATCATGTCCCCATTCTGAGATACAATGTGCTTCATCGATAGCTACAAAAGAGAGTTTCACACCTCTTAAAAATTGTATGTACTCTTCTTTGGTTAAGGATTCTGGTGCCACGTACAACAGTTTGGTTATTCCTGATGTAATGTCACTTTTTACTTTATTAATTTCTGTTTTGGTTAATGAAGAATTTAATACATGGGCAATACCCGATTCGGAACTGATACCTCTAATGGCATCTACTTGGTTCTTCATTAAAGCGATAAGAGGAGATACAACAATAGCAGTACCTTCTAAAACTAGCGCAGGAAGTTGATAGCATAGTGATTTTCCTCCACCCGTAGGCATAATTACAAAAGTATTATTTCCATAAATAATACTATTAACAACTTGTTCTTGAAGTCCTTTGAATTGGTTAAACCCGAAATATTTTTTTAATTCTTTGTGTAAATCAATTTCGTTTGGTTTCATTCTCTATTAATATGATTTTACCTAAATTTGCAAACATAAAGATACAATTTTCTTTAAAAAAACAAAACATTAATCTATTTAATACTTTGGACACAACAACAACCATTTTAAATTCGGCAAGAAACACTATTTTAACAGAAAGTAAGAGTATTGCTAATTTAACAGAGTATCTTACAGAAGATTTTGCAAAAGCGACTGAAATCATTTATAAATCAAAGGGAAGACTAGTAATTACTGGCATTGGAAAGAGTGCAATTATTGCTCAAAAAATCGTAGCTACATTGAATTCAACGGGAACGCCTTCTGTTTTTCTTCATGCAGCAGAAGCCGTTCATGGCGACTTAGGAATGGTTTTACCAGATGATGTAATTATTTGTATTTCCAAAAGTGGGAACAGCCCTGAAATAAAAGTTTTAGTTCCTCTACTAAAACGTTTTGGCAACATTTTAATTGGTATGACAGCCGATTTAAATTCCTTTTTAGGAAAGGAATCGCATTATGTTTTACATGCTTATGTAGAAAGTGAAGCTTGCCCTAACAATTTAGCACCAACCAATAGTACCACAGCACAATTAGTCTTGGGAGATGCTTTAGCCGTTGCTTTAATGGAACTTAGAAATTTCAAAAGTGAAGATTTTGCTATTTATCATCCTGGTGGTGCTTTAGGTAAAAAACTATTATTACGTGTGAAAGACATGTTAGATACAACTCATACACCACAAGTCGCTCCCAATGCAAGTATAAAAGAAGTAATTGTAGAAATTTCCGAAAAAAGATTAGGAGTTACTGCTGTTATTGAAGCTGGAAAAGTTATCGGAATAATTACGGATGGAGACATTCGTAGAATGTTGAATACGAATGATACTTTTATGCATTTACAAGCAAAAGACATCATGACTCACAATCCAAAAAACATCTCATCTTCAATTTTAGTTGCTGATGCTTTAAGTATTTTAGAAAACAATGCTATTACCCAATTGGTTGTGATAGACGATGGCAGTTACAAAGGAATTTTACATTTACATGATATTTTAAAAGAAGGAATTGTATAATGGCAAAGAAAAATTTAGGAGAGATGTCATTTTTAGATCATCTCGAAGAATTAAGATGGTTATTAATAAGAAGCACAATTGCAATTCTAGCTTGTTCAGTAGTTGCCTTTTTCTTTAGTGATTTTGTTTTTGACCAAATTCTTTTTGGTCCTAAAAACCCAGATTTTTTTACCTACCAATTTTTTTGTGATTTAGCACAAAAATTTGGTTTAGATAAAAGTTTATGTGTCACAGAAATTAATCTACCCATTCAGAACAGAGAAATGGGTGGTCAGTTTTCGATACATATGTGGACTTCCATAACGGTAGGATTTATAATTTCTTTCCCATTTGTTTTGTGGCAAATTTGGAAATTTATTAGTCCGGCTTTATATGAAAATGAAAAAAAATATGCAGCTGCTTTTATTATAATTTCCTCTTTATTATTCTTTATAGGAGTTCTATTTGGCTATTACCTTATTGCACCTTTGTCGGTTCAATTTTTTGCCAGTTATATTGTAAGTCCGGAAATCAATAATTCAATTGACATTACCTCTTATATCAGTTTAATGAAAACTTCAACTGTAGCCAGTGGTTTATTATTTGAGTTACCCATTATTATTTATTTTTTAACCAAAATAGGCTTAGTAACACCTCAATTTTTAAGAAAATACAGAAAATATACGTTAGTTATCGTATTGATTTTATCTGCTATCATTACACCACCCGATGTATTGAGTCAGATTATCGTTTCAATTCCAATTATGTTACTGTATGAAATTAGCATCTTTATAAGTGCTGCAGTAGTAAAAAAACAAATTACAACAACCGATTTAACAACCTAGTTTATGTCAAATTTAGTTCAAGAATTTAATGACTATCGTGCTAAAATGAATGAAAAATTATTAGCCGATAACAACAAAGTAATCAAAAGAATTTTCAATGTAGACACCAATGCTTATATGGCAGGTGCTTTAGATGTTAAAACCAAAGAACTTCTTGGTTTAGTTGCTTCAGCTGTTTTACGTTGTGACGATTGTATCAAATACCATTTAGAAACTTCGTATAAAGAAGGCATTACTAAAGAAGAAATGATGGAAGCTATGGGAATTGCTACTCTAGTAGGCGGCACCATTGTTATTCCACATTTAAGAAGAGCTTACGAGTTTTGGGAAGCTTTGGAAGAAAATTAATTTTTAATGTGAACTTGTGTCAATGAGACAATAGGGAATTTACTGATTAAAAATTGACTAATTCTTCCATTTACACTACCAAAAATGTTAATCAAATAACAATAAAAGTTGAACTCACATTAAATTTTATATTTTTACACATTCGTTAGTAAATTGACACAGTGACATATTGTCTAATTGACACATTATCAAAATGAAATTAAGAGCAGAAAATTTAGTAAAAACCTATAAAAAGAGAAGTGTTGTAAAAGGGATTTCTGTTGAAGTAAATCAAGGAGAAATCGTAGGTTTATTAGGTCCAAATGGTGCTGGAAAAACGACTTCTTTTTATATGATTGTAGGATTGGTAAAACCAAATAGCGGTACTATTTATTTAGACGATATGAATATTACTAATTTTCCAATGTACAAACGTGCTCAAAATGGAATTGGATACCTAGCACAAGAAGCTTCTGTATTTCGAAAATTGAGTATTGAAGACAATATTATGAGCGTTTTGCAATTGACAACTCTTTCAAAAGCGGAACAAGAAGCCAAAATGGAAGCCTTAATTGATGAATTTGCTTTACAGCACATTCGCACTAACAGAGGCGATTTATTATCTGGAGGAGAAAGAAGACGTACGGAAATTGCAAGAGCTTTAGCTACCGATCCTAAATTTATCTTGCTTGACGAACCCTTTGCAGGTGTTGACCCGGTTGCGGTAGAAGATATTCAACGAATTGTAGCACAATTAAAAAATAAAAATATTGGAATTTTAATTACCGATCACAACGTACAAGAAACACTTGCTATTACCGATAAAACTTACTTGATGTTTGAAGGTGGTATTTTAAAAGCTGGAAAACCAGAAGAATTGGCAGAAGATGAAGTGGTACGACGTGTATATCTTGGACAAAACTTCGAGTTAAGAAAGAAAAAAATTGATTTTGAAGCTCCTAAAACCACAATCATTCATGGTAAAGGAGAACTTCTAAAACAAGAAGAAAATAAAGAATAAAAAAAAAGAGTACTGTTTAGTACTCTTTTTTATTTTATTGGAATAGTTTTATATATAATATTTTTCTTGATTTTATAAATTTATTAAGCTATTAATGAATTAAAACCTTCAATATAATTATTGTTACATTCCAGTAATTATAAAATTTCTAGCATCTTTCCCTCAAAACAAACTGAATTCCTGAAAAACCAGTCGAAATTCACGAATGTTGACTCACTTTGCTTGCACAGCTAAAAAATCACTTCTAGTTTTGATATCAGAAATAAAGGATGTGCTATTCCTTTATAAAAGAATAAAAGCTATGGATGTACAATACCTCTTTCAAATTGTTTTGATTATCACAATACTTATCATATTATATTATTTAATTAAGGTATTGAAAAAGATTTTAGAATTGTTTGATAAACTGGAATAAAGAGTACCTAAAATTACTGCTAAACCTTAAAAAAATATAGTTGGCCACTATATTGGGATTGATTCAGCTGTTAGTAACCCATTAAAAAAACGAGCAAAACAGGAATTGGATAGATTTCCTAAAACAAAACTAACCAACAAGAATAAAGAGAGAGTTGGCTTTTTCTTGTTTTCGAAGTACCAACTAAAAAAAACAGTCCTACCTAATTATGTTTTGACGAACACTAAGTATGACTGTAATTAATTTAATTAAAGAACAAATTTATGAAACTTGAAAGTTTAAAAGAAACAAAATTTAAAGATGTTGTTCTAAAAAGAGAACAAATGTTTACCTTGAATGGAGGTGGTACTGTTACTGCTGGAGGTCATGGTTGTGGAACAGGCACCTCTGCATCTAATCCTACTGCTGTCCTTGAATACGATTATGGATATGATGTAGATAGAGGAAATGGTATGATAACATATCACAACAGAACAAATGTTCATGAAATTACTGCTGCAGAATGTGACGCACTCATCAATGGTAATTAAAATAGTAAAGTAATCGCTTTGCTTTTTAGTAGACCTAAATCTTAATCATTTAGGTCTACTGAATTAATCACTTTTATTTATCATGTGATTTTAAAATTAAGCTTTTGCTTTTAAATTTTATAAAACAAACATTTATAAAAAAACAAAACACGTTAAAACCATTATAATGAAAAAAACAAATTTTATAGTAACACTTTTTATATTAAACATTTTTTTTATTAATACTATTTATGGACAAAGTAAACGACTGAAAAGTAGTTATAGCCAACGTGATTTTGAAAAAAACAAAGTTTTTGATACAACATACCATTTATGGAAATTCAATAATAAATGGATTCCTAAAAAAAATGACACTTTACAACAGCTCTATTTTGTAGATGATCGAAATTATAAAGGGTTAATTAATTACGGTGTTCAATTTAAGAGTAAAGATTTTCAGAATTTTCATTACTTAGAAGGAAGACACATGCATTTTTTAAGAGTTGCTATTGAAAAAGCACTTTTTAATCCAAAGGATAGTATCTTAGAAATTGAAGGCTATGTATCTGGTGGTTGGGGTGACTTAAGCAATAAAGTAAAAAAAGAAACAGGTTTAGAAAACCATATAGATGTTTTCTTAGGAGAGAGAAAAGACACTATTAAAAACTGTTATTATAGCAGCGTTGTGAATGAGGAATTTATTGAGGTAACATTAAATCACCGGCAAGTTGATGAGAATACAATACTCGATACCTTTCCCGCTTTCTATCTTAAAAATTCTTCACATTACAAAACCACGCCTAAAGGAAAACGATATTTCAAAATTAAAGGTAAAGTTACAACCAATACCTACCTAGCTTTAGGTGGCATGAATTGCTACTCCGAAATTTTTGATTTGAGTGCTATGGTATATACTCCAAACAAGAACCGAAGAAAGAAAATTGAACCAAGAGAAATTACTTCTTACAAAACGCTTATCGTTAATAATAAACTGGTGGAAGATGCAGATAAAGAAAAGGCGACACTAAATAATATATCCTATTATGACTTCACAGAAAAAGCAGAGAATTTAATACTAAGAGGGCAATATGCTAAAGCAAAAGAGCAGTACTTACTTTTAGACAAAGAATATGCCACATTATTCGCAAGAGATATTCACAATGCACTTAGGTGTGCCATAAAATCTAGAGACTATACGAATGCATTTTATTGGGGAGAAAAATTAGCTAAAAAAGGAATTTCAATACAATATTTTAACAGCTCCGCTTTAGCTCCTTTAAAAAGAAATTTAAATTGGAAAAATTTTTCTATTGCTTATGATTCCATTCTAAAAAATACTAAACCAAGCTTTAATAACGAGTTAAAAATACAAATTGACAACTTAAAAGAGGAAGATCAAATCGATTATCGTTTAGCAACTAGAAAAGATCATAAAACAAGATACGAAACTACAGTTAGAGTTACCGAAAAATTAGTGAATTTATTAAAAAAAGAAGGATATCCCTCTGAAGAAAAAATAGGAATTGAAACTAAAAAAGATACAATATTAAATTATGCTCCAGAATTTAATGTTTTAATCATGCATGCTAGACAGCTTCAGGTTAATACACTTCCGCAACTTGAAAAACAATTGGTTGAATTTGGTAAAAATATGGAATATGATTATACAAGAAATAATTTAAAAACTGAAATATATAATTCTTGCTATCATATTTACAAAGGAAAATTGTACAGTGCTAAAGGTTGTGGTGAAAATGATTTAACGGTTAAAAAAATAAAATTTTTGTTTAAAAACCCATATAATTTTACTTTTTATAACAATCAATATGATGTAATTTCTTTTGAAAAGGAAAACGAACTCGAATTGGATCGATATTATGAAGAAAACTACAACTTCATAACCAAACTTACAGACGATTGGTTCTTTTATGAAAAATAACTAGCTATGATTTTAATTTATAGTAAAGATGTCGATGATTTTGTCAATCAGGTTATTGATTGTTTGGATACTGATTTTGTAAGATTGAGTGAGTCGGATTGTATCTACATCGATGAAATGGAATTTAGCAAACAATATGCATTTTATAGTATTACTAATGTATATGTTAAAAAAGTGAATCTAGAAACTGTAAAAAGTATTTGGTTTAACGGAGGGGCTGTTTGCTCTTTTAATGATGCTTATGAAGACAAATGCTATGAAATGCTTACCGATGCTTATTTAATGCAAAAAAAGGTTTATAAATTAGGAAAACGTACTGCTGAATTTGAATTTAACCGACTCGATGTAATGCTTGAAGCTAAACAACAAGGATTAAAAATACCTCATACATTACTGACAGGGAACAAACAAAAACTTAAAAATTTCTTTGAAGCACATCAAACTAAAAACGGAATTATATCTAAAAGAATACTCGATAATTATTTTTATGAAGATGAAGAATATAAATACAATTTTAATTTAACATTTCCCATTACTTCAGAAATTTTAAATGAAGTTCCAAATGAATTTGCAATTTCACTATTTCAAGAACGAATTAAAGCCGATTTTGAAATTAGAGTCATATATATAGATGGAATGTACTATGCAGCCTGTATTTATAATTTTGACGAAGCAACCATTGATTATAGAACAAAACTAGTAAATATGGAAAATTTACGAATCATTCCTTTCCAATTGCCTCTTGAAATAGAAGAAAAATTAGCTAAGGTTTTTGAGAAATTTAAAATGAATTATGGATCAGCAGATTTAATGTATCACAAGAATGACTTTTATTTTTTAGAAATAAACCCAACCGGACAAGTAAGTTTTATTAATAATGCATGTAATTTCTATATCGAGTATTTTTTAACCTCAAAAATTAGATATGATTCGTAAAAAACCAATTAATATTTTTAACGGCCTTAAAGTTAAAATTAAAAAAGAGGAATCTAAACCAGCTCAAGACAAACCTAAAAGCCGATTAGTAGCTATTAAAAGCTATCAAAATTCTCTTAATATAACAAAGCCTTTCGTGAAACCCATCTCTAAAATATTTTAATTTGGAAACCACTAATTTTATTTTATTTTCAGATTGTATTCCTGTTAAAGGAGTTAATAGAAGTGTTATTTGTGATACAAAAAACAACCATTATTATTTTATTCCGAATAGTTTATTTGACATTCTTGAAAAATATAATGGCAAAACAATTAGCAATATAAAAAAAGATTTTAATAATGAATATGTTGAAATCATTGATGAATACTTTGATTTTCTAATTAAAAACAAGCTCATTTTTTTTAACTCAAATCCTAAATACTTTCCAAAAATAGCTCTTCAATGGAATAGTCCTTCTAAAATAACAAATGCAATAATAGATTTTGATTCCATAAATCATGATTTTAAAGCCTTACTACCTCAGTTTGAATTTTTAAAGTGCTCATACATACAATTGCGTTTTTATAAAAAAAAGCATTTAGATGTTTTAAATGAAATTATAAGACATATAAATGATTATAAATCTAGAATTGTATCAATTGATTTCATTTTACCTTATGATGCTAATTTTACAATTGATGATTTGAAGCTATTAGTGACCGAAAACAGTAGAATTCATTCCATTATATTGTACAATGCTCCAGAAGACAAGAGTTATGCATCAGTATTTCAAAATATGGGTTACTTGTTACAGGTTAAAAGAAATATTCTAAATGAAAAACATTGTGGTATCATCAATACAGAATATTTTTATTCAAATATCAATCTGTTAAGCGAATCTCAAAACCATAACACCTGCTTAAATCGTAAAATTTCAATTGATAAAGAAGGAAACATTAAAAATTGTCCATCTATGACACAAAGCTTTGGAAATATAAAAGACACTACATTAGAAATAGCTTTACAGCATCCTGATTTTAAAAGGTATTGGAATATTACCAAAGACCAAATAGAAGTTTGCAAAGATTGTGAATTTAGACACATTTGTACAGATTGTAGAGCCTATACAGAACGAACACATTTCAATAAAAATATCGATGTATCTAAACCTTTAAAATGTGGCTATAATCCCTATACAAATGAGTGGGAAGAATGGAGTAATAACCCTCTAAAGAAGGAAGCAATTGCATATTATGAAATGGAAAAATTAACCATATAAGATATAAAAACACTTTAAAGTATCCTTTTTATTCTATTGTATTGCTAATAAAAAAGTAATGGATGTTTAGTTAACAAAAATTAATAAAATTACATGAAGTGTTCTTAAAAAATAGTACTCCAGTTGAAATAGATCAAAAGCCATACAGATAATTATAAACCGAAGACTAGTCTTGTCCTTTTCAACTTTACAAACAACAGTATACATTTTTACAAGAGCACTTCTTTTTATTTAATTATATATAAAATTTAAAATAAACTATCTCATTTTACATTGAAACTATTTTCATGGCACATACAACATTTCAAAACACCCCCATGTTTTTTCCTAAATTCTTATGATGAATTATATGTGCTTTTCTAAAACCTACTAAATATTTACTTTTCGTATTGTTAAAATAATTAAAAAATGATAGTCAATTATAATTGTATTACTACTCTCAACACTTATAAAATCTTATTAATCCCTAATTCAAAACAAACTGAATTCCTGAAAAGCCAGTCGAAATTCACGAATGTCGACTCACTTTGTTTGCACAACTTAAAAATCACCTCTAGTTTTGATATCAGAAATAAGGAATGTGCTATTCCTTTTTAAAAGAATAAAAGCTATGGATGTACAGTACCTCTTTCAAATTGTTTTGGTTATCACAATACTTATCATATTATATTATTTAATTAAGGTATTGAAAAAGATTTTAGAATTATTTGATAAACTGGAATAAAGAGTACGTAAAATTACTACTAAAGCTTAAAAAAATATGGTTGGCCACCATATTGGGATTGATTCAGCTGTTAGTAACCCATTAAAAAAACGAGCAAAACAGGAATTGGATAGATTTCCTAAAACAAAACTAACCAACAAGAATTAAGAGAGAGTTGGCTTTTTCTTGTTTTCGAAGTACCAACTAAAAAAAACAGCCATACCTAATTATGTTTTGACGAACACTAAGTATGACTGTAATTAATTTAATTAAAGAACAAATTTATGAAAAAAATTGAAGATTTTCACAACGAGAAATTAAATGCAAATTTAGAAAGCCTAAAAATAGGTGAGCAGAATTTAAAGCAACTGTTTTAAAGACATTAATAGTATAGTAATGATGGAAAGCAAATTAACAGTAGTAAATTAGAGATGTTGGAATTAAAAAGTAAAAGTAGTAACGTATCAATTTTAAAAATTAATACGCTATTTTTAATGACAAAGCTATTTCCATTTGTTTTGGGATGTTTATTATTTTTATCGTGTTCAATAGTAAGTACAGATGCTAGAAAAGATAAACTCCTCAAGCAAGATGAATCTATAGTAATAAAAAAAATAGATGAATTGGTTAAGTCAGACCAAGACAATAGAAAACTTTTAAAATTACATAAAAGTAAAAATGAAAATTACGTTCTTGAATTAGATTCTTTAAATTACATGCATTGGAAAGATTCAATCAAAATGCTACAATTAAAAATTGATTACTCAAATTCTATTGAACTAATTAAAATCACAAAAAAATATGGCTTTCCCGATAATTCTAGATTATCTAAAAAAAACCTCTCATGGATTATTTTTCAACACACACCAGAAAGATTAAAGAAAAGAGTAAAAAGAATTTTAATTAAAGAAAATAAAAAAGGAAGATTTAAAAATGAAGCAACTTTAAAATTCATTATGTGGCATTTAGAAGGAAGAAAGATGGATTTTTTTAATTCCTTTTGATGTCATTAAAAAAATATTAATGAAAAATGAAAAACAAAAAAAATCCTCGAAGGGATTTTTTTAAATAATTATGATATGCTATTTAAATTTCACATCGAAAAATATTTCCAAGGTACATACAACATCCCAAAACATTCCCCGTGTTCTTTTCCTAAATGTTTGTGATGAATTTTATGTGCTTTCCTAAGACCTACCAAATATTTGTTTTTCGTATTCTTGAACCATTTAAATCGTTGGTGAATTAATACATCATGAATTAAAAAATAAGCAACTCCATAACACAAAATTCCCAAACCAATAAAAAATAAAAAATTGAGTTCTGGATTAATCCCAAAATAAAACAAAGCGATACTTGGGATGGCAAAAATCACAAAAAAAGCATCATTTTTCTCAAATACACCTTGATACTTGGGCTGATGGTGATCTTCGTGCAAATACCATAAAAAACCATGCATTACAAATTTATGTGTCAACCAAGTAACTCCTTCCATCACTAAGAATGTTAGTATAGTAATTAAAATGTACAATAAGATAGACATTAGGCAATAATATTAAATTGATAACGAAGATACGATTTTCCCAAAATTACTAATTTCAAAGGATTTGAAACACTAATTCTTTTACTTAAAAACTCTTCAGGTTGAGTTTTATTAATTTTTTGCATGAGACTTTTATAGTAACGATATGCCGTATAAACGCCAAATTTTGCTTCTGTTGGCAATCTTAAAATACCTTTAAAGGCTTCGTCAAAATCGGAATTAATTTCTGCCACAATTTGTTCCTTATTTGCGTTTGTTAAAGAAGAAAAATTGATTCCAGGAAAATAAACACGACCTAAATTTTCATAATCATGCTGTAAATCTCTTAAAAAATTTACTTTCTGAAAAGCGGAACCTAATTTCATCGCACTATCTTTTAGTTCATTATATTTTTTTTCATCACCTTTTACAAATACTTTTAAACACATCAGACCCACCACATCGGCTGAACCAAAAATATATTCTTCATATTCTGCAATTGAATTGTATTCTTTCTTAGTCAAATCCATACGCATACTTTTCATAAACGGAGTAACTAATTCATATAATCCATAACGATGTACTACATGCTGAAACGCATTTAAAATAGGGTTTAAACTAATACGTCTTTCTAACGCTTTTTGGTACTCAGTTTCAAATTCATCTAACAATAACTCCTGTTCATACCCTTCAAAAGTATCTACAATTTCGTCCGCACATCGTACAAACCCATAAATAGCATAGATATCATCTTGGATTTCTGGGGCTAACATTTTAATGGCCAAAGAGAAAGAAGTACTGTACTTCTTTGTGATTGTTTTACTGCATTCTAAGGATGCTTGGTCAAATAATGCTTTCATGATGAAAATTCTTTTATAATTTGTTCACTTACGATTTTTCCAGAGATTAATGATGGTGGCACACCTGGGCCAGGAACGGTTAATTGACCAGTAAAAAATAAATTTTGAACTTTTCTACTCTTTATCTTAGGTCTTAAAAATGCGGTTTGAGTTAAAATATTGGCTAATCCATACGCATTTCCTTTATAAGAATTATAATCTTTTATAAAATCATTCACACAATACGATTCAACAAATATAACATTTTGTTTTACAGACTGTTGCGTTATTTTTTCTAATCTATTAATAATAATATCAAAATACTGTTTTCGTATCACTTCAGTATCTTCAAGACCTGGAGCTATTGGAATTAAAAATGTGGCTGCTTCTTTCCCTTCAGGAGCAAAAAAAGAATCTGTTTTGGAAGGAAAACTTGCATAAAACAAAGGTTCTTTAGGCCATACTTTAGTATCGTAAATTTCTTTTGCATGAGGCTCAAATGGTGTGTCAAAAAATAAAGTATGATGGGAAACATTCTCAATTTTTTTATCAAAACCTACATAAAATAATAAAGATGAGGGTGCAAATATTTTTTTGTCCCAATAGGACTCAGAATACATTCTATTTTCTTTATCTAATAATTGCTCCGAGTGATGATAATCTGCACCACTAACCACTATATCAGCATATTCATCAATACCATTTACATGTACCCCAATTGTTTTTTTATCTTTTACTAAAATTTTAGAGACAGTTGTATGAGTTTTTATAACAACTCCTAATTCTTCAGCTAAATTGCGCATGGCTTCAACAACAGCATACATTCCTTCTTTAGGATGCCAAGTTCCTAAACCAAAATCGGCAAAGTTCATAAAACTATAAAAAGAAGGTGTATCAGAAGGTTTTGCACCTAAAAACAGAACGGGAAATTCTAAAATTTTAATTAATTTTTCATTTTTAAAACGCTTTCTTACTTCTTTAGAAATCGTTGAAAAAAACTGTCCTACTCTTGTAATCGTTTCAGGAGTTACAAGTTCGAGTGGAGAATTTCCAGGTTTATAAACCATTTTATCAACAGCAATTGCATAATTATCTTGTGCTTCTTTTATAAATGAACGTAATTTGTTTGCACTACCGGCTTCAATATTTTCAAATGTAGCAGCTATGGCATCTAAATGATCATCAATAGTCACTTTTTCATTCCCTTGAAAATAAACATCATAAGCAGGTGCTAGTTTTTCAAGAACATAATAATCGGATACTTGCTTTCCAAAATCTGCGAAAAACTTTTCAAAAACACCAGGCATCCAATACCAAGTAGGGCCTATATCAAAATGGAATCCTTCACGCGAAAGCCTTCTTGCTCTTCCACCAACGGAGGCATTTTTTTCATAAAGTGTTACTTTATTTCCAGCTTTCGCTAAATAACAAGCCGCTGATAAAGAAGCAAATCCTGAACCAATGACTACAATTTTTTTGTCCATTATTGTTATTTGTTTTTAAATATAGTAAAATATTTTCAGTTCTTTTTTTAAAGTTCCAATAGCAAATTCTGAATTTCCGAATAACACATAACCGACTCATATTTTTGAGTTACATGTTCAATTTGCTTGCCTAAAACATACAATCTATTAGAGGTATCTTTTAAAATAGTTTGATAAAATTGATCCAAATAGGCATTCACATCTTCCGATAAAGGTTGTACCGTAAAATAGGAAATGAAATGTACTTCATCAAAGTATTGCTTCATATCTTCTAAATCTTCCATAGGTACACTTTCGCCTAAATACAAGGTACTATAGCCTTTTTTTAATAATAAATAATTGATGAATACCAAACCTAATTCGTGAATTTCATTAATAGGCAGAAATAAGACAAATACTTTTTTTCGACTATAACTAATTTGGTGATGTGCTTCCTCTATAACAGTATATAATTTTTGCCGAATTAACGCACTAACAAAATGTTCATGAATTGGCTTTAAAGTAGCAGTTTGCCATAAAACCCCAATTTCATCTAATAATGGAATAAAAACCTCATAAAATATCTCTTCGAAGGTTTTGGTTTCTGCTAATTTTGCATAGGTTTCATGGAACAACTGCGTGTCAAAATTAAACATCGCAAATTTAAAGGAAGAAATAGCTAATGAAGAACTGTTCTTGTCAGAATAGATTTGCTTCACCAAACTATTCATATCTTCAGTAGATAAAGAAGATATTTTAGAAATTTTATAACCAAAATTATTTAAAAAAGTAATATTAAGTAATTTCAGTAAGTCATCTGAATTGTACGATCGTATATTATTTTCATTTCTGTCTGGCGAAAATATAGAATAACGCTTTTCCCAAATTCTGATGGTGTGCGCTTTGATGCCTGAAAGGTTTTCAAGATCTTTTACACTAAAAGAAGTTTTAATATTGTTCATCGTTTTTCAAATTTCGTTAAACAAATATAAAACTATTTTTTGATTTATGGCTTGGTACTTTCAATAAATTTTACAAAATCGCCATTAAAAACATTCAAATCTATCATTCCTTTGATACCTTCAACTTTCGCTTTTTCAGTAAATTGCCACATAAACCACTCCTTTTCGGGTTTCTTTTTCCAAATATTATAATTGGCAATCCAAAAGGGATAATCGGAAAATTCTTTTTTTAGAAAATCGTTGTAATAACTTTCTCCAGAATAAATGATGGGTTTCATTTTATAATGTGCTTCCACTTTGGTTAACCAACGTTTCAGTCCTAACTTCAAACTATCTAAAGATTGCGTTTTGGGTAATTTTTCAATATCTAGAACAGGCGGAAAATCTCCTGATGTCAATTGAACAGTTTGTATGAAATTATTCGCTTGAAGTATTGAGTTTTCATTAGGTCGGTAATAATGATAGGCACCTCTTACAAAATTATTTTTTTTTGCTTCTTTCCAATTGTATGTAAATTTACTATCCACTTTATCTTTTCCGGCAGTTGCACGAATGAAGGCAAAGGATAAACTAAAAGTATCTTCTACTTTTTGCGCCTTTTCCCAATCGATATTTCCTTGATATTCTGAAACATCCATGCCAAAAATAAAATCTTTGTGTTCACTAAGCACTTCATAAATTCGAATATCGGCAATAGCGCGTTCTTCTTTTGTTAAACCGTCTAAACTATTGGTTTTAAATCCCAAATAATACAATACTCCATCTTTAAACTGATATATTCCAAGACTAACGATAATTATCGCACAAAAAAATAAGACATAACCAATACTTTTAGCCAAAGTAAAATTATTTTTTTTAGCTGTTTTTTTTCGAGTAGCTGTACGCTTATTTGAAGAAGGTATCTGAGGCTTATTTTTTTTCAAATTGGTTGACTATTATAGAGATACTGATGTAACCTAAAATAATTAATGGAATAGCTACAAAATTGAACAACAACAATAAAGCTATTGCAAAAATCATAAATAAAATTTGAAGTTTGGCTTCGCTCCAACTGAATGTTTTAAATTTTAAAGCAAACAACGGAATTTCAGCATTTAATAAATAACAACTTAAAAGGGTGATTCCTAGTAAAATATATGGATTATACAATGCATCTGTCAACCATTGATACGAATCTACATATTGAATCATTGGAATACTCATAATTAACAATGCATTTGCAGGTGTTGGTAATCCTATAAAAGAATTGGTCTGACGTGTATCGATATTAAAATTAGCCAATCGATAACAAGAAGCTAATGGAATTAAAAGTCCTAAATAAGGTACTACTCCCATATAATAAGTGGCTTCAGTAAGCATAAATTCGGGTTGGTTTTGTTGAATGGTATCAAACAATTTGAACATCATTAATCCTGGCACTACTCCACTAGTAACCATATCGGCTAAAGAATCTAATTGTAAACCTAATGCACTTTGTGCCTCTAATTTTCTAGCTAAAAATCCATCCCAAAAATCAAAAAATATACCCAAACAAACTAGTAAAAAAGCATGATCATAATATCCATTAAAAATACAGATAATGGCAATTAAACCACTTAATAAGTTTAAAAGTGTAAAAGTATTAGGTATCGACTTTGTAATATTCATAATAACGTGCTTAAAATGCTCTTAGTTGGTTTGTTTAACCCTGATGGTAGTGAAATCCTTTTTTATTTTAAAAGTAACCTATTTACAATCAATTAATTACTTTTTCAATAAAAAAGATTGAAGCGAACAGCAGGAAAACGATTTAAAAAGAGCTTATTGTTTGGTTTTTACTAATTTTAGAACAAATGTAATACAATAAGTTAATACATTTAGAGTTTACTAATTAAGATTTTTATTTCATCTTTGTAAAAAAATTAATTTGCTTTGAAAAATACGTTTGTTGTTGTTTTGTTTTTCTATGCCTTAACCTCAAGTAGTCAGACTTTTAGGAAGTATTCCAATGAATTTTTAAGTATTGGAGTGGATGCTGCTGCATTAGGAATGAGTAATACCGTTACAGCTCATACTGGTGATGTTAATTCGGGTTATTGGAATCCTGCTGGTTTATTACGCTTAGAAGACAAACAGATTGGTTTAATGCATGCTAATTATTTTGCCAATATTGCGCAATATGATTATGCTGGATTTGCCATGCCTATTGATGATCGAAGTGCTTTAGGAATTTCCTTAATTCGTTTTGGAGTAGATGATATTCTAAATACCACACAGTTAATTGACAGTCAGGGAAATATTGACTATAATAGAATTTCACTTTTTTCAACAGCCGATTATGCTTTAACCGTTTCCTATGCCAGAAGTTTACCCGTTCAAGGGATTGACTATGGTGTAAATGCAAAAATAATTCGTAGAGTAATTGGAGATTTTGCTAATTCTTGGGGATTTGGTTTTGATTTAGGAATTCAATATAAAACTGAAAATGAATGGATGCTTGGATTAATGCTACGAGACATTACTACGACTTATAATACTTGGTCGATTAATACAGAAGAATACGAAAAAATTAAAAATGCTATTCCAGGTGAAAATCAAGAGCTACCTGAAACAAGTGAAGCTACTTTGCCTAAAGCACAATTTGGTGTAGCCAAAAAATATGTATTTCGATACGATTATAGCCTAACTGCTGCTGCTAATTTAAACATGCAATTTACCCAAACGAATGATATTATTTCAACCAGTTTAGTGAGTATTGATCCTGCGCTAGGATTTGAATTTGGTTATATTGATTTGGTTTTTTTAAGAGCGGGTGTAGGTAATTTTCAACAAATCACACAAATTGACAATACAAAAAAATTAAGCTTTCAACCTAATATAGGTTTGGGTTTCAAATACAAAGGCATCCAAATTGACTATGCGTTAACCGATTTAGGTGACCAAAGTGCTGCTTTGTATTCCAACATTTTCTCTCTAAAAGTTGATTTTAGTATCTTTAGATAGTGCAACACCAAAATAATGTTTTGAAATAAAACGATATGATAAAAAAAATACTGTTCTCTTTTTTTCTAATCCTCACTTGTACTTCTTACAGTCAAAATATAAGGTTATCAGAACAAGCAGAAGTGAGTGTTTTAACTTGTGGTACGGGAAATGAATCTTACTCTTTATATGGTCATACTGCTGTTCGTATTAAAGACCTACCGAATCAACTTGATATCGTTTACAATTATGGAACTTTTGATTTTGAGACTCCTAACTTTATTTTAAAATTTGTAAAAGGAGATTTACAATATTTTATGTCGGTAAGCAATTATCCTAATTTTGAATACAGTTACCGATATGAAAATCGTTCCATTTACGAACAAAAACTACTACTCTCATTAGCAAAAAAACAACAACTTTTTGACTCTTTAAATTCAGACTTGCAAAGTGAAAATAGGTTTTACACCTACAAGTTTATTGATAGAAATTGTACCAATATGGTTGTAGACAAATTAAACACTATTCTTGGTGATACGCTCATTCATACTCAAAAACCAGTTGAAATAACTTATCGTGAAATATTATTCCCTTATTCAAAAAATCATTTTTGGGAACAATTGGGAATTAATATCATTTTTGGAACTAAAGTAGATCAGAAAGCGGAACGCTTATTCCTACCTTTTGAATTTCTTGAGGCTTTAAAAAATACAACCCAAGATAAAAAAGCTTTAACCACAGAAACAAAAACACTTTTTAAAGCAACAGCAGTGACCTACACCTCTGCTTTTCTCAATAGTATTTATCCTATTATTATAGTACTACTACTTATTGTTTTGCTTCACAAGAAAAGCATAAACTTCATCTATTTTGGTTTTGTTGGGTTAATCGGTGTTTTTCTATGTGGCGTTGGTTTCTATTCGTTACATAAAGAAGTAATGTGGAATTACAATGCGTTATTATTTAATCCATTATATATTGTTTTTCTATTTTACTATTACAAAAACAATAGCAAAAAAATGATTTTTTGGGGGAAAATTATAGCTGCATTACTACTGGTTTATTTATTATATATGTTAAACAAAGTGCATATATATCTTATGACTCCATTTATAGTGGCTCATTTTATTTTCTTAAGTAGAATAATTGCGACACAAAAGAAAGGCAGTTATTAATAAAAACATTTGAGAAAATATATCCAAAAATATATTATTGACCTCTTGCAAAAAGAATGGTACTCAACGTTTTCATTACAATATTAATGTCTAAAAACAAACTTCTGTGTTTAATATAATATAAATCGTAACGCAGTTTCATCAAACTATCTTCCAAAGAAACTCCATAAGGATAATTTACTTGTGCCCAGCCTGTTAATCCAGGTTTAATAACATGTCTCGTTTGATATAAAGGAATATTCTTTGCAATCTCATCCACAAATACTGGACGTTCTGGTCGTGGTCCAATGAGCGCCATCTCCCCTTTCAAAACATTTATAAATTGAGGTACTTCGTCAATTCTTGTTTTACGTAAAAACCGACCAAATGATGTTATCCTTACATCATTTACTTTAGCAAATACAGCACCATCTTTTTCTGCATTTACAATCATCGTTCTTAATTTATATATTTCAAAAGGAATACCATTTTTACCAATACGTTCTTGTTTATATAGTAGAGGACCTTTATTCCATAATGCATTAAACAATATAATAAAAGGCAAAATACACAATAAGCTCAAAAGACCTATAATGGATAAGAGCACATCTAAAAAACGAATATAAAAAGCATATAAAGCATTTTGATTGCTTCTACTAAATGGAAAGAATTTATACAATTCTTTGTCTTCGAAATGAATTGGCAAACGATTGGTACTGTATTCATATACTTCAGCATATTGACGTATTACGATTCCTTTTTCAAGTAATTTTAATAATTGTGAATATAATGCAACAGAAATCACTTTACTATTATCATTGGTAACTACAATTTCAGAAATATAATGGTTTGAAAAAAAGGACTCCAATTCTGAAAGAGATAAGCTTTGCAACGTTGTATCAACAATTTTATCATCCGTGGGTATAAAACCAATTACTTTATAATGCGGATTCACTCTTGTAAGTTCTTCCACTAAACTCTCTACTTTTTTACTACTACCTACAAACAATACTGTCTTCACAAAGCGGTTAGCTGCTAAAAAATAAATATAAAGGTTTCTCCAAAGTAACAAGGCGGATAAAATTGCAACAAAGAAGTAAACAATCTGAAGCCGGTTAGACGGAAGTATTGGTGTATAAAAAGGAGTTAATAAATATAATAGCGTTGTAACAGCAGTTGTCAAAATTGTGCTTCTTAAAACCAGAAATTTATTATTCGCGATTTGAAGATTATACATTTCAAATATAGTTCCTATACTCGTTATATATAAAGCCAATACGATAGTCCAATAATAATTAGAAGCGGTAATTTGAAAGTAGGTAAAATTAAAATATTTCCCAATTAGGAATAATACAAGTAAAACGAAAAAAATATCAAAAACACGGAGTAAAATCTTCCTTTCCGATATTTCAAAATGTATTTTTCTAGAAATTGACATAATTTGGGGGAATTATTTCCCTGCAAATTAAGGAATAAATTAGCAACAAATTATCGAAATTTTAACTTTTCTATCCTAAAATTAAATTCCACTGTTCTTTTACCCTATTCCAATCCATAGTTTCTACAAATTTTCTCGCTGCTTTTGTTCTTAAATAAGCTTCTTCAGAATGGGTTACAATATTTTCAAGTTCCTGATACATAGCTAAAACATCACCATTATTAACTAACAAAGCATTTTCGTGATGGGTTAATAAAAAGGGTAGACCACCTACATTTGTTGATACAATTGCTAACCCTAGAGCCATTGCCTCTAGAATACTCACCGGAGTGTTATCAAAATGAGTAGTATTAATAAAAATATCATGTTCCTTTGCTAATTGCCACCAAGCTTCTTTAGAAAGTTGCCCCGTAAAATGAACAAACACTCCTAAATCGTTTGCTTTTTGTTGGACTTCTTGTAAACTACCGTCTTTATCAGGTCCTACCATGGTAAGTGATGCATTTGGATATTTCTTTTGAAGTTCAAACAAAACTTCAACTGCCATAACAGGATTATAAATAGTTGCAAAAGCTCTTACCCAAAGTAATTTAGGCTGAAAGATTTTTCTTTCTTCAAATTCATAGTTTTCAATGGAAATAGTATTGGGTATATGTATTGTATTAGTAAATCCTTTGGCCTCAAAAATAGTTTTGAGATAATTGGATGGAGCTACATTTTTCCAAGCATTTTCAAACAGTAATCGACATAAAACAGGATTGTTTTGCAAACGGTTAGGTAAATTACCACCGTGTAATATAGGAATGTATTTTAGGTTTAGAATTCGAGACAACTGACTCGTAATCAATGCATACCAAAATGCTTTCGTACTATAGGTATCGATAAGCACATAATCTGTTTTGTTTGAGTTACATAGTAATGCAAAAATCATATCAAAAAGTCTGAAGAAAAAATTCTTTTTTGAAGAAACTGAAACAACTTCATATCCTTCTTCTTTAAGTGATTCTCCTAAAGTCTCAATGGTCGTTTTATTCAAACCATGCTGGGAAAGTTTATTCCCTATGTAAAGCAGGTTGATTTTTTTCATTGCTATTTTCAAATTGAACTTTTAAAAGAGACAAAGCATATACAAATGCAGGAGCAGCTAGTCGCATAGCGGCATGATTAATGGTTAATAACCAAAAAACAATAAAACAAATAACAAAAATATTTTGCTGATTGTTAATATACAAAAACAAAGGCGTTCCTATTAATACTAATAATGCAAAAATACCAAACATACCATGCTCGGCAAATAGTCTAGAAATCTCATTATGCGAAGCAGCCTGAATTCCAGTTGTTTCTTCTCTGTATTCTCTGTTTTTACCCACTCCTATTCCAAAAATAGGATTATCTAAAAACATATTAAATTCGGATTCAATTAATACTTCTCTACCTGTTAACTTACTCTCTTTAACACGTCCTCTCGCATCTTGATTGGCGTATCTCTTATCAATTAATCCTCCAGTTTGTACCGAAGTATAAACCCACACTCCTGCAAAACCAAGAATTAAAAAAAAGACTAAACCGCTAATTTTAAGCTTGGCTATTCTATTTACTTTAAAAAACAACACAGAAGTTAATATAATAACCATTAAAATCCCTGTAATAATTCCTCCTCTTGAAAATGTCACAATTCCTCTAAAAGTTACCGCTATAAGCAATACTAAATTCATAAGCTTGATCCACTTATTTTTAGAATTTAAAACAAATTTAACGTAGAACAAAAAAATACCTAATCCCAAAATAGTCGATACTTGATTCGGACCATAACCTCCAGATGTTTCAAAGTTAGATTCAGTATTTGTTACTACATCTTTTATACTTGGAGTGTACAAAAACATATAGACCAGCATTGAAACAAGAGGATAAATCATTACCCTTAATGTATCAAGAAGTCTGTTAAAAGTAATTTTGTTATTATAACAATATAAAGCTGAAAAAAATAAAGTTATGGAACCAATAATATTAAAAGTAATAGCTTTCCTTATATCTGTTTCAAAACGCAAGGTAAAAAAAGACATAAACACACCAGGAAGCAATAATAATAAAAAAATCCAATAGGGTACTGATTTTTTAGAAAAACCTTTAAAATACATTCCTATAGTAAGAAAAATAATAACCCCATATTTAGCATATTGCTCAAAAAAATTACCATGTGTCATTCGTAAAAATACTTCAGCACTTACAATATAAGTTGCTGCCAATAGTGCTTCATGATTTTTATTTTTATGTTTGATAATGTATTGTATTCCAAAAACAAAAATTATTATCGCATATACTTTAGAGATTACAGGTAATAAATACACTAACAATCCTATTATTAAATGCAATAACACATATTTTACATAATTATCTTTCACAACTACAGGAAAACTCATGCTCGATATACTGCTAAAAATTGTTCAATAATTTTTTCAGACGAAAAATTTTGAATTACAAAGCTATTGAAATTAACCGCTAATTTTTCGTTTTTTTCAGAAGAAGTTACCAATTGTTGTAAACAACTTACTAGTTCTTTTTGGTTAAAAGGAGAAAAAAGATATCCCTTATCTTTTTCAATTAGATTTGAACAATAACCAACATTTGTAGACAAAACGAGTAATCTATGATAACTATATTCTAAAAGTGTAACTGGAAAACCTTCATAGGTTGAAGCTAAAACTCCTACATTTGCCTGTTTCAGTATGTTGCTAATATCATCACAGCTGCCATAAAAATAAACATGATTAGAAATATTGTTTTTTTGCACATATTCTTTGCAGTCATGAGCATAAGCATCATCAAAATCTTTTCCTATTAAGTGTAAAGACCAATCTTGTAAAAACACTTTACTCTCAAAAAAACATTGGATAAGAAACAAATGATTTTTAGGTTCTTTCAAATTAGCCACACAAACTATCCTCTTCCCGTCAACTCCTTTCAAAAGAGTTGTTTTCTTTGTATCTAAATTAAGATTGCTAAAATTTGGAATAAAATATATTTTTGAAACTAATAATTTCTTTTTAGACCATTTTTTTAATTCATCATTAACGACAATTACTGAAGAAAAGAAAATCGAAGATAAGCGTAGTAAATTTCCACCATTATTATAATTTACTCTATTTCCAAAATGATCATGCCAAACAATTTTAATGGTTGGTATTACAAAAAGAGTAAGTACAGCAAAAAACCAAGAACTAGAATGTGCTTGTATATGTGTAATTTTATTTTCTTTTAAAAACTTACGAAAGGTTAAAAGTGCTTTAAAATCTATCCTTGATTTTTTATTTAAAAACAAATAATGGGAATTTATATGTAATTGTCTCTTTAAATCTCCTTCTTTACGAGTAACAACAATACCTGAAAAATCTATTTTATCAACTAAAACATTAGTTAGATTAACAGCCATTCTTTCAGCTCCTCCTGGATCTAAACTATCAATTAGCTGTACTACTCGAATATTTAATTTTGTTGCTTCTATGGTTTTCTTTTCTAATAATTAATCCCTTTTATCTAAACACGAAAACAATTAAAATTATTCTCTTATCATTTTCTTTATGGCATTTTCAAAAGACTGATTGGTAAATTGTTGCGACCATTTTTTTGCATTCTCACTTAGTAAAATTTGCCTATTTGGGTTATCCAAAAGTTTTAAAATAGCTGCAACATCAGCTTCTATTTTTTCTCTTAACAAAACCCCTCTTTTACCTTCATCTATCATATAAGGCACACAAGATATAGCTGTTGTAAGAGGAATACACCCCCAAAACATAGCTTCGGCTACCGCTTTTGGCCAACCTTCGCTTTTAGATGGGAGCACTAAAAATTGGCTATTTTGATAAGCTTCTTTAATTGTATCTTTTGGCTGATTTCCTTTTAAACGAATTATACTTTCTAAATTGTGTTCTATAATGTATCGTTCTAATTCTTCTCTTAAAATTCCTTCACCATACATATCTAAACAAATATTTTTCCCCTTTTGCTTTATTTTTTCTACTATCTGAATGGCATATAAAGGCTGTTTTCCTTTGGATAGGGTACCTACGAAAAGAAATTTAAATTCGTCATCCATTACAGGTTTAGTTACAGAAATTATTTCACTTTCATTATAGGTAGCTGTAAAAAAAGGTTTAATATTTTTCGATTGTTTTGGCCATTCTCCATAAACCAAAACTTGCATGTTTCGAGTTAAGAATGTATTGCTTAAAATCCATTTTTGTATTTTATACGTTATTGGCTGATTCGATTTTGGATCCCAATTTCCAGCATATTTAGCAGTTTTTCTTTTTCTAGGAAAAAAAATCTGAACAAATGCTGCCAAAAGGGTTATATTTCCTGGACATCTTAAATGCAAATGATCACAGTTTTGTATCGCTTTAAAAAGAATAAAAACATTACAAATTGAAGCCCAAATAGCAAAAGGAATTTTTTGTGGTTTGGTTATATCAAACTCTTTTAAAGCTATAACTGGTTGCATTGAAAAAGCAATTTCATCTACTAATAATTTCTTATCTTCCTTCCAAATTGGACAACAAAATTGAATTGAATCTACCTGTCTTGCCCAAATACACATCTCTTTATGATAAGGAGCATACATAAAGTATTGTTTTTTTAAATCTATTATGGGTGCTGATGAGATAACTAATAATTTCAATTTGCTTTCTTTTTACGTAAAAATTAAATATATCCTTCCGAACCTTTATCAGAAACTTTAATTGCTGGAACACCTAGCAATACAGCATTCTTCTCTGCACTCGAATTGACTAATGAACAAGCTCCAACTAATACATTATCTTCAATGATTATTTTACCTACCAAAACTGCATTGGCACCAATATAAACATTATTTTTAAGTATTGGCACACCTCTTTTATCAGCAAGACCAGAAACTCCAATGGTTACACCTTGAGACAAATTACAATTATTACCAATTATTGTTTTTGCATTTAAAATAATTCCTCCAAAATGCCCGATGTAAAAAGAATGCCCAATACTAACTGAACTTGGGATAGAAATACCAGTAACTATTTCAATATTTTTTTGCCAAATTAAACAAATAATTTGTAAAACTTGCTTAACTAGTGGCACTTTCATTTTATACACACTATGTGCCAATCGATACTGCAAAACAGCCCAAAATCCTTGAGTGAAAAATAAAATAGAAATAAAGTTACCTCCATATTTTTTATACTTTTTATAATCGGAAAGGAGCAATTCAATTACTTGCATTATTTATAATTTTTGAATACCACGTTATATTTTCTAACGCAATCGCATTGGGATCAAATTTCTTTAAAACACTTTTTCTAGCATTTAATGCTATTTCTTTTACTTCATTTGGATGATTAAAAACCCAAAGTACAGCATCGGCAATAGCGTTTGGCTGATGAGGATTTACTAGCAAACCGTCAACTTTATCCTGAATTACTTCTGGACCAGGTCCTAAATTTGTAAAAATAACAGCCTGCTCCATTGCCATAGCTTCTGGAGCTACTAAACCTAATGTTTCCATATGAGATGGAAAAACGCAAACAGAAGCTTTTGCATACACTTCTGGAATAGTTTCATATGCTATACTTCCATGAAAAACAACTGCAGTATCATACGGTTTTATTTTAGGCAGTTCGGTATTTTTTAACATGGTAATATACGAACTCCCATCTGGAAATTGCCAATCTCTTCCATATAAATGCAATATTGCATCAGGAAAACTTTCTTTAATCTTTGGTAATGCTTGAATTAACTGTCTCACACCTTTTTTCTCACAAATTGTTCCAGCAAAAACAATAGTCTTCTCTTTTTTATCTATTCCTTCATTGAGTTTTGGAGAGAAAGAGATAATATCTATGGGATAAAAAATAACAGCTATGGGTTTGTGATGATAACTCAAATATTTCTCTGTGTGTTTTTGAACATATTCCGAAACAGCAATAAATGCATCAGCCTTTTTAAAAGAACGTTTCTCTTGCCATCCTTTCCACCAATTTATGCCTCGGTTTTCTGCCTCACTAAAAAAATGATGCCCTCCATGAAGACGGATAATGTATTTTACACTTTTAATCTTTTCAAGAAATGCTAAACCTAATTCTGAAGTTTCTATCACATCTATAGGCTCAGTTGAATGTATTTCTTTTATCGTTTTAAAAATAGCTCTATTATTAAAATACCAAGCCAAACCTTTTATTCTACTTGGTTTAATTCGATAAATCTTTATTCCTTCATACTCCTCTAATTCAGTTTGGGAAACACAATTTAACCCCACTACTGATACTTTAATACCTCTTTTAATAAGTTGTTGAGATATTGTTTTCACAAAAGTACCAACACCTCCATGTGGAAAGCCTTTTTTTGGAAATTCAGAGGTTATAAAACAAATATGCATTTTTTGCTATTTTAATTTATTTATAATTTTTTCAGAAACATTGAAATAATCAGATAAGATAATTGATTTCCAGTCTTCCATCGCATCTGTATTTAATTTTTCTGCAATTATATTTTTCAAATCTTCTTTTTTATTCCACCATAGTACCGCTTCTTTTGAAGGCATACTTCTGAAATGTTGGTATTTATAAATAGTTTTCACAGACCAATTGGGATTTACTTTATTTTCCTGATCATAATTAATATATACACAAGGCTTATTAAACATGGCAAAATCAAAAGCCATAGTAGAACCTAAATTAACTACAATATCGGAATAATAAGCAGTTGAAACTAATAGTTTTACATCGTCGGGCAATGGATAAACTGTAGTCCAATTACTATTTGGTTCAAAATTCCACAAAGGAGGTGCTTGTTTAATTAAATTGGGATATGTATCAATAACAGCATTAAATCTACCTGAAATATCAACAGGACACCTTCTTAAAAGAATTTGATATTCCATATCTAGTTTATTTGCTATTAATTCTTTTGCTACATCTTCTAAATATTGCGGATCATCGGGGCAAGTTAATACATCATCTCCTGAATAACATATAATTTTCTTAGTACTGTCTAAATTATATTTTTGATAAAATTCTTCTTTTGGAATAATATTTTCGGATTTACTATAACATTCAAACTGAGGTGTACCCGTTACAAAAATTTGTTCTTTTTTAATCTCAGGATAATACAACAACAATTCGTTTTCCATGTAAGGAGACCATACTAAATATTTATCTGCTCTTAATGCCATTCTAGCTTTGGGCAAATTATCCCAAGAATAAACCACCGTTATCGTTTGAATTTTTAAATCTTGAGCTGCTGCAAAAATAGGAGCACATTGAACGCCTCTTTGATGGGAACAAAAAAGTTTTGCAGGTTTTAAATTTTGCAAAAAAGAATATACTGTATCATAATAAGCTGTTTTACGAATGGCTTTCTGATACTGTTTTTCTAACCATATAATTTGAGAATATTTAGAAACAAATAATGTACAGGTAGTAATTAAAAAATAAAAAAGCTTTTTTGTAAAACCTTTATGGTTTGTTTTCCAACTTTTTAAAATAGTTGGATTTTGTTCTAAAGCAGCGTTACTTTTTAAACGAGACAAACAAATTAACTCTCTTAAAAACTTCTCTTTTAGTGACTCTTTATATTTAGGAATAGGGTAACTTTCTTCTATTGAAGTTATTTTTTTTATTTCTTCTTCGGTTTTAGAATCAAAAGCATGAAACAGAACAATTTCTTCTTCCAATTCTTTAAAAACATTGGTGAACAAATAATTCCGAATTCCTACACCATCAGGAAATAAAAGTACTATTTTATTGTTTTTAATCATTAGAACTATCTTTTTTTAAAAGCCAATTTTCAGCTTTTTCCCAATCTTCCAGAGTATCTATATTTACAGAAAAATACGTTGCAGATTCAACATACGCAATAGATTTTCCAAAAAGCGAATTGTTATTCATAATTTGATCTCTTTTTATAATATAAATTGCTCCATCTCTATAAAAACTTTTTGGAAGCTCTTGTCGCCTTGAAATTATCGTTTCATCTCCAGTTGCAATTTTCAGAAAGGCCTCTTTCTTTTCAAAAACCCAATGTGGATTATATTGATGTGGAACTTCTAAAACACTAATTAAAGTATCTGCTTTAGTATTTACAAACTCTTGAATTGCTAAATCAATACTGTTTTTTTTTCGAAATGGTGTGGTTGGTTGCAAAATACATATTGCATCAAAATATTCTTCTTGTTTCTCATAAAATAGGATAGCGTGTTTTAAAACGTCTAAGGTAGGCGTAGTATCTAAAGCTAAATTTTCAGGTCGAATAAATGGAACTTCTATGCCTATTCTTTTCCCAATATTAGAGATTTCTTCTGAGTCTGTTGATAAAACAATTTTAGACAGCAAGGTACTTTCTAAAGCACTTTCAGCCGTGTATTGTAATAGCGGTTTCCCTCCCAAAAGTTTTATGTTTTTCCTTGGAACACCTTTAGAACCACCTCTTGCTGGAATTACTCCTAATATTTTCATTTAGTAAATAATTGTTTTATGAAATTTTAATGGAATAGTAGCTAACAAGTTTGCAATATTAACCCCAGCATTTCCATTTCCATAAACGTGAGAAGTTGAACTTTTTTCTATCTTTACCTGTGTTTCTATTGCTTTTTTGATTTTCTCTTTTTCATAAGTCACATCCAAAACATTAAACCCTCTATCTCTTCTATTTTGTCTAGAACCAATATTCACAACTGGAACTCCTAAATACGCACATTCTCTTATTCCTACACTAGAATTCCCAATCAAACATTTCGAATTATTCAATAACTTTAAAAAATCATCCCCTTTCATATTTTTAAAAAAGTGAACATGTTCTAGTTTCTTTGTTTCCCTAAAAGCCCTAATTCCTGTAGAAGTACCGTCTGCTCCTGCGTCTACATTTGGCCAAAACCATAAGCTAGGTATTTTTAATTCTTCAATAGCATGCAAAGTTTCTTCTATATGTTTTCTTGAATTTTGATATTCATTGGTAACAGGATGCTGCATAATTACCAAATAACCATTATCTAGATTGGGTTTTGCTCCAACTCCACCATATTTTTCGTAAGGATTAAAATCGAGTTTAGAATCTTTTACTTCTTTCGCTAAATCTATGGAAGGACAACCTGTATTAAAGACGAATTCTGATTCTTCTCCTAATTTAATTACTCTATCTTTTGCATCTTTAGAAGCTACAAAATGATAATCGGATAATTTTGTAATAGCATGCCTTACTTTTTCATCAATATTTCCTGTAACTTCCCCTCCTTGTATATGCGCTAGAGGTATATTCATATAAGACGCTGCTATAGCTGTAGCCATAGTTTCAAAACGGTCAGCAATAGTAACAACAATATCCGGTTTTAGATTATCAAAAACAGTAGACAACTCTAAAATTCCTATTCCTGTGGTTTTAGCAGCTGCTGTTAAATTTTCTCCTTCTAAAACATTAAATACTTTTGCTGCAATTTCAAACCCATCTTTCTCAATGTAATTTACGGCTGAACCGTAGCGGTCTAATAATGCAGAAGCTGCAATAATTAGTTGCAGCTCTAATTCTGGATGCTCTTTTATTGCTTGAATAGCAGTTTTTACTCTACTATATGAAGGTCGTGCAGTAATTACTACTGCTATTTTTCTTTTCTTACTCATTATTCTAAATCTTCTTCATTTAAAAAACTCCATTGTGCCATTGGTTTATTTATTTTTTTACCAATAACAGATATAAATTGACTTGCTTCAATTCCGTATCCTTTTGGCTTTTTTGCTTCTAAATCTTCAAAAGTTAATACATGATTTTCTTTCAAATCTTTATTGATAGCTAATGATTTTTCAAAAATAGTTTTTAATTCTGAAAAGTCTTCATTTGAAGCTTTATTTATAGGATGATTAAGGGCTGTATTTATTTCTTTAATATGTTTCACTAAAACTTGAATTTCATCAATCGTTAACGAAGATTTTGAATCTGGACCAAATTGTCTCCTATCAAAAACCGCATGAAATTCAACAATTTCAGCACCTACGGCAACTGCTGCAATACAAGTAGCCAGGGATGCAGAATGATCTGAAAAACCAACTGTAACTTGATATCTTTCTTTTAATTCTTTAATTACATTTAAACCATATTGTTCTGGTTTTGTTGGATATGATGTAGTACATTGAAGTATAGAAAATTTTGCATTTCTTTCTTTTAAGAACAAAACGGTTTGGTCTAATTCTTCCCAACTACTCATCCCTGACGAAAGAATAATAGGCTTTCTTGTTCGCACAATTTTTTCAAGAATTAACCAATTAGTAACTTCACCAGATCCAATTTTATATTGAGACACACCAATTTCTTCCAGCCAATCTACCGCTAAATTACTAAAAGGTGAACATAAAAAAGTTACTTTACAGTCTACACATTTTTGCTTGATTAACTTCCACTGTTCTAAAGTAAAACTCATACGCTTCCAATAATCGAAACGAGTAGCATCTTCTAAAGAAAACTTCACACGAAAAGGTTCAAATTCACTACTTTCCGCCTCTGGTATGTGCATTTGAAATTTCACGGCATCAACACCTGCATTGGCTAAAGCTTCAATATAAGAAAAAAGCATTCCTAAACTTCCTTCATGCGCTTGACCTATCTCGGCTATGGTATACACTTTATTCATATATGCTTTTTAAATTTGAAAAATCTTTTACAAATAAGGGCTTCAATTCTTCTAATTCTTGTTCTGATTTATTCCACCATTGCAACTCCTCAATCTCTTTTATTATTGTATCTGAAAATCTTTTTTTAATTTCCTTAGCGGGTACTCCTCCTACAATAGCATAAGGTGCTACATCTTTAGTAACAACACTTCCAGCTGCCAAAACCGCTCCATTTCCAATGGTTACATTACCAACAACAATTACATTATGACCTATCCAAACGTCGTGACCAATTATCACTTTCTTTACTTCTTTCAATGATTTTAGTTCCCCATTAAATAGATTCTGATTGATGTATGTGGTTAAATAGGAAGTAGGATGATTTGTTGTATGAATTGCTACATCTGCACCTAATTGACAATACTTGCCAATTATTATATTTCCATGCAAAAAATTATTATAACCCAATGTAGTTGCATATCCTAAACTAATCTTTCCCGAAAAATTACAACGATCAGGCACAGCATTTTTACCCTCAAAAACTACATTTTGAAGACCTCTTGAAAAACCTGAAAGTAGTACATCATCATTAATTGATGGCGTATTTAGAAAAAAATACAAACCCTTTTTAATCCAGTTTTTAAACTTCATCAACATAATCTTAATATTCTTTTGCAGTTTGTTTCGTTAAACCTTTATATTGTAAAAAGAATTGCCAAATTGGCTTTCGACTTAATACTTTCAAAAAAAATAAGCGCTTTATCCTATTAAAAATTTTAAATTCTTTAATTGGTTTGAGTTTAGGACAAAACAATTCCATTTGGCTCTGATCGTCCAGTCCTTTCAAACAATTCTCCATCCAAGGCTCAACAACATTTCCCATATGATAAGTAAAATTATCTTCAGTTGACAAACGCCAATATCCTTTTTCGACTACAGGTTTATCTAAAAGATCGTCACTTCCTCCTCCTAAAACAAAATCGGTATGTTTTTTCTTCAACTCATCAAATATTCTACCATTATATGTAACTACATAATGACCCGCACCAACTACGGCTTTTGCTTTTTTATTCTCAATAGTCAAAGATTGATCTAAATGACATTGCTTATACAGACTTTCGTTGCCTACACTTTTTGCAAAAGCTTTTAAAGCATTTGGATTTTTAGTAGGAGAAAATATCATTTTTTGGGATAAAAATTTATCCCAATAAACATTATATGAATAGAATTTCAACATTTTTGGTGACGGAGAAGGACATATAGCACCAGTCTTAGGAAACGCTTCAAAAATACGATAGCTTTCCAACTGCCAATTATTTAAGAACATTACATCAGCATCTGCTGTTGTCATAAGAGGAAACTTATGTCCAACAATTCCTTTCAACATAGCATTAACATAACCAATATTACTCGTATGAACTATTTCATGAATCTTATTTTCATTGAATAATTTTTGCAGGTAATCGACTACTTCTTTACAACTTCCATTGTTAACAACTGTAATAAATGTTTTGGAATGAGAAGTTCTGAACAGCGATTCCAAACAATACTGTAAGATTGTAAAAGTATCTTTAAAATATCCTTCTTGATTAGGAATATATACAGGTATTACAACCTGATGAAAAAAATCATTTGGTAATTGTTGTTTATCTTTTTTGGGATTAAAACCTATTCTCATATTATTTTAAGTCTTACATCAATTAAAAACCAAATTTACGGCATTACTATATTTTTTTCTAATTTTCTCATTCGCATGATGCTCTAAATAAGCAGTTCTTACACTTTGAGAAATTGCCAAAACCTCTTCTGCTGAACTATTTTTTAATTGCAAATAAATAGCATCTAAATCTTCCAAATTACCATGAATATCAAACCAAAAATTATTCAATGTATTTTCAAGTCTTTCCATCATAGCGCCTACTCTAGTAGAAACAATTACCTTACCCGCAGCCATAGCTTCAACACCTGATAGCGGTCCTGATTCTTCATAAGATGAAATTATCAAGCAATCTACTTGATTAAATATTCTATCTAAATTTCTTGATGGCACCTGTCCTAAAAAATGAATTTTTGGGTTTTTATTATACCTCTCAACTAATTCTTTTCTTAATGGTCCGTCTCCAACTATGAAAAGCTCATCATCTGTACTATTTTTATTAAACCAATCTATAATTTTTACACTTCCTTTTTCTTCGACCAATCTCCCTAACAATAAAAACTTGTTAATTTTTTGATTCGTTTCAATTGAAAGCAATTTATCTTCAATAAAACTGCATTGATCAATAATATCATAGTGGTGATTTTCTAAATGAAGTCTGTTTTTATTAGCCATCGAATGATGAATAAACAAATCTACTTTATTTAAACTTTGATATATATGCTCATGTTTTATAGTTCCAGTTGTTCTATAAATTACTTTCTTTCCTTCCTTTGAAATTTCATCAATTAAAAAAGCACTGTATTCAGAAATAAGTTGTGCGTTTATTATAAATCCATCAAATTCTTTGACATATTCCTTTAATAATTTCGCTTCTTTCTCTTTATAATTAAAAAATCTTCTCGTAAATGTATTGTTACAATAGGCGAATAAATTTCCTTTTTTTTTACTTTTAAAATAACTAATGTAGGCTAAAAGCTTTATAAAGAAATATTTCTTAAATAACAATCCCCCAATACCATAAACAGGACCATTAAAAAACTCTTTTACTTGTGTTTTATTAGATATGGCAACTGTACTGCAAACTTCCACATGATATATTTCAGATAAAACATTGGCAATAAATCCTGTCATTAATTCTCTCCCTCCAAAATCACCGATAGGTCCTATTATCAAAATTTTTTTCATCCTTCTTTTAGAATATAGAATTAATTTATTTTTACTCTTGTTTTAAAATCATTAATGAGTACAAACCCTTTATTAAAAAAAAGAATTATTAATATACCTAAAATTGTTTTTAGTTGTAAAAAAAAACTTATTTTCATCCCGATTAAGTTCTTTATTAAATCGATTGCATTCATTACATCATTCTTTTTAAGAAAAAAACTACAGTTTCGAATTGCGTTAAAAAAACTCAGCTTTCTATGAATACAAAATTGTTGTAAATGATATAATTTTTCACCTGAAGGTTTTATTTCTGAAACTACTAAATTACTTTCTTCTTTTAAATAATTATAAATAATATTATAATAATCATATTGAGATTGAATTTTTTTATAATTATTATTTTTAGGTGATATAATACTACTGTGACCTCTTCGTACAAAAACTAAGTATTCTTTTAGAAAAAAATAATTAAGCCCTTCGGTACATCTTCTAAAGTTAAAATCAGATTCTTGAGCATTTAAAAGATTTTCATCAAATAGTTTTTTACCTTCTAAAAAGTCTTTTTTCCAAACACAACAAGGTGTAGGAAATGCAATTCTATTTTTTATTAAATTCTCTACAAGATTAACAGTAGAGGTTTCTAAAGGTATTTTCTTACCAGTTATATTTTCTTTTTTATCCTCAAATACTTTAGCAAAACAAGCTGCCATTTGAATTCCTGGGTGTTCTTGAAAAGTGCTAAGCTGTCTTTCCAAATAGGATTCATGCATTAAATCATCACTATCAAACCAACAAATATATTCTCCAGTAGCCAACTCATATCCATAGTTTCTTGCTCCATTTGCTCCGGATTTATAGCTATTAGGTCTTTTATCAAAACGGATACGATGATCTTTCTTAACAAACTTAGCTAGTACATCCATCGTATTATCAGAACTTCCGTCATCAATAATTATACATTCCCAATTAGCATATGTTTGAGAAATAATACTTTCAATAGTTTCTCCAATTAAATCTCCTCTATTATAGGCTGGAATTATGATTGACACTTTCATTTTACAACTCCTTTTTTTAAAAAAGGACATGATTTCAACAATCCTTTTTGCAATTTTTCTATTACTTCTCTTTCTGGCAAAAGAAGTGCTAATTTTCTAGCTTCTTCTAACGAATCTATAAGTTTAGAAATCGCATCAGTAGCTGGATTATAATGAAATTGTTTATTATACTGAATTCCTACTGATTCATAGTAGTCATAAAATTTAACATTATCTCCTGATAATTTATCAGAAAATTTAATCCAAACTGCTGGAATCTGGTAAGCATGAGAAACTATAACACCATGTAAAGAAGATGATATTATGGTTTCACATTCCATAATTTCCTTTGTAGTTTTCTCAACATCATTTGTTAAAAGGTCTATTACTTTTATATCTTCACGAGAAGAAAAAACATTAGAAATCTCATCATAATCAACATAGTGTGGGATTATTCCTAAAGTATATTTTTTCGTAAGGGTATTCGGTATCAATAGAGGTAATAATAGCGCAGGATCACCATAAATTTCTGGAACTTTATAGCCTAACTCGAGTAATCTTTTTCTAGTTCTTGGTCCTCTAACTGCTAAAAATTTTGCCTTATCTACTATTGCATTTTCTTTTATAATACCACTCCCCCAAACTACAGAACGCCTACTTACAACAGAAATGATACTTCCTACAGTAACGTAATGTTTTTTAATCCATTTATACCATCTTCCTCCTCTGGGCTGAATAACTCTAACAATTTTTTTTTGAGATAACTTATCTACAAGATAATACCCTAAGATATCACCATAATTCTCCTTATCTCCTTTTTTACTCCACCAATACAAATGCAATTTACTCATTACTGTTCCAGTTTTTTAAGAAAAAATCTTTGTTTTCTATAATCTGTTCTTCCGTCCATTCCCACCATTTTTTTTGTAACATTATTTGTTTGGTTTCTTCTGCAAAACGGTTTTTAATAAATCTTGCAGGTATTCCACCTACAATCGTAAAATCATCCACATCTTTTGTTATTACACTCCCTGTAGCTACAATTGCACCATGTCCAATTTTTACATTAGGAAGAATACATACATTATCACCAATCCAAACATCGCTACCTATTTCTACTGAAAAAATTGAGGCTGCGTTAGTTTTTCTACCTGGATGTTCCATTTTAAAAAACTTCCGGTAAAAACTATATTGCATGGAGGGAAAATTATAATCGTGGTTAGATAAAATAATTTTTATCCCGTTACCAAAAGCACAATAAGAACCTATCTTTGCTTTTCCTTTTCCTTTAATTATAAAATCTCTATTATGAAAAGAAAACGTTCCAACTTCACAATTCGAACTATTCACTATCAAACAAGCAGATTTATCTTCATCCAACAATCTTTTTATCTTTTGGGCTAACCAAATTTTTATTTTTTTCTTAACTCCCATGTTGCATTAGAATAAATTAAATATTCACCAGAAGGTATTTTTCCAGTTCCAAACACATCATTCTCAACTATATTAAAACTCAAACATTCCTCTTTTATCGATATTGTCTGATTGTTTTCAGCCATTGCAATAGTTATGAAATAATTACCCGGCATCAAGTTTAAATTATCTGCTCTTACTTGTATTACAAAATCGCCCTCAGATTGATAAACGACATCAGTCATTTCATGTGATCTTAGAGCTACGACTTTTACTTCATTTGCATTCATGATTACAACACTAGTTTTTATATTATTCACTAGTCTATTTGCTTTTACACTAATTACAAATGTAAGCGAATCGCCCATTAAAACACTGTTAGAACGAATATATTCTTCTTTTTTGTTTATCGAAAACATTTCAAGTTTTGTAAATTGTACCTCTTGATTTGCAATCTTAAAATCTACATAATTACTATTATTTTCAACATAAATATTTTTTTCAAAATATAAGTCGACTGCCTTATTAATGTCTCCAAAAAATACTGTCTTCCCATTTTCTATTAGCATTCCTTTAGTACACAAACTTTTAACTGCAGCCATGTTATGACTTACAAACAAAACTGTTCTACCGCCTTCTCTTGAAATATCTTGCATTTTACCTATAGCCTTTTTTTGAAATTCAGCATCTCCTACAGCTAAAACTTCATCAACCACTAAAATTTCAGGCTCCAAAAAAGCTGCTACTGCAAAGGCTAAACGAACTGTCATTCCACTACTATATCTTTTCGTAGGTGTATCTATATAACGCTGACAACCACTAAATTCGATAATCTCATCTAGTTTTGAGGTAATCTCTTTCTTTGTCATTCCTAAAATAGCTCCATTCAAGTAAATATTTTCTCGACCCGTTAATTCAGGATTAAAACCAGTACCTACTTCTAATAATGATGCAATTCTTCCTTTTGATTTAATACTACCTGTTGTAGGGGAAGTTACTTTAGATAATATCTTCAATAAAGTTGATTTACCTGCTCCATTTTTCCCAATTATTCCTAGAACTTCTCCTTGTTCAACTTCAAAGTTAATATCTTGTAACGCCCAAACATATTCACTATTCCCTTTTGTACTCCTATCATTGGTTTCCCCTACCTTCAAATAAGGATCTTCTTTTCCTCTTATTTTATGCCAAAAGCGATTTAAATCATGACTAAGCGTACCTGTTCCTACAACACCTAATCGATATTGTTTCGAAATATTTTCAACTTTTAATATGATATTTTTCTGACTCATTTCATTTTAGTTAGCATTAAAAACAAGAGTTCTTTTTAAAAATCCAGATTTTTTTTTATACCTATCTCTTTTATCTTACTTCTTGTCTATTTTAACTGTTTTTTGGTATTAAACAGTATCTATGAATTTTTTTTCTGTTTGATTGAAAATTACCAATCCAAATAAAAAGATAACTATAGTAAAAATTGAGGTGTATATTAATCCAAAATAGGACAAACTACCTTCTTTCAATAAAATATACCTTGAAGTCTCAACCACATATGCCAAAGGATTATATTCTATTATCCAACCAAATTGAGGTAATTTATCTTGAATTAAAGCCATAGGATACATTACCGCTGATACATACATTAATAATTGTACGCCAAAAGTGACAAGAAAAGTTAAGTCTCTGTATTTAGTAACCAATGAAGAAATTATCATTCCTAAACCTAAGCCTAAAAACCCCATGATAATAACTAAAAATGGAAAAAGTAATAGTGTTCCTGAAAAAGTATTAGACATACCTTGAGAAACATAATAAATATAAATCACAATAAAAATAAGCAATTGTATTCCTAACTTCACTAAATTAGTTATTACAATAGACAAAGGCATAATAACTCTTGGAAAATATACTTTCCCAAAAATAGTAGCATTTTTTTTAAATGTGTCAGAAGTCTCTGTTAAACAAGTTGAAAAATAATTCCAAATTACAATTCCTGATAAATTAAACAAAAGAGAAGGTACTTTACCTGTATCTATTCCGGCAACATTATTAAAAATAATAGTAAAAGTTATGGCTGTAAATAAAGGCTGAATTAAATACCAAAGTGGTCCGAGTACTGTTTGTTTATATACGGTTACAATATCTCTTTTCACAAAAAGGAGCAACAAATCTCTATATCTCCAAACTTCTTTTAGGTTTAAAGAAAAAAAATTACTTTTAGGTTTTATCTCAAATAACCATTCTTCGGCAGAATGCGCTGATTTATTCATATAGATTGGGCTCTTTCATTAGAATTGGCTCAAAAATAAACTATTTTGTATAATTTAGGAAGTTTCAAAGCTAGATTATCCATTTTATTATCTAATAATCCTATTTTTGCAATTAAAAAATTCTATGTTATCCTTTTTCAAATCGAAGCCAAAATTATACGAATTTATACCTGAAGATTATGTAGATATTCACTCTCATATTTTACCAGGTATTGATGATGGTGCCAAGACCATTGAAGATTCTGAATTTTTAATGAAACAAATGATTGAATTTGGCTTTAAAAAAGTGATTGCAACTCCACACACTATGAGTTCCGTTTGGGAAAATACTAAAACTACCATTCAAAATGCCCAAGCGAAAGTGGAAAAAGAATTAATTGCAGAAAGTAATCGACTTGAATTACATAGTGCTTCTGAATATTTTATGGACGACAACTTTATGAAACGTTTTCAGAATGAAGCGCTATTAACTTTAAAAGATAATTATGTCTTGGTTGAAATGTCCTATCTAAATGCTCCCATTCAACTTTTTGAAATTCTTTTTGAATTGCAATTAAAAGGTTATCAACCTGTTTTAGCCCATCCTGAACGCTACACTTTTTATCATTCAAATATAAATCAATACGATAAACTAAAAAAAGCAGGCTGCTTGTTTCAAATGAACTTACTTTCTGCTGTAGGTTATTATGGAAAAGAAGTGAGTACAGTTGCAGAAAAACTACTTTCTAGTAATTCTATTGATTTTGTGGGTTCTGACATTCATCATAAAAACCACATCTACTCTTTCAAAGATAAAATAGTTATTAAATCTCTCGATAAACTAGAAAGTGCAATACAAAAAAATTCTTTTTTTAAATAATTGATTTTATTTATTTAAAAAAGGCAGAAAACTATACCAAGGCTTTTTCTCTTCCGTTTGTCCGTAACCGTAACCATAACCGTAACCATAACCCGTATTAATTTCGGTATCATTAATAAGAATTGACATATTAGGAAGCTTTTTCTCGTTGTATAATCGTTCGGGCAACTCTAACATTCTCTTATCTAAGAAATTTGCTCTAGTAACATAAATAAAAGCATCCGCGTATTTAGCAATTAACAAGGTATCTGTAACTAAACTTACTGGAGCTGTATCGACAATGATATAATCATATTCTTTTTTAAGCGTTGCAAATAAGTCCCCAATCTTTTTACTCATTAATAATTCGGCAGGATTTGGAGGAATAATTCCAGCTGGCAAAACATTTAAATTTTTAAAGCCTTCTACCGAAGTGATATAGTTTTGAATAGGTTTCTCGTCTTTTGAGGAAAGATAATTCGTAACACCTCTCGATTCTAATTTTAAATACTCATCTAATTTTGGATTACGAATATCTAAACCCACAAGTAAAACTTTCTTTTCAGACAAAGCTATAGTGGATGCTAAATTCACAGAAATAAATGTTTTCCCTTCTTTTGGATAGGTAGAAGTTAAAAACACAACTTTTGCTTCATCTTCATTCACATTCGTTAACAAAAATTCTAAATTGGTTCTAATAATGCGAATTGCTTCAGCTGTGCTGGTTCTACTTGTACTGTCTATTATTAATTGTCCACTTTCCAATTTTGGAATTTCACCTAAAAACGGAATTGTTGTGTTTTTCTCTAAATCATATCTAGATTTGATTTTGGTATCAAATAAATCAATTAAATATAAAATACCAAATGGAATTAATCCTCCTAAAAGCAAAGCTGCTAAATAAATCATCCTACGATTGGGAGAAACAGGACTTTTAGAAGCTTTTGCTGCATCAATAACTTTTGCATTAGGAGCCGTTACAGCTAATGAAATTGCTGTTTCTTCTCTTTTTTGCAATAAATACAAATACAAAGATTCTTTGATATTTTGTTTTCTATCGATATCTCGTGAATTTCGCTCTTGAGTAGGAATTTGAGAAATTTTACCACTAATAATTGCATTTTGTCTGTTTAAATCATTTCTTTTAATTTGCAAAGAAGATTTTAATTGATTTAAACTAGAACTCACACTCCCTTTTAATGCATTAATTTTTGCATCTAAATTTTGCACCAAAGTATTTTTTGAGCCAGCAGTTTTTAACAACCTATTTTTTTGTAAAACAAGTTCGTTATACTCAGAAATTAATTGGCTCGCACCTTGATCTTGACCAATAATATTTACAGGTATGAGTTCATTTGTATCCGATGAGTTTACATAATTCATCATGGTTTCCACCACACGTAATTGCGTAGCGTTTTCAACTTGCATTCGTTCAAAATCACTTGCGTTTTCAAGATAAAGTCCGGCTTCAGAAACAACATCTGTGATACCATTATTTTTCTTGAATACTTCTTTATCTTTTTCAACATCTTGTAATTCTTCTGAAATAATACTCAATCGCTGTTCAATAAACTTAGAAGTATTTTCAGAGATGTATTTTTTATCTTGTATAGCATCCTTATTGTAGTTAGCGATAACAGTATTTAAAAAATCTTCTGCTTTTCCTGGAACAGGATCAACAATACTCAACTCTATAACACTCGTATTTTTGCTTAAAGCTGCAACCGTTACTCTATTTTTAAAACTTTCAGCTAGTTGAGAAACAGGTAAATATTGCACCCCAATATTATAATTTAGGGTAACAAATTCGGGTTTATTTACTAAAACTATAAATACTTCTTCCCCAATTTTAAATTTTTCTCCGTATTTAAAAGTACCAATTTTTTGATCGTTGCTATCATAAATAGTAAATGTTGTTGTGGTTGCTTTTTCTATTCGGTAAAAATGACCTTTAGAAGCGTAGGCATCACTATACTTTGATAAAATTAATTTGATAGGAGACTTTTTATATAATTCTTCCCATTTTACTCTACCTTGAGAAAAATAAGCAACATTCAACTCTAACTCTCTTACTGCAGATTCTATAAGCGTTCTAGACTTGATAACTTCAATTTCATTATCCACATTACTTTTCACATTCGTCATTAAACCCAAATCAGAAAATGCAGACAATTCTGAGGCCATAGTTCCTTTACGATCATCCTTCACTAAAATAGTAGCAATGGCTTTATAATTAGCCACTGTATATCTTAAATAAAGAAATGCAGCTAGTAAAGCAATAAATATTCCCAAAACAAACCATTTCCAATGCTTCAGATATTTTACAACTTCTTCTTTAATATTAAAATTGCTTTGTGTATGTTGATGTTCTGTCGAATGTAAATTTTGCATTTTATCTAGTAGTTAAAGCGATAATAGTTACGATTAGTGATAAAGCAGATATACCTACAGTAATATTTGGACCAATAGATGAAGAATTAATTCTTGTTTTATTAGGTTCCACATAAAGAACGTCATTTTGAGACAAATAATAATAAGGTGAATCTATAAAATCGGTTTTAGTAATATCGATTCGTTCCATTATTTTAGTACCATTTTGTTCTCGAATTAACAAAATGTTATTTCTTTTTCCATAAATAGTTAAATCTCCTGCAAGACTTAACGCTTCTAATAAAGTAATTCTTTCACTTTTAATAGTATAACTTCCTGGATGTGTAACTTCACCAAGAACAGAAATTTTAAAGTTTAATATTCTAATATTAACAACCGCATCGGTTACATGCTCTTTTAAAGCTTCTTTTACTTTAGCAACCGCGTCTGATTTTGTTAATCCTGCCAAATGTATGGTTCCTAAAATCGGAAACTCAATGTTCCCATTAGAATCAATAATATACGTTTGCAATTTAGTATTAGTGGTAGCATCTTGCGTATTATTATCAACTATAACAGACTTTAAATTATAGGGTGCTGCTATTTCAGGATTTTCAGAAGTAACTAAAATTAAAAGCACATCATCTTTTTGCAAGTAAGGCTCATAACTAGAGGCCTCTTGATTTTCTTTATTATTTTGTAAATAAACCAAATCTTTTTTAGAAGCACAAGAAACCAAACAAAAGAAGGCAATAGTAAAATAGAATATTTTTATTTTTTTCATTAATTTTCTTTTTGCAAATATAAATGAGATAAATTTAATTGTCTAATTGTTCATAAATTGAATTCATACTTTTGAATTCAGGTATTATTTTCTTCATTTCACAAACAATTTCCATGTCTGTTGCTTTATGGGTATTATCAATTAATTGCGAAATTTTTAAAATATTATCGTTGTAATTTTCATCCATTTCTTGAGAAATCATAATTTTATCATGATGAGTTGGCAATGTTTTAGAGGTATCATTTAACAATTCTTCATACAATTTCTCCCCTGGTCGCAAACCTACAATTTGAATATCAATATCTTTATAAGGTTCATAACCAGCTAATTGAATCATCTTCTTAGCCAAATCAATAATTTTGACTGGTTTGCCCATATCAAATATAAATATTTCTCCACCTTTACCCATGGAACCAGCTTCTAATACAAGTTGACATGCTTCAGGAATTGTCATAAAATAACGAATAATCTTAGGGTGTGTAATCGTAATTGGTCCACCTTTTCGAATTTGCTCGGAAAAAAGAGGCACAACAGATCCATTGGAACCTAGTACATTACCAAATCGTGTGGTAATAAATTTAGTAATTTTATGCTCGTCGTTTTTGTATTTAAAATATAAGGATTGCACATATTTTTCTGCAATTCTCTTACTGGCTCCCATTACGTTACTTGGATTAACTGCTTTATCAGTGGAAACCATAACAAATTTTTTAACACCGTTCTCTAAAGATAAATCGGCCAAATTCTTGGTTCCCAAAATATTGGTAAAAACAGCCTCACAAGGATTTTCCTCCATTAAAGGAACGTGTTTATAAGCTGCTGCATGATACACCATTGTGGGCTTATATTTTTCAAACACACGCTTTAATACTTCTTTATTACGTATATCTCCAATAATGGGAACAATTTTCGTATCCTTTTCAAACTTTGAAATCTCAATAGCTAATTTATGTAAAGGAGACTCAGCCTGATCAAAAATGATAATCTTTTGAGGATTAAATTCTAAAACTTGCCAAACAATTTCACTCCCAATCGAACCTGCAGCGCCCGTTATAAGAACGACTTTATTAGAAATTTGTTTTGAGATTAATTTATTATCTAAAATGATTGGTTTTCGTTCTAATAAATCTTGAATTTCAAAATTTTTAATTTTTTTAGAAATCTCTCTCTCGTTTCCCCAATCGGTAATAATAGGTACAACATATACTTTGATATTGTTTTCCAAACAATCATCAACAATTTGAATTTTTTGCTCTTTAGTTAGGGATTTTTCTGCAAGAATTAATGTTTTTGCACCTATAGAACGAAGTAATACTGAGGCTTTTTTATTCTTGTATAAAATAGGTAATCCTAAGATACTTTTTGATTTATTATGTCTTGATTTATCTAAAAAAGCTACAATTTTAAATCGTGCTGGTATTTCTGATTTCACAGCATTCGCAATAGCAATAGCATTGGCATCTGAACCATAAACCACCGTTCGTATTAGTGTTTTTGAATCGGTTGTTGTAATCTCAAAAACAAATTTTACAATAATTCTAAAAAAGAATAAAAAAGTAAAAGAAAGTACAAAACTTATAATTAACGCTGGAAAGAGGAATATTTTTTTATGCGCAATAAAATAACAACCGTAATTGATAATACTTAAAACAAGAAAAGAGCAAAAACTTGCAAAAAATATTTTTACAGCATCAATAAAAGTAGAATGCCGAATGATTCCTGAAAAAGTTTTAAAAACTCTAAAGAAAAGAATATTAACCAGTAAAATTAAAAGGTATTGTTCAACCAATGTGATTGTTTTATAAAACCCTAATGTTAAACTAATTACTATAAGATGTGTAAGTAAATTTGCAAAAGATAGAATAATTATATCGATACAAAAAATAATCCACCTTGGTAGATAGCCAATAGAAAACAACCGCTCATTCAACTTTATCATTTGCTCCTCTTAAATTATTGCAAAAGTACTAAAAAAAACTCCTTACCACTGCTGTTATTCTTTCTTTATCTAATGTCGTTAAGTTAGATCCAGAAGGAAGGCAAAGACCTCTTTCAAATAAGCTTTCAGCAATGTTATTTCCGTAATAAGGACTTTCCTTAAAGACAGGCTGTAAATGCATCGGTTTCCACAAAGGTCTTGTTTCTATATTTTCTTTTTCAAATGCCAAGCGTAACGCTTCTCTTTTGGTAAAATCTGGTAACAAAATAGCACTCAACCAATGATTGGAATAAAAGTCGGAATTAGGTTCTTTAAAAAGAACAACATCAGATATCGATTCGAAAAGTTGTTTGTAAAAATGATTCATTTCTCTTCTTTTTGCAACGTGTGCGTCTAAAACTTCCATTTGCCCTCTACCTATACCTGCACAAATATTACTCATTCTATAATTGTAACCAATTTGAGAATGCTGATAATGTGGTGCCTGATCTCTAGCCTGAGTAGCTAAAAAAACAGTATTTTGTTTTACTTTTTCATCTTTTGTAACCAAAGCACCTCCACCAGAAGTCGTAATAATTTTATTTCCATTAAAAGATAAAACAGAAAGGGTTCCAAAAGTACCGCACTTTTGTTTTTTATAAGTACTTCCTAAGGCTTCAGCACTATCTTCTAGAACAGGAATATCATATTTTTTAGCAATTGTAATAATTTCATCAACTCTAAAAGGCATCCCATATAAATGCACAGCGATTATTGCTTTTGGTTTTTTACCATTTTCAATACGATCCAAAATAGCTTTTTCTAAAGCTTTGGGACAAATATTCCAAGTATCTTCTTCACTATCTACAAAAACAGGTGTGGCACCCAAATAAACGATAGGGTTAGCCGAAGCAGAAAAAGTAAATGTTTGACAAATAACTTCATCACCAGCAACTACATCTAATTGTATCAATCCCAAATGTAATGCAGCTGTACCTGAACTTAATGCAGAAACATGAGAATTATTTTCTAAATAGCCTTGTAAATCTTCTTCAAAGCCAATTACGTTAGGTCCTAAAGGTGCGATCCAATTTTCTTTAAATGCCTGTTCAATATAGTGTTGCTCATTGCCACCCATGTGAGGAGAAGACAACCAAATTTTTTCTGGATTCATCCTTTAAAAACGGTTTTAAAAATTATATGCAAATCTACTAAAATACTTCGCTTATAATAGTATTCTAAGTTCATTTTTACCTTATCGGGGAACAAAACGGTATCATTATACAATAGCGGATTTTCTTGCAGACTTAAAATAGCTTCTTCATTGGCATATTTAATAGACGCTTCCGACGTTAAGCCTGGTTTTAATTCTAAAATTTTTTTGGCTTCCCCTTCTAATTGATCATAATATCCAGGTATATCAGGTCTTGGCCCAACAAAGCTCATCTGTCCAAAAAGAATATTAACCAATTGTGGCAACTCATCTAATTTTGATTTTCTTAAAAAATGTCCATATGCAGAAATTCTTTTAGTTGAATCATGAACTGATTTTATCTTGTAAATCAAAAAAGGTTTACCATACTGACCTATTCTTTTTTGCAAAAACAATCCAAAAGATTTGGTATCAATGGAAGCAATTAGAATTCCGATGAAAAGTATCCAGAAAAATAGCACTAATGCTAGAAAAGAAAAAACAACATCAAAGAGCCGCTTGACTGTCATTTTAAATTCATTTTAATTACCCTTCCTGGATTACCCACAACTACTGCAAAATCGGGAACATCCTCAATAATGACTGCTCCAGCTCCAATGGTTGTCCATTTTCCAATAGTTACTCCTTGAATGACAGACGCACCTATACCAATTTGAGTCCCCTCACCTACAGCAACATTACCTGCCAAAGAAGCATTTGGAGAAATATGAACATAATCAGATAGCACGCAATCGTGTTCCACAATACTGCCTGAATTAAGAATACAATGTTTACCAATAGTTGCAGCTGCATTAACAACTACTTGTGGCATCACTACACTACCTTCTCCTATTAAAGCAAATGAAGAGATTATGGCTTTTTGATGAATTGCTGTGAGATAATTAAAATGATGTCTTTCTACAATTTCCTTTCTAACCCAATTATCACCTATAGCAATAATAAATTTACTCGAATTGTTTACTTTAAAAGCACTTGTTTTAACAACTGGTATCGACAAAAGAAAATCTACCTTTGGATTATCATCTACTATGGAAGAAACTGAAATATCATTTGACAACAATATATCTAAAACCACTTTAGCATGTCCACTTGCTCCAAAAATATAATAGTTTGACTTCATTACTTATAAATTACCTTTAAAAACTTCCATTGTAGCTGCACCTTCCTGAGAAATTCCCTCTCGTACAAAGACCTTTTTTATTGTTAAAAATACTATTTTTAAATCGAGTAAAAAATTATAATTTTTAACGTACCAAACATCATATTCAAATTTTTGATTCCAGCTGATGGCATTTCTACCATTAATTTGTGCCCAACCTGTAATACCTGGTCGTATGAGGTGTCTTTGCTTTTGAAAATCATTATACAACGGTAAATATTGAACTAGTAAAGGTCTAGGACCAATTAAACTCATATCTCCTTTAATTACATTAAGCAACTGAGGTATTTCATCTAGCGAAGTTTTTCTAACGAATGCGCCAATTTTAGTCAGCCTTTCTTCATCAGCTAATAGATTTCCGTTAGCATCCTTTCCATCATTCATTGTTTTGAATTTAATAATCTTAAATATTTTTTCCTTTTTTCCTGGGCGCATTTGAAAAAAGAAAGGCTTCCCTTGATTTGCAAAATACAAACCAACAGTAACTAAAACAAATACAGGAAGTAACAACAGAAATCCTAACAAAGAAAAACTGAAATCTATTATTCTTTTGAAAAAACTCTTATACATAGTAATTACTTGTTTCTTTATAGGAACTAATAGTTTTATCCCACAATTGTTTTTGCTCAAATTTCGACAAAATTATGTCTCTAGTAACGCTAGCCATCTTTTCCACTATATTTTTATTTTGGAAACAATACAACATGGTTTCATAAAGTATTTTTTCATTTTTGGATGGAATTAAAAAGCCATTAACTCCATGAGCAATAATTTCATTACACCCAATAATATCAGATGAAATTGAAGGAATATTCATAGCCGCAGCTTCCATTAAAGATATCCCAAAACCTTCTCGATAAGAAGGAAAAACAAAAAGATCCATCATTTTATAAAAAGGTCTAATATCCGTTTGAAAACCTACAAGAATAATATTAGGATTGGCATGAATTTCATTTTTAATTTCTGGCAACAAAGGGTCTAAGGTTTCTTCAAAATTTCCTGCAATAATTAATTTAACATTGTCATAATCATTAGAAATAGTTTTAAATGCAGATACTAATTCGTTAATTCCTTTATCCTTGACCACTCTTCCAATAAAACCAAAAACAAAATCATCTTCAGATATACCGTATTGTTTTTTTAAATTATTAGAATCAACGATTTGCGAATTAAAAAAAACTCCATCAATTCCATTTATACTTCCGTTCCAGATAATTTGAATTTCTTTTTTTGTTATCTTATCTTCATGCATTACCTCTTTTACTCCATGACTCACTGCATAAACCGAAGTTGCTAATTTACAAGAAACTCTTTCCATTGCCATTAGAAATTTCTTTTTAAAGCCTACTACACCTTGATAACGTAACCCATGAACGTAATAGATTCTTGTTGGCACTCTACAAAGCCAGGCTGCAATCATAGATAAAAAGCTACCTTTCGGAGTATTTCCATGAACGATATCTGGTCTTTTCATTATGAAATATCCAATTAATCGCAATAAGCTAAGAAAATCGTTTATTAATGCAATTTCTCTTTTCATTACGATTCCTTTACAAGCTACATTATATTGTTTTGCCGTTTGGTAAAGACCTTTTTCAGGAGATGAAATTAAAGTAACATCAAATTCTTCTTTAAGCAAAGCAAGTTGGCCTTTAAAAAAAATTAAAGACAAAGGGATTGTTGTAATGATAAATAACTTTTTTTTACGCATTTAAACCCTTAACTTTTGTGTTTTTAATAATTGTAATTGCTTCCTTAAATTTAGAAATATGTTCTTTTGAAACTACCCCTTTACCCCTATTTTTTTGAAGCATATCTATTTTTCCCATTCCATCTAAAAGATAAACGACTAATGCTTTAAAATAAGACTTGGCAAGTAAAATATAAAAACGATTTTCTCCGTATTTACGAATCATATTCCTTTCATTTTTGTAAGCTCTGATAAGTTTTCTTCTAGTTACATTATTTTCTTCCCTGTAGATATACAAAGGTTCATCTATAGAGATAACCTTTAAATCGTTTTTTTTGGAAGTACGCAACCATAAATCTAAATCTTGAGCAATACTTAAGCTTTCATCATATTTATTTCTTTCATACCATGATTTTTTAGCAATAAGTGCGGCATGCGTAATTCCTACTTTTCGAGTCAAAATATCTTGAAAAGTAACCGATTTATAGTTAACACCTCTCACACCAACGATTTCTAAATTATTTAAAACAGAATACACTCCTGTTGTAACAATATCAACATCGTTTTTAGAGAATAATTCCAATTGTTTTTCAATTCTGTCTGGCATCATTAAATCGTCAGCATCCATTCGTACAATATAATCATATTTTGCCCATTGTGTAACCTCATTCAATCGAGCTGCTAACTTTTTATTTTTACCATCTGAAATCACTCTTACTCTCTCATCATCTACTGAGTTTGCAATAGCAAGGGAAGCATCTGTAGAACCATCATCTATTAGTAATAATTCCCAATCTTGAAAAGTTTGAGCAAATACAGAACGTATAGCATCTGGCAAATATTCTTCAGCATTATAAAATGGAATTGCTATTGTTATTTTCATTATGGGAATAAATTTGGATTGAACTCATATGGAACTAAATTGGACATTTTGGATAGATAAATACCAAAAAAAACTAAATGGACACCTATAAAAGCGACTCTAGGCAAAAGACGATTAAACATGGGCACATCGTTAAGTATAAAAGGCCAGATTAAGATATAACCTAGTGAAAAATACAAAGACATTCGCAAAAAATTCACATCAGAACCTGTTAAACTAACTACCATATAGATAATAGAACTAAAAACGCAGGTATTCAAATAAATATTAAAATAGGCTAAGTTTTCAGTTTTGATATACTTCCTAAAACGGATTAAAACAAATGTCATTACAATAAAAAACAAACTCAACAATAACCCACCTTGAGCATTTCTATCTTCATATACAGAATACCTGTCTATGGTGGCTTCATCAAAAAGCAACAAAAACCTACTTAAAAATGTTAAGGCGACAAAAGATAAGATAGAATAATAAAATAATTTCTTTATCGAAAATTCATTTTTCAGAATAAAATAAAAAGGAATCATTATTAAAATGGTCTTGTGAAAAAACGCCCCAAGAAGTATCCAAAAAAGGTAATATTTCAAATTTCGTTTTACCAAAAAATAAAAAGAAATACCGAAAAAAGATGCCGCTATGCTTTGACGTGCCCCATTAAATAAGAACAAATAAAAACCTAATGTGATGTATATAAATATAGAAATTCTTGCATTTAAACTCATTTTCTGAATGGCAAATAAAGATAACCCCACCGATAATAACGCAATTAACAATAATAATACCCAATATTCATGTGAAATAAAATAAGCAGTTCTTTCCAGCATTAAATATCCCATTTCTAGAGAAGAATTCATCTTATCAATGGGTAATTTCAGGTATTTTAAATTTTCGAAACTATCGACATAATTATTCGTATCTGTACCTACATTTGAAGATCGAAAAGCAGGAAAAATCACTAGGATAAAACCAGACAAATAAAAGGATAAGTTATTATTTTCACCTTTCTTGCTTAGAATACTAAAAACAATTAAAACTAAAAACAATATAATAAAATAGATAATCATCCTCCTTTATTTGAAATATTGATTAAACAGTGTCTGAATTACTTCATTATGTGATTCACATCTGGTAATATTATGACTAGAGCGCAGGTATTTTTTACCATATAAAATTGAAACCACTCTATTTTTTAAAATTCTATTGAGATGAATCCAATAGCGATTCAATCCTAAATATTGAGGAAAATACATTTCCTGCTTGCGCTTACAAAAAGCTATCCAAGATGCCGTTATAAATTGTGAATCATGCATTTTACTAGATCGCTCTTCAATTTGCTTGGATAATGTTATATTTTCAGTAGCATTCATTAAACGGATTCCTTCCAGTGTTGCAGTAATTCCTTTATAGTGAACAGCAAAAGTGTTATTTTCATAAAATTCAACTTTTAACAATAAACCTTCATTCCAAGAGGAATTATTTTCTTTATAACCAAAAACACTATTCCCTTGTCCGTATATAATTTTTTTATCTTTATATTCTTCAATGGAACCAATGCAGTGACTGTGTTGACAAGTTACTAAATCAGCTCCTTTTTCCACAAATTTCCTACATTTTTTTTGAAGCAAAGGGCTTGGATACTCATAATATTCAATGCCTCCATGATAAATAACAAGTAAAAAATCAACATTCTCTTTTAATTTTTCGATGGCATCTAAATCTTCATATGGATCGAAATAATTGGAACCGTATTCCGTATCATTGGCACAATTAAATTCTTGTTCCGCATAAGCAAGAATTCCAATTTTTACACCATTTACTACTTTTACAAATGGTTTTTTGGCTTCATTTATATTTTTTCCAACACCTACTATATCAATTTGATGCTTCAAACAAGTATCCATGGAAGATTTTACACCTTCTTCTCCACAATCTTTAATGTGATTGTTAGCTAAGCTTAATAAATGAATTCCTGCTTTCTTTAAAACATGAATATAATTGGTTTTACCGTATAAAATAGGTCCCGATTTTTGTATTGGTTTAGGGTTATCTGTTAGTACAAATTCTAAATTTGCCACAACCAAATCAGCTGAATTAAATTCCTTTACAACATCATTAAAAAGCGAGTTAACATTTTCTTCTTCGAAAAATAAAGAGGTATCTTTTGTAGGACATATATCGCCACATACTATTATTTCAGCTTTTCGATTCATTTTATGCATGACTTTTTATTTTAGCAAATTTATCTTTTAAAATGATAAATCTCTTTTCGAATAAATTATAGGATAATGTGGCTACAAAAATAGTTAATAATAATACCACTAAATACAAGAATACATAATTAATAGTGGATGAATTCGAGAATTTCAAGCCCATTTTAGGAAGTAAAAATAAAAGTAAGGGATGATAAACATAAATTCCAAAAGAAATTTTACCAATAAACTTAAATAGTTTCAGATCTAAGTCTATTAGATAATTCTTTCTTTCAATTTGTGCAAAAATAACACAAACAGTTACTACAGCTACAATTTCATTAGCCAACAAAGAAGGTATAAAGAAAAGATTGACTGCTATAAGCAAATACACAATCCAACAAATCACTTGAATAATGGTATGCGTTAAAAATAATTTTTCTCTATTAAAATAATAAATAGCTCCTATACAGCCGATAATCATGGTATGGAATCGGGTTACACTAATGCTTATTAGAGGTAATTGAAGCTGTAAAAACCAAAAAACAAGCTTAAGTCCAAACAATAAAAAAACAAGAATAAAAGAAATAGAAAGCAGTTTCTTATTATTCAACTTCGCTAACCAAGGCCAAAATAAATAAAATTGTTCTTCTACTCCTAAAGACCAAAAATGCCCTAAAAAAGGCAATGTACTATTTAATATCATGGGAATATTGGCCAACATAAATAGATAAAAAGGCACAACTTCTTTATGATAAGGAACATTAAAAAAATAATATACTAAAAAAGCACACAAAATATAAAAATAATACAACGGCCAAATTCGTAAAGCTCTACGAAAATAGAAATGTTTTGTATTTACTCTTTCTGTACTTTTCTTCTCTTCTAATAATAAATAAGTAATTAAAAAACCACTCAATGCAAAAAAAATACTGACTCCATAAGATGCTAATAGCAATCCTTTGGGTTTACCATTGTTATCTGATCCAAAAATAGTAGCAATTAATCCAAAATGTTGTAAATCTAAAGTGGTGTGAGAAATTACCACAGCTAAAGCTGCAATAGCTCTTAACCCATTTAATCCTCTAAAATGTATTGCTTGCTTCAAAATTTAAACAATTTTACTGTAAAGTTCTTCAATTTTCCTTGTATTTGTCTCGATATCAAACCCTTTAGACATAATTTTTTCTCCTATCTCTTCTTTCGCGATTTTTTTGTTTTGAGAAACATCATAAAAGATAGCATCTGTCCATTCTGAAACAGAAAAAGAATCAAAAAAAGTTACTAAATCTAAATTCATATCTACTGTTTTAGGAAAGCCTTTATATAAATAACACGGTAATCCAGCGGCTTGAGCTTCTACAGCAACTAAACCGAAACCTTCTTTTAATGCTGGCCCCATAAATACGTCAAAAGAATGCATCACTACTGGAACATCATCTCTTACATCCAAATACCTAATACGTTCTGTTATCTTATATTCTTCCGCTTTTTGAAAAATTCTCTGAAGATAATCGGGTTGCTCTGCTCTTCCTGCAAAAACAAAAACAACATCTAATCCTTTTTTTTGGAGTTCATTTAAAACCTCAATAATAAACAAGACGTTTTTATGACTCACAATTCGTCCCACATTACCTAGAACCAGCGTATTTTCAGTTATATTGTAACTCTTTCTAAGCTTTTCTACAGCTTCATCAGAAACCATTTGAAAAGCTTTTGTATCTATTGCATTATTAATAACAGCAGCTTTATTTTTTGTAAGTAGTCTTTCATAAAACAAACTTGCATTGGCTTCATTGGAGCAACCCCAATAATAATCAGCATATTTTGCAATTAACCTTTTTTGAAATTGAAGTTCTAATTGACTCAAAACTCTAGAGACCAGATTTCCTCTAAATTTCAAATCAGCATGTGAATGAACAATTACCGTTTTAATTCCTGCTTTTTTTGCAGCCCAAGCAATAACACCAGACTTTGCATTCATATGTATATGAACTATATCAGGTACTCCTATCTCCTTACATTTTTTTTTAAATTCAAAAGCATATTTTTTCGGACCAATATCCCATTGCGTAGGTATATATTTAATTTGAGCTCCATTAGCTTGAATTTCTTCGTCAAAATCACCTTTTACTACACCCAATTTATGCTTGTAATTTATTAAAAAATCAAAATGAATTTTTTCTGAAATATTTCTATAGATATCCATCAACATTACTTCTGCACCACCTCGGTTCATAGCTCCAGTAACATGTAATATTTTTATCTTTTTCATTCGCTAATTGGATTAGGCAATACTAATAAATCTCCCAGTATTTGATCGTATTCTAAGGGCTTAAAATCGGGTAATCCACTTTTGGGATAAAAAGTCATTTCTCCAAAAATGATTTTAGTTTCCACTTCATAAAAATCAATTCTTACAAAAGGAAAATCTTTTGACAAATCCTCAGCAATTTGAATCATCTTATTCAATTGAACGGGTGGATTAATTTTTATATCGGGTCTTGGCAATAGGTCTTTCCCAAAAGGTTGAATGTTCCAATTTAAATCATAAAAATTTTGTGCATGATTGGCAGTATCTCTTCCTTTATTAGCTTGAATAAACTGTGCTTTACCATTAAAACAAAAAAACTTATAATCCATTAACTGGCCACTTTCATCTGTAAGAAATTTTTCAACGATTAATCTTGGCTTCATGTTTTTATAAGGCCATTCCCTTCCAGGCCAAAAAATAGTATTGGTTAACCAAAGATTCATAATTTTTTTCCAGATGAACCAATTGATTTTATTTTTATTGGTACACAATAAATTCCATCCACTTCCATGAGTGGCTTTTATAATAAATTGATTGGGTAAATCAGCTACTTTTAATTCAGAAATTGTATCATAAACTGCAATAATTTCATTCAATAAATCGCCATAACCTTTTTCTTTCAAAAAGTGCCTCACTTCATATTTATCAGCACAAATTGTGGTTAGATTATTATGATAATGCAACTTCAGCCATTGTAGTTTTTCGCTAAAGGTTTTAGGTTCTTCCAGATTAGGTTTTTTTCCTGAAAAATTTTGATACAATTTCACAATAGCTTCTTCATCAGTAAATTGCTGAAGATTTTTAATTCCTTTTTGTTTCTGTTGGTAAGACCAAAGATATAGTAAAAAAGGATTGCTATTTTTTAATTTAACAAGATAACTTCTAATCATACTGACTTTATTTTTCGAAATATAAATCTAGAAGTGTACCATATAGAAAGTTTAATTTTCGCCCATAGGTTACCTTTCAAAGATAAATAAAAATATTTAGCTTGTTTCCGTAATGGTTTTCCTGAATGAATGTATTCATAATGTTCTGCAAACAATCTATCCGCTATTAATTGTTTAGCTTGTGGCTTTAAATCTTCTTTAATATTATCATACATCCCAAAGAGCAAATTCAATTGTTGTCTTAAAAATTCGGCTTTATAAGTTTCATACTCTTGATTTTCTTTTAGATATTCTTTTACAATATCTAACACATACGCCAAATGAAATAATTTTTCATTTTTCTTAGCTGTTGTTGCATTGGGTTGTTGTCTATAAAAACTTAATTTTTCAGGTAATAGGCTAATGGTTTCCAATTTTGTAATTAAATGCCAATGCACTGGAATATCCTGCCGTGTATAACCTGGAGGAAAATAAATACCTAATTTTTTAGCGGTTTCCGTTTTAATCATTTTAACCCAAGTAAATGAAGGGCGTTGAAGAAGGGCAATTTTATTTGTGACCTCTAATGTTTCAAGTGGCGATTTTTGCTTTTTCAAAGAATCAATTTCGTTAGTCTCAAAAAATGACACATAATCCCAAATTACCATGTCATTATTTTCTTTCTCTAAAATGGAAATTGCTTTTTCAAAAAGGGTTTTATCATAAATATCATCTCCATCAAAAAAAACAACATACTTGCCTTTTGCTAGTGCTAAAGATTCATTTCTTGCAACAGCTAATCCTTGATTTTCATTTTTTGCAATAACTTTTATGCGTTTGTCTAATGACGCATATTCATTTAAGATAGCTACTGTATTGTCTTTAGAACCATCATCTATACAAATTACTTCAAAATCTGTAAACGTTTGATTTAAAACACTTTCTATACTTTCTTTAATAAAATCCTCTACATTATAAGTGGCTATAGTTACACTTAAAGTTGTACTATCTTGCATATATTCTTCTTTACTAATTTCAAAAATGATATGGATAATCTCTTATTTAAAAATATTTTTGGTTCCATTATAATAAAACTTACAAAACTTTAAAAGCTCTTTAAAGTTACCTTTCCGAATAAAAAATAATACATAAAAAACAAATAGAGCTAGAACGGCTTTATTATTTGCATATGTTTTTGTGTTATAACCTAAATTTCTGTAATAATATTTCGAAAATTTTTGCGGTTTGCTTACAATTTTATATTTATTAGAAAATGGCAATACATTTTCTTTCACCCCTTTCATTAAAGGATGTTTATGAATTGCAGTTGTTATGGTTGCTATTTCAAAATTGTTCTTTTTTACCCTATTAACATATTCTGTCTCGTCTCCCCAAATAAACATTTCTTTTTTAATAAAACCGATTGTTTCTATTACTTTTCTAGAAATAAATGTTCCATTAAAAGCAGCAACTATTCCGTTAAGAATTACCTCTTTATTTACTTCTTTAACTAGACTTTCTTTATTTAAATTGAATGCTAAGGCATCTGGATTGTCTATAGCTGTTACTAATGCGTTTGAAAATAAAATATTATGAGACACACTATTGGTAAAAAGAGCTTCTAATTGATTCTCCTGTGGTACGCCATCGTCATCCATCAGCCACAGCCAATCTGCATGATTATCATAGGCTTGTTTCATCCCTTCATAAAAACCGCCAGCTCCACCGTCATTTACAGCTTTTCTAACATAGATTACTTCAATAGTTTTATTTGCATCAACTAAAGAAACAACACGATTAAGAAGTATCTGATTCTCTTTTGCGGTTGGTTCAGGTAATTTACTAATATAACCTTTATCAAAAAGCATTTTATAAGTAGCTTCTGTAGAATGGTTATCAATTATATAAAGTTTAGAGGGTACTAATGTTTGATTTTTTATTGCTTCTAAACATTCAATTAATTGAACCTCTCTATTAAAAGTTACTACTATAGCTGCAATTTCCGACATAATCAATTATTTAATTTCATTTTTAACCACCTCAAGAGCTTTCTCAATTACTTGATGCATATCGTAATATTTATATTCTGCTAATCTTCCTCCAAAAATTACGTTTTTTGAAGCACTTGCCTTTTCTTGATACTGTAAAAGTATAGATTGGTTTTTGTCATCATTAATTGGATAATAAGGTTCATTATCCTTAGAAAACTCATGCGGATATTCTTTGGTGATATAAGTTTTTTCTTGGGTACCAAATTCAAAATGCTTGTGTTCTATTATTCGAGTATACTCAATTTCTTTTTCGGTATAATTCACTACAGCATTGCCTTGAAAGTTAGATGTATCTAATATTTGATTTTCAAAATGTAGACTTCTATAATCTAATTTCCCAAACTCAAAATTAAAGAATTCGTCAATTTTTCCAGTATAAATTACGGTTTCAGCTAATGTGTCATATACTTCTTTATTGTCAAAATAATTAGAATTCAAGCGAATTGTAATTCCTTCTAATAACTTTTCAACTAATTTAGTATATCCTCCTATAGGTATTCCCTGATAAATATCTTTAAAATAATTATTATCATAAGTAAAGCGAAAAGGTAGTCTTCTGATAATAAACGCTGGAATTTCAGTAGCTGGTCTTCCCCATTGTTTTTCAGTATATCCCTTTATTAGTTTTTCATAAATATCTTTTCCTCCTAAAACTAATGCTTGCTCTTCCAAGTTTTTAGGCTCTACAATATGAGCATATTCTTTCTTCTGCTCTTCAATCTTTGCCATAGCTTCTTCGGGAGTAATTACACCCCAAAGTTGATAAAAGGTGTTCATATTAAAAGGTAAGTTATACAATTTACCTTTGTAATTTGCTATAGGAGAATTAGTAAAGCGATTAAACTCTACAAATGAATTTACATAATCCCAAACCTCTTTATTACTAGTATGGAAAATATGCGCCCCATATTTATGAACATTAATTCCTTCTATACTTTCTGTGTATACATTCCCTGCAATATGATTCCTTTTATCAATTACAAGACATTTTTTTCCCATTTTTGTTGCTTCATGAGCAAATACAGATCCAAACAATCCTGCTCCAACAATCAAGTAATCATACTGTTTCATAAATCATTTAATTATTTTAATAGTTTTTTTAAAGAAGTCTTTTTCTTCTTTAGTAAGTACAACAAAATATATAAGTACTGCATAACAACAGGCATATATGATTCCTTTTACAAAAAAAAGTGACCAACTAACCTCTAAATAGGATATTAAATAATAATTTAATCCATAGATAATACAAAATGGGAAAACAAATGGTAAAATGCCTTTTCTGAAAAAAGTCAACATATTAATTCCTAATTTGAAATGATAATAAAAGTTAAGTAGTACGTGTAAAAGTAAAAAACCAGAAGCTATTCCTATTATCATTCCGACTATTCCATGATGATCAGATAGAAACTTACCCAAAAGCACCCCAAATATTGTAAAAATAAAAAACAAAATTGATTTGACTCGATGTAAATTTTTTGCTTGTAAAATAGAATGTGTATAGCCCTGAGTTAATGGAATCAAATAGACAATCATAATTAAAGCTGCAATTTCAAACGCTTGAGAATAGAGTTTACCTATCCATAAATACACAAATTCTCTTCCCAATAATAAAAAACCGCATAAAATAAAAAGCAAGATTACCATAGAAAGTCTTCCAACTCTTATTAATTGCTTGGTTAATTGTTGATTTGTTATTCCTTGTCCAATAGATTCGACTGCCTTTGGTAATAAAACGCCATTTATAAGATTTCCAAATGTGGTAAAATAAACACCTAACATTACTCCGATAGCAAAAATAGCTACACTTGTTGTATTTGAATTAGTTCCAATAACAAATTGTCCCGAACGCCATTGAAATTGAAAAGTTAAAGCATATAGAAAAACCCATATAGAATAACTAAATATTTCTTTAATGTAAGGAATTTTTAATTCGTATAATTTAAAAGTCACTTTTAATTTAAAGAAAACAAAGTAGATGGTAATTAAGATAAAAACCAAATTTAATAAAGTATCTAAAATTACAATTCCAATAGCTTTACTACCCATATATAAAATAAGACACAATAGTATTACTCTAACTACATATTTAATAATCGTTAAAAATCTAGGAAAAACAAATCGCTTATAACCAGAACAAATTCCTACTAAAGCACCTCCAGGAATAGTTATAGCAAGATTAAAGAGCAAGATTAACACCATAATCTTTGCTTTTTCAATTTCAACTGTAGTTAATGTAGATTTGAAAAAGTCGTCTATTGAAAAATAAAAAAAACTCCCTACAATTACTAAGAGAACTCCAATAACAATATACAATATAAAACTTACTGCTATAAAATTTTCTTCTTCCTTTTTATTTTCTTCAACTCTATATTTAGCTACATATCTTACAATCGTATCATTTAAACCTAAATCCAATACAGAAAGATAACCTACAAAAGCACCAATCAGCGAATACAAACCATACTCGGAAGGACCAAGCATTTTTATTGTATATGGTGTTATTAAGATACCCGTTATATTAGTTATAGCTAAATTAACATAAGAAAGTATAACCCCTAATTTTTGTTCCCTCAAAGTAATTTTAATTTATTTTGAATAATAACTTTTATACCATTTTATAAAATTCTCCACCCCTTTTTTAATATTGGTTTGAGGAACATAATCATAATCGGATTTAAAATTTTCTATATCTGCATAAGTCCGTATCACGTCTCCAGCCTGCATGGGTAAAAAATCTTTAATAGCTTCTTTTCCTATTTCTTTTTCAATAGCTTCAACAAAATCCAATAATTTCTCGGGTTTACTATTCCCTATATTATAAATAAGATATTTTTCGGGTCTGATTTTTTCAATTGTTGCAACAACTCCAGAAATGATATCGTCGATATAAGTAAAATCTCTGTATAAATCTCCATGGTTAAAAACTTTTACAGGCTTACTATTTAGAATAGCTTCCGTAAATAAAAACATGGCCATATCTGGTCTTCCCCAAGGACCATATACTGTAAAAAAACGTAACCCTATAGTTTGTATATCAAACAAATGACTATACGTATGTGCCATCAACTCATTCGCTTTTTTAGTTGCAGCATATAGACTTATTGGATTATCCACACTATCATCTGTAGAAAATGGAATTGTATCAGAATTACCATATACACTAGAGCTACTAGCATACACCATTTTTTTAACATGATTATGTCTCATACACTCTAATAAATTGACAAACCCAACCACATTACTCTCTACATACACCATGGGTTCCTCAAGACTATATCTAACACCCGCTTGAGCGGCTAAGTTGCAGACTACATCAAATTTATATTGTTTAAATAATAGTGGTAATTGAACTTGATCTTCGAGACTTAGTTTTGTGAAATGAAAACTATCTGGATGTAAATGACTTATAGATATTTTGTGCTCGTATATATCGGTAATACCCAGCTGCTTTAAACGGGCCAATTTAAGATTTATATCATAATACCCGTTGATATTATCAATTCCTACAACTTCATGACCTAAAGCCACTAATTTTTCACAAAGATGATATCCAATAAATCCTGCAGCTCCTGTAACTAATATTTTCATTTTTTTCAGTTTACATTTTTTAAAGCAAAAAACTTAAAAAATTATAACTTCTTATAACTTACCATCTACCTTATCTCCTAGAATGCCTTTAACATCGTAAACAACTCCATTGTCGTTTAAATGGGCTTCTAAATCAATCGTTAAAAATTCTTTATGAGAGACTCCTAAAACGATTGCATCATATTTTTCAGAAGACAATTTAGTCGTACTTTCTATTTTATATTCGTGCTCCACTTCCTTAGGATTAGCCCAAGGATCATAAGTCGTAACGGTAATACCATATTCTTGCAAAGAAGTAATTACATCTACTATCTTGGTATTCCTTACATCTGGACAATTTTCTTTAAAGGTAATACCCAACATTAAAACCGAAGCCTTATTAACACTTATTCCTTTCTTAATCATCAACTTCACTATTTGAGAAGCGACATATTCACCCATAGAATCATTTAATCTTCTCCCAGCTAAAATAATCTCAGGATGATATCCTTTTTCTTGTGCTTTTTGAGCAAGATAGTATGGATCTACACCAATGCAATGCCCGCCTACCAATCCTGGTTTAAAAGGTAAAAAATTCCATTTGGTACCTGCTGCTTCTAATACAGCATGAGTATCAATTTCAAGTAAATTAAAGATTTTTGCTAATTCATTTACAAAAGCAATATTAATGTCTCTTTGTGAATTTTCAATTACTTTAGCAGCTTCTGCTACTTTAATGGTAGGAGCTAAATGTGTTCCTGCTAGGATAACTCTTTTATATAAATCATCTACTTTCTTCCCTATATCAAGAGTTGAACCAGAGGTGATTTTTAAAATTTTTTCAACTGTATGCTCTTTGTCTCCAGGATTAATTCTTTCAGGGGAATATCCCGCAAAAAAATCTTTATTAAATGTAAGTCCAGAGACACGCTCTAACACAGGAACGCATTCTTCTTCAGTGACTCCGGGATAAACAGTTGATTCATAAATTACTATGTCTCCTTTTTTTAACACTCTCCCTACAGTTTCACTTGCTTTATACAAAGGAGTTAAATCTGGTCTATTGTGTTTATCTACTGGCGTAGGTACTGTGACTATAAAGTAATTACATCCTTTTATATCTTCTAACTTGTTAGAACAAAAAAGACCAATTTCATTATTATTATTTGGCAATAGTACTTTTTTTAGGACATCATTTTCAACTTCTAAAGTAGAGTCGATTCCTTTATTTAGTTCTTGTATTCTATTCTCATTAATATCAAAACCAACAACTGAAAACTGAGTTGCAAACAGTCTAGCTAATGGCAAACCTACATATCCTAAACCTATAATAGCGATTTTATCTTCCATAATTTATGATCCAATAGATTGATAAACAAAACCAATATTTTCCAATTGCTTTTTATTCAATAAATTTCTTCCGTCAAATATGAATGCGGGTTTCAGCATACTATCATATATTTTTTGCCAATCGTAATCCTTAAATTCATCCCATTCTGTTAAAATTGCAATTGCATGAGAATTTTCAACAACTACATATGGATTGGCTGCTACATGAATGTACTTTTCATTCTCTATTTCTGTTCTCGATTCTAAATAGTTTAAATCTGAAAGTATTTGTGCTTCTTGAACTTGAGGGTCATAAACTGCAACTAAAGCTTGTTCACTTATCAAATCATCAGCTATATATATGGCTGCTGATTCACGAGTATCATTAGTATCTTTTTTAAAAGCCCAACCTAGAAAAGCGATTTTTTTACCAGAAACTGTATTGTAAAGAGTGCTGATAATATTTTTTGAAAAACGTCTCTTTTGGTGATCATTCATTATAATAACTTGTTCCCAATAATCGGCTACTTCATTTAAGCCGTAGGACTTAGCAATATATACTAAATTTAAAATATCTTTTTGAAAACAAGAACCACCAAAACCAACAGAAGCTTTTAAAAATTTTGATCCAATACGACTATCCATACCGATTGCTTTTGCAACTTCACTAACATCTGCACCTGTTTTTTCGCATAACTCACTCATGGCATTGATAGACGAAACACGTTGTGCTAAAAATGCATTTGCTGTTAATTTTGATAATTCAGAAGACCAAACATTTGTGGTTAAAATTTTATCTCGGGATACCCAATTTGCATAAACTGCAACCAAACTTTCTATTGCTTTTTGGCCTTCAGAAGAAGTGTCTCCTCCAATTAAAACCCTATCTGGAGAAAATAAATCTTCAATAGCAGTACCTTCTGCTAAAAATTCAGGGTTGGATAAAATTTGAAAATTAACACTGTTTCCGGTATGGTCTAAAATATCTTTAATTGCTTGAGCCGTTCGCACAGGCAAAGTTGATTTTTCAACTACAATCTTATCGTTTTTAGCTACTCTTGCAATTTGTCTAGCACAGAGTTCAATATATTTTAAATCTGCTGCCATTCCTTTACCAACCCCATACGTTTTAGTCGGTGTATTCACAGAAATAAAAATCATTTCTGCTTCATCTATTGCCTTATCAACGTCTGTTGAAAAAAATAAATTTCTCCCTCTAGCTTCTTCCACCACTTTATCTAATCCAGGTTCGTATACCGGTAATTTACTGAAATCTAAATCATTCCATGCGTTGATTCTATCTTGATTTAAATCTACTACAGTTACTTTTATATGAGGACATTTTTGAGCAATTACTGCCATGGTAGGTCCTCCTACATACCCTGCTCCAATACAACAAATATTTTTAATCATAATTTATTTTAAATTTTCCCAATACCAATTTACAGATTCTCTTAATCCCTCTTTTAATTGATATTTAGGTTGATAACCTAAAAGTCTTTTTGCTTTTTCAATACTAGCAAGCGAATGCGGAATATCTCCCACTCTATTTGCTCCGTGCAAAACGCTTACATTTTTAATCTCTTGATTGTACTCCGATAAATATTCTTTTAAATAGTACACCAAATCATTAAGTGTGGTTCGATCACCACAGGCAGTATTATAAACTGTATTCACTGCTGTTTTATCTTCAACCAACATTGCTAATTCATTCATTTGAATTACATTATCAATGTAAGTAAAGTCTCTAGAGTAATTTCCATCTCCATTAATAACAGGACTTTCTAAATTTATTAATTGTTTTACAAATTTAGGAATTACTGCAGCATATGCTCCATTTGGATCTTGATTTCTTCCAAAAACATTAAAATAACGTAACCCTATAGTTTCTATTCCATACGTTTTTGAAAACACATCCGCATATAACTCATTCACATATTTAGTAATTGCATAAGGAGATAAAGGTTTTCCTATAACTTCCTCCACTTTTGGCAAGGATTCAGAATCACCATATGTTGAAGAACTAGCTGCGTAAATAAATCGTTTTACTTTAGCTTCTTTAGAAGCCAATAACATATTTAAAAAACCAGTAACATTTACATCATTAGAAGTAATTGGATCAGCAATTGACCTTGGAACACTTCCTAATGCCGCTTGATGTAAAACATAGTCAACTCCAGTTGTTGCCTTTTTACAATCTTCTAAGTTGCGAATATCTCCTTCAATCAGAGTAAAGTTAGGATTTGATAGAAAGGGCTCTATATTATGTATGTGACCCGTAGCAAAATTATCCAAACAAATTACTGTATTATCTTTATTTAGAAAATGACCACATAAATTTGAACCAATAAATCCAGCACCTCCTGTAATTAATATTTTTTTATTACGTATCAAATTATTCTTGCTTTATTTATTTTTTATTTCTTTTCAGCATTTTTCTCCATCCTTTTGGTTCTTGCAATTCATCATGATATCCTTCTCCATATACCCCATAACCGTAACCATAGCCATAGCCGTAACCATATTTTGCTTTATTTTGAAAACCATTAAACAAAATACTTATGTTTTGTAGTTCTCCTCGTCTATGTTTTTCATTTACAACAGACAACATTCCTTTTTTGGTAAATCCTTGTCTGGTAACATACAAAGTAGCATCACAAAAATGCGCTAATTCCAAAGCATCTGAGACAAGTCCTACTGGTGGTGTGTCTAAAATAATGTAATCGTATTTTTGCTTTAGCTCTTCAATTAATTCTTTCATACTTTCACCCATCAACAATTCTGCTGGATTAGGAGGTACTGGTCCCGAAGAAATTACATCTAAATAAGGTACATGCGTTTTTTGAATCACTTCTTCTAATTTCTTTTGGCCAATTAAGTAATTTACTACTCCAATAATATTATCGATATTAAAATCACCAAAAATTCTTGGCTTTCTTAAATCGAGACCTACAATAACTGTTTTCTTTTCGCTAAGAGCAAAAACTGTTGCTAAATTAATTGAACAAAATGTTTTTCCTTCACCACTAACAGAAGAGGTCAGCATTAATATTTTAGCACCATCTTTGTTTTGTTTTTTATACAAAAATTGTAAAGAAGAGCGTATCGCTCTGAACGATTCAGCTAAAGGTGATTTTGGCTTTTCAAACACAGACAAATTGGTATCCGTATTTTTCTTTCCTATTACACCTATTACAGGAATTTTAGTTAGTTTTTGAATATCCTCAATTAGATTTATATTATTGTCTAGTAAGACAATTACAAAAATAATCAACAATGGGATTAATAACCCTAATATAGTAGCTAAAATATAGTTGATACTCGTTTTAGGTCCTCTTAAACCTCCTCCTACATCTTTTGCTGGATCGATAAAATCGATATCTGAAATATTTGCAGCTTTAACTATTTCTGCTTCACTTCTTTTTTGTAAAAAAGTGCTATAAATATTATCTTTTAAATTGTATTTTCTAGAGATTTTCAAATGCTCTTGTTGTTGTTCTGGTAAAACACTTACTTCAGACTCAGCTTGAGAGATATTTCGATTTACAATATTTAAATCAATCATTAAAGCACTTTTAGAACTTGAAATATTTTCTAGAAGTACTTTCTTTATAGCGTCCATTTCTACATCAAACTCGGTAAACATCTTACCACTCTTAACCGCATAATTTAATTCGGCTCTTTGTTTAGATAGTTCTATTAATCTAGAAACATTATTTACAATATTAGGATCTTCAATACTAGCTACTGTTGGCGCTGGTAAATTAGAAAAATCAACACTTTTATCTAAATAGGTTTTTAAATTGTCTAAATATCTAATTTTTCGAACGGTCTCATCTTTTTGAATGTCATATTCTGAGATTCTTTGGGTTAATAATTCTCCACCACCTTCTAATTCAAAAACGTTTTTCCCTTTTCTAAAATTTTTCAATTCATTTTCAGCCTCTTTAATTTGACCTTCCATCACCAAAAGAGTACTATCGATAAAATTAATGGTATTCGTCGCAAAAAGATTTTTACTGTTCAACTCATTTTTTCTCAATAATTCTACAGTTGTATTCAAATATTCTACCAATCTGTTTTTATTAGAACCAACTAATTGCAAACTAATTACAGATTGTGCTTTATTATCTGCTGCAACATCTATATTTTTATATTTTGCAACTGTGGAATTAAAGTCTTCAAATCTTAAATAATACTCTTGATTTACATATTGATTGGCATCTGAATGAAGGTGTAGTTTAAAATGAGCAAATGGTAAGTTTACTTCTTCGTCAATCTTAAATTTTTTAGTCAAATTAGTCTCATCCAAGTTTACTTGACTTCTAGAATTATCCACATAATGTATGAGGGTTCGTGAAGGAAATTCATTAAAATCAACACTTAATTCATATTCACTCGCATTAATAAATTTTATTTTTATAGGAACAAAAGCTAATTGTCCTTTATTTTTATCAATTTTAACGTAAAATGGAACGTTTCCGTAGGCATCTTCGTAAAAATATTTCCCTTTTGTTTGATATTGTATGTAATATTCTAATTTCTCTACAACTAATTCATTATGCGATCTAGAACGAAGTGTGGTGATAACGGTTTGCACTTTATCTGAAACACCGCCCCAATTAAAAACCAAGCTGGTATTTGAAGTAAAAAAAGGGTTATTTTCATCTTTAACAACAATTAAAGACTCCATCCCATATAGTTTTTCTTTTCTTATATTAACATTATAAGCAATTACAAATGAGATTAATAATGATAAAACAAACCATTTCCAATAACTAATTACTTTTATAAAAAAACCTTTAAAATCGAAATTAGATTGAGATTCAAAAAAAGTAAAATCTTTTGCGTCTAGCATCTTGTATTACAAATTTCTGGTTAATAAAATTGTGGTTGTAACCAATGACAATGCCGTGATGATTGTACTAATCGTTTGTACGCCTGTTGTACCTGTTCCCCACGATTTTTGTTTTAATGGTTTAATATAAATATAATCATTAGGCTGTAAGTAAAAATAAGGAGAATCTATTGCGGTATCTTTGGTTAAATCTACGGTATAGGTTTCATATCCATGAGGATATTTACGAATAATTTGTACTTTTTTACGATCACCAGTGATTGTTATATCACCAGAATTAGCGATGGCTTCCATTATTGTGGCTCTATCTTGATACAGTACATTCGTTCCAGGATTTGTAATTTCACCATTTATAGTATATCGTAAACCCGCTAACTTTACTGTAACATACAATCTTGCTTCCGAATTAAAATATTCGTCTAATAATTTCTTTTCAATAGTTGCTCTAATCTCATCTAAGGTATATCCTAAAACATTAAGATTCCCTAAAACTGGAATTCTAATATTTCCATGATCATCTACACTATATCCCGTAAAATATAAATTTTGTGGCGTATTTTGATTTGGATTTTGATTTTGAACAGTAGAAGTATTAAACATTTCAACTAACTTTTGATCCAAAGCCTTAATGCTTATGGTTAAGATGTCATTGGTTTGTACCCTATAAGGCTTAGCCACTACTTCTTTCACTTCATTATCATTAGCTTTTTTATCTGTTTTTTGCAGATATACTAAATCCTTATTCGGAATACATGAGGTAAAAAATAACGCAAAAGCGAATATATATATACAATTTTTAATTTTCATTTTCTCACTTTAAATAGCAAATATAGTTTTTAGGAATTAATCTATAACGATACGTACTTAAAATTATATTAAACTTGTTTAATTGATTGTTCAAATGGAATGCGGTGCATTAAGCTTCTACCTAAAGTTACTTCATCCGTATATTCTAATTCATCTCCTATTCCAATACCTCTAGCGATAGTAGAAGTTGTTATTCCAAATTCCTTTAATTGTTTATAAATATAAAAATTAGTAGTATCACCTTCCATAGTGGAGCTTAAAGCAAAAATAATCTCATTAACCCCTCCCAAACGCACTTTCTCTATTAACGGTTTTATATTCAATTGCGAAGGGCCAATTCCTTCTATAGGATTAATTTTTCCTCCCAAAACATGATATACACCTTTAAAAAAACCTGTAGCTTCTATAGCCATAACATCTCTTACGTCTTCCACAACACAAACTGTAGCTGTATCTCTTTTAGGATTAGCACAAATTAAACAAATGGAAGTGTCAGAAATATTATAGCAAGATTCACAATATTTAATTTCATTTCTCATTTTATCCAATGCTGAAGCCAACTGATTGGTTTGCTCGACAGGTTGTCTCAAAAGATGCAAAGCCAAACGCAAAGCAGTCCTTTTACCAATACCTGGCAATTGAGCAATTTCATTTACTGCGTTTTCTAATAATTTTGAAGGCAATTCCATAACGGCAAAAATACAAAACTTAGTCTTTACAATAATTTATTTATTCTATTATCTTTGTTTCTCAAATTAAGATTATGAAACCAATTACAATTATCACGATAATTCTCTCTTATTTTTTAGTATTAGTTGCTTTTTCTTTTTGGGTTGGAAGAAAAGAGGAAAAAACGAACGATTCCTTTTTTAAAGGTAACAAACAATCGCCTTGGTATTTGGTCGCATTTGGAATGATTGGTGCCTCACTTTCTGGAGTAACTTTTATATCCGTTCCTGGTTGGATTGAAAGTTCTCAATTCAGTTATATGCAAGTGGTTCTTGGTTATATCGTAGGCTATTTTGTAATTGCAACGGTATTACTTCCTTTGTATTATAAATTAAACCTGACTTCAATTTACACCTATTTAGAAGGTCGTTTTGGAAATCATTCCTATAAAACTGGGGCTTCCTTATTTTTAGTTTCGCGAGTGGTAGGAGCCAGTTTTAGATTGTTTTTAGTAGCCAATGTTTTACAAATAATATTATTTGATGAATTGGGAATTGCATTTTGGCAAACCGTAACAATTACCGTTCTTCTCATATGGTTATACACCTTTCAATCGGGCATTAAAACCATCGTTTGGACAGATACTTTACAAACCCTATTTATGCTTATTGCATTAGGGGTTACCATCTATTTTGTAAGTGATTCTTTAGGTTTAAACGCCTCAACAATTACAGGTTTTATTTCAGAAAGCAGCTTATCGAAAACCTTCTTTTTTGAAGATGTTTTATCCAAAAATTATTTTTGGAAGCAATTTATTTCTGGAGCTTTTATCGCTATTGTTATGACAGGTTTAGATCAAGATATGATGCAGAAAAACTTAACCTGTCGCTCTTTAAAAGATGCACAAAAGAACATGTTTTGGTTTACCATAGTTCTTACAATAGTCAACTTAATCTTTTTATGCTTAGGGCTTTTATTAACGGTTTACGCTCAAAAAAATGGAATTGATGCTCACAAAGATGATTTATTCCCTGTATTAGCCAAAAACTATTTAGGTTCAGGGATTTTTATTTTCTTCATCTTAGGATTAATTGCAGCTGCATATAGTAGCGCTGACAGTGCCTTAACCTCGTTAACTACTTCATTCAGTATAGACATCTTAAATATTGAAAAAAAATACAACACATCTGAACAAGTTAAAATTAGAAAAAGAATTCACGTTCTGATATCACTCCTTTTAATTTTTGTAATTATCGCATTCAAATATCTAATCAAAGATGCAAGCGTTATTTCAAAACTATTCACTTTTGCTGGTTATACTTATGGTCCTTTATTAGGTTTATATGCCTTTGGACTTTTTACCAAAATGAAAGTACGAGATAAATGGGTACCCGTAATAGCAATCGCTTCTCCAATTCTAACTTATATTATAAGTATTGTTGGCACGATTTATAGTTATTTTACTATTGATTTTTCAGCATGTGAAACCTCAAAATGGGATTGTGCAGTTGCGTTCGCATCCAATCATTATTATCAATTTGGATTCGAATTATTATTGATCAATGGCTTATTAACCTTTTTAGGCTTAATACTGATTCGTAGCAAGCAAAACTAAAGTACAAGCCACTTCATACTGAATATCATTTTCTTCTAAAAGCGTATAAAATTCTGGATTCTCAGTTCCCGGATTAAAAATAACACGTCTTGGATGTAGTGAAATGATATAATCATAATATTCTCTTTGAACAGTAGGATTAATATATAAGGTAACGGTATCCACTCCTTTAAAAGGGATTTTTTCAGTTTCAATAGTAATATCCAATGCCATTCCTTTTTTGGCACCTATAGCAACCACCTGATGACTTTTCCCTACAAGATTATGAATGGCTTTATATGCGTAACGTTCTTTATTTGTGGTAGCCCCAATGACTAAGGTTTTCATTTGTATTTGTTTATAGTTTGTATTAAATCGAATTGCAATTGTACAATAGTACTTTTTCAGCTTATTTTAAAGTAATATTTTAGATAAAATTAGTAAAATAAAATATTAATTTTAACTTTGAGATAACTTTATTTTAAAACGTTGTTTTAAAAACAACTGTTTCTTTGCAAAAAAACTATGGAACTATTTATTTATGTATTTGCTGCTTTATTTTCTGTTTTAAATCCATTAGGTGCAGTACCAGTTTTTGTTGGTTTAACTCAAGATGACAGCAAACAAGAACGCTCTAGAATTTCATTATGGGCAGCAATTAATGTAGCTATCATATTAATCATTTCGTATTTTATAGGAAAATACATGCTTCAATTTTTTGGTATTAGCATTAATGCTTTACGAATTGCGGGTGGTTTACTAATTGTAAATTCGGGCTTTAGTTTGCTTTCGGGAAATGTTAGTAAAAGAAGAGGCGTTAACAAGAAGGTAACGAACGATGCCATGCAAAGAAACGACATTGCTTTGACTCCTTTAGCGATGCCTATGCTGGCAGGACCAGGCTCTATGTCTTTATTAATTGCTATGTATCAAGAACAACCAGAACTACTTCAAAAAATAACAACTTGTGCCGCTATTTTATGTGTTTCGGTTACCATTTTTTTAATTTTAAGAAGTGCTCATTATTTATCCAGAATATTAGGTGCATCTGGTTTAGTTGCTATTTCTAGAATTATTGGTTTTATCGTAATTGCCATTGGAATTCAATATATCAGTAGTTCCATTGTAAATATCTTCCAATCTATTTAACGAATGTTTAATGGTTTTTCTTAGTAACTTTAAAGAAAAATCTTTTTATGAGAATTCTACTTACGGGAGCCAATGGTTATGTAGGAAGACGGTTATTACCTGAACTTCTAGCCAATGGTCATGAAGTAATTTGTTGTGTAAGAGATAAGAATCGTTTAGGAATTGATGAAGAAACTCTTAAACTTATTCATATTTGGGAGGTTGATTTTCTATTGGAACCTAATTTAGACAATCTTGCTCAAAATATAGATGTTGTTTATTATCTCATCCATTCCATGACGTCTTCAACCACTGCTTTTGATGAAATGGAATCAAAAACAGCTGAAAATTTCAACACCTATATGCTGCACATGAGACCGCATCAGGTTATCTACCTAAGTGGCATTGTAAACGACAATCACTTATCCAAACACTTGCAATCTCGAAAAAATGTGGAAGACATTTTATATCAAGGGGATTACAAATTAACAGTTTTAAGAGCGGGAATTATTGTAGGTTCTGGAAGTTCTTCATTTGAGATTATTCGCGATTTATGTGAAAAGCTTCCTTTTATGATTACTCCAAAATGGGTATTAACCAAAACGCAACCGATTGCTATTCGAAACGTAATTCAATATTTAATTGGTGTATTATTTAGAGAGGAATGTTATAATAAATCCTTTGATATTGCAGGGCCAGATGTCTTATCTTACAAACAAATGCTGCAGTTGTATGCTAAAACTAGAGGCTTTAAAAATTGGATAGTAACTGTTCCTATAATGACTCCAAAATTATCTTCTTATTGGTTGTATTTTGTAACCTCAACCTCATATAAATTAGCTATGAATTTAGTAGACAGTATGAAAATTGAAGTCATTGCAAAAGCCAACAACCTACAAGAATTATTAAATATACATCCAATTAGCTATGTTGAAGCTATTGAATTGGCTTTTTTAAAGATTGAACAAAACTTAGTTATTTCTAGTTGGAAAGACAGTTTGGTGAGCGGTCGCTTTCGAAAAAACTTAACCGAATTCATTCAAATACCGAAATACGGTTGTTTAACAGATCATCAAACTATCCCTGTAAAGAATCTTGAAAAAACTTTGGATAATATTTGGTCTATTGGTGGCTCAAAGGGTTGGTATTACGGCAACTGGATGTGGAAAATAAGAGGTTTTTTGGATAAACTAGTTGGCGGTGTGGGTTTACGAAGAGGTCGTACACACCCTACTCACATAGATAATGGAGATGCTTTGGACTTTTGGAGAGTACTATTGGCAGACCGAGAAAAAAAGAGATTATTACTATTTGCTGAAATGCGTTTGCCTGGAGAAGCGTGGTTAGAATTTCGAATTGACGAAGAAAACATCTTACATCAAATTGCAACCTTCAGACCTAAAGGTTGGCTAGGTAGATTGTATTGGTACACCTTAATTCCTTTCCACTTTTTTATTTTTGGAGGTATGATACGTAATATAACAAAAACATCTTAAGAACAAAACAGTATTTTTTGACAACCATTACAAAAAAACCACATTCGTTTGAATGTGGTTTTATAGTTTAAAATACAAATTCTTTATTTTTGAATAATTAGCTTTTCTGTTTTAACAAACGCCTCTGTTTTAATTTGAACCATGTAAATACCTTCACTTAATTGGTTCGGTAAAGCAACATTAATTTCTTTGTTAGAAAAACTTAAGCGATCAAAATGAGCTATTTGAGAACCATTCATATTATAAATAGTTACACTTGCATCTGAAATAGTAGCTGCATCCAAATGAATTGTAAAAGACGTACCATTTGAAGGGTTTGGGTAAACCACTAGACTATTTTTAGAAATAGGCTCAAAATCTTCATTTGAAAGTGTTCCTCTAACTACTTGTATCGTTTGATTGTATACCACATTATTATCTAAATCCATTAATTTCAATCGATAATAAATCAAGTTCTCAGTGGTATTATCAACATATTCATAATCAGTAGCTTCATACTTTGTTCCTTGTCCATTTTGAGAATCAATTTGTGTAAAGTTGATATTATCGGTACTGCTTTCTAAAGTAAAGTTTTGCGATCTATACTCTCTATACGTTTTCCAAATTAATTGAACAGGACCAGTTTCTTCATAAACAGGATAAAAATCGCTTACTAAACTTTCATGTGTAGAAGGGTCATCAGCAATAACAAATTTCATTACCGTTGTTAAACCGTTCACAGCTGCTTGAAAATTAGAATTTCCTGGATCTAAAGTTTTAACTGTTTCTGTATCTACTAAAGATAAAACTTCTGGAGTTCCTACTGTAAACACCACGTTTGGAAGTTCATTAATTCTTCTTTCAAATCCATCACTAAAAGTACCAAATAGCGTATAATTGTAACTACTCTTCTCTGGCATAACTACTCTTTCTTCAGAAAAACGAATCGATTCCAACGTAATATTATCAGGTAATGCGATAACCGATTCAATGGTATGCATTGCTTTAACACCAGCATCTTTTATTCCATAAGCTGTAATTCTAATTTTTCCAATAACCGTATTTGGAACTACTACAGTAAAATCATTTTCAAAGGTAATATCCGTTACTTTTTTAAGATAATACGTATTTTCATATTCATCGTTATATTCTATTACCACAAAAATTTTATCTACGTTTTCTTGATAAATTTTAAACGTAGAGTTCGATCCAGATTGTAACGCTGGAGTAAAAGAACTAGGATTAATTACAATCTTACTATCATTCACTTGATTGCTTTGCGGACGATTCACTGGTAACAAATTAGGTAATGTATAACTTAGTTGTTGTGGTACTATTCCATTTAAACTAAAATTACTATTACTTGCGTCAAATTTCTGTTTTAATTTTGAAAATACAGTTCCTATAATCTCTGTGTTTCCAGTAACTCCTCTTTCATTTCCTAGTGCTGTAATATGACAAACATTTAAATCTGGAAATTTGCTAATATAATTATCTGCTAATCCAGCTTCCATACTTGCTGTTGGAACAATCAAATCATTGGTGTCGTTATATAAATAATTTTCCAAGAATGTATCCACTGTAACAGGCACATCATTTAAAACAAAATTAGTAAGCTCCATAAAGACTTTCGCCCATGCAATAGATCTTGGAAGTTTAACAGGAATGTCTGGAATATTATATAAATCAGTACATAAAATAGGATCGATATTACACAATCTCATTTTAGTAGCCACCGCATGAATTGGAATACCAGATAACTTACTCGCATTAGCACTTTCATTTAATTCCCCAATAAATCTAGTTTCATATGCGTTTTTCCCTGAAATATTATCGTTTTCAACCGTTAAATTTTTCACCCCATAATGATTTGCCCCTGGATTATCTGGTCCTGGCTTATCATGAAGTGCAGCAACCGACATAATATCTCCAATTTTTATAGGCGTATCCACGGTAAATGTAAAACCGGTTAAATCTACGATTGCATCAAAAAGTTCGTTTCCTGTAAAATTAGGTTTTACCACCAAAGCTAAGGTTCTTTGGTCCAAAATAGCATTCGCAGCTTGAGAACCAAAATGAGGCGTATTTAAAGTGATTAACGAATTAATGTTATTTTTATAAGTAACACCTCTTAATTCCTCTATGTAAGCTCTAGTATATAAACCACCTCTACTGTGCACAATTACATTTACTTTACCCGCAGAAACTTTATTATCTAAAGCACTACTAATTAAGGATTCAATGTAGGTAGGTATCACATTTTTATCCGTATCAAACGAATTTTCCGGCATCATTGGATTCGTTTCATAACGCCAAGCTTTTCTTATTTCATAATCTGAATAACCTTTCGTTTTAAAATAGGCTTCAATTAAATCTAATGATTTGGTATTAGACCAAACTCCATGACCTAAAAGTACAGGAGGTAAACACAATTTAATTGGATGTCTAAAAATAGTCTCATCTGTTTGTTGAGCTGTTCTTTTAAAAACAAAAATATCATATTCGGTATTATACTTTCCTAGTATGAAATCATTCGCTTGAATATGCGTAGGATGTTGGTAAATAAAATCAACATATTTCAAATCTTGAACTTGCGGTTGTCCTTCATAATCTTCAATTGGTTTAAGAGTAAATTTTCCATATTGTGCGATATATTCAGGACTATTTGGATCTCCAGGTAATTCGTCAGAAGTTGTCTTTCTTAAAACAATTCTGTATAACGTATTAGGATCATAGTAACCTCCTGGATCATCTGTTTTTAATCGTAAAACAGATGACTGCGTTCCATCTACTGCAAAAGATGGTATTTTTTCGTTATATCCTAAATAATACGCATAGTGAGTTGAACGTAAAGAAGTAAACTTTTCGTAATTACTTGATCCATTTACTTGTTCTGTAAAAGGCTGTTCTTTATCTTTTACATGATATACAAATACTTCTCCAGTTGGTAAATTACATCTCATGATTCCATCTGGTGTAGCAATCCAAGAATAATTTTCTGTTTCTGAACTTTCAATACATCCAGCTGTAATATTATTGGACAACATATCTGGATCGTGAACACATCGTAAAGAATCATAGAATGTTTTCGAATACAAAGTATAAGACAATGGATTTATTGCTTCTCCAAATCCATCATATACTAACAAACCATTATTGGTTCCCATATATACTCTCCCTGTAGAATCTCCCCAAATTGCTCCTTTATTAAATACAGTTCCTGGAGGAATAATACTTGGGTCGTTTACATTTTGCCAAGTTCCATAAATATAAACTGAAAATCCATTTCCAGCAAATGGTGTAGTAGCCCAAACTCCTTTGCTCCCATTAGCATATACTCCATTAAAAATCCCTCCTGAACTAGGAAAACCAGCTTGTTGCGTAGTTACTTCTGAAACAAATTGTGGTACAGCCGTATTGGTGTATTTTATTAAACGTGGTTTCAAGTAAGTTGTAGGAACTACATTTCCTGATGAGTTAAAAACACCATTAGAATCATTGTATCCATATACACTGATGTAAATAAACCCTCTATCTACTGAAATAGCATTTACCGTTCTGCTATCAGGAGAAACACTAACTGGAGGATTATAAGTGTAAGCCGGATAAGGTAATCTTTCCAACATAATACCTGTTGTATTCCTATTCTGCCAATCATTCCAAGTACTATAGTTCTCAAATGGTCCACTAGCATCTGCCATTCTTGAACTAATGGAACCTGGAGTAACAATATAATCTGGCGCACTTGTAACATCATGATAGCGATGTGCAGTCCAAACTTTATTATTTGGATCAACTACTATCTGTTGTACTCTTCTAGTTGGAATACCATCTCCTTCAGAATAAACCGTAAATCCTCTAGCATTGATACCTGGACCAAAATGTTGCACCGCTAAAGTATTTACATTAATTTTTTCAATTCCTCCCTGACCTCCAGTGGTATTAATTCCTTCATGAGCAATCCAAATGTTACCCGACTGATCTTTTGCCATCGATGTCATTCTTGTACTTCCAATTGCGGGAGCTGTCCCTAAAGTTTGTGCAGAAAAAGTTGGTGTTTGCTGCGTCTGATCCATAAAGAAAAGACCTTGACTAGTTGTTCCAGCCCAAACATTCTTATTCGCATCGGCTGTAATCGATGTGAAGGCTTGGCCTGTATGATAAGTGGCAAATCGGGGTTCATTATTTCCCGAGCCTTGTGCATACACACCACTTATCATTAACATACTTACATACAACGTAAGCATGAATAGATTGTAATTTGTTTTCATGTTTGCTTGTTTAAAATTAAAATTATCGTTTCATACTAAAATGTGACTTAAATTCTTTATCGGTACCATTTTCTCTATAATAAACTGTGAACCAATAGTCGGTAGAAGGCAAATTGTGGCCGTTATAGGTGCCATCCCAACCTTCTTTGTCAGGTACTAATTCTTTTAAAAATTTACCATAGCGATCGTATATATACACTTTTGCATTCGGCTGATTTTGTATCCCTCTAATATGCCAAGTATCATTATAACCATCTCCATTTGGTGTGAAAAACTTATCGTAATCCAATACAATAGCTTCTAAAGTTACTGGCTCACAACCATTGGTATCATAAACCGTAATCGTGTACATTCCTGCGGATACATTTTGAAAAATATTTGAAGCTTGAACAGGTTCATTATTCAATTGATACGCATAAACTCCATTTCCAATTGTAGTAACAATAAGGCGTATATTATCTTCAAATGAATATTCTACTTTAACAGAAGCCGCTGCAGGTTGGGAAACAATAACTGTACTACCTGCTGGTTCTGAAACACAACCAGTTATAACATCAGTAGCTACTACAAAATAATTTCCACCTTGAGACACTTCCAAAATAGGTCCAGTTGCATTAGGAAGTAAGGTACTTTCTTGATACCATTGAAAAGTATAGGCATTACTATCTAATCCTGAATCGATTGTGAAAGTGGAAATTAACTGATTATTTAATGGATCTGTACAGATAAACCCATCTTGAGGCGTTGGATTAGGTAACATGGGAACACTAATATCAAAACTAGTAGTTGCCATACATTTATTCTGTGTAGATTCATCTACTACTTTTACATAAATGGTTTGCGGACTACTTACATTAATATAGTTTGAAATATCTGTGATGGGTTGATCTGACCAAAGATCCATTTCAGATGCATAAAAATGAATGGATATATCAGAATTTCCATTTTGAGAACCTAAAACACTTGGTACCAAAGGATTAAAATCAAACACATGGAAACCATCATTTACACCATCTTCATCACAAATCGCTAGGGGACTTGGTGCAACTGCAAAAACAGCATTTTCAGTTACCAATGCAATAGAAACGGTGGCAATACAATTGGTTTGAGTATTCAAAATACTTGCCCAAATGGTTGTAGAAACACTTACATAAGGCGAATTGATTGGATTGGTTCTTAATTTTGCTTCATTTTCTGTCAAATGATAACTAACCCAAAACTGATTTGGATTTTGTCCATTTAAAATTGCTGCAGTTTTGGTTTCCAAATCAAACTCTGCTTCTCCAGATGTATTGATAATACAGCTTAAATAAGGTGTAACTGGAACTACTGCTGGTAGTGGATTCACAATAATAGTTTGAGGAATTACTACCGCACAAGTGGTTAAAGCACTTACTGGTAAAGTAATAATTCTTACATAAATAGTAGTGCTTCCTGTTTCATAATTCGTAAAATTTAAAATTGGATTCAATCCTGTTTGCGCATCAGTAGCCAACTCATGATAACTGACTTGATAGGTATTACCATTTAACATCAATGTTGTATTTAAGCTCAAATCAAACGCTTCGGTCAAGTTTCCTGCATTCGTATCATCACAGGCAATTAAAGCTGGTAAATTGGTAACCAAATTCGTAGGTTTCGCAACAACCTCTATTTCTTGTTCTACCACTATAGCACAATTTTGTAAAGTGGTAGCTACATCAGATTGTACTCTTATCCAAATACTAGTTGTCCCAGAAAAATAATTCGTCACTGAAGCAATCGGGTTTATTCCTAACTGCGCTTCATTTAAAGATGTATGATAGGATACTACTGCTGTTGCATTTCCATTTCGAATATAATTTATATTTTGAGTCAAATTAAAAGACTCTTGTAGATCTCCTGTTAAATTGTCATCACACAAAAGAATTTTAGGAGGATCTGTTCTTGGTGTTGGCAAAGGAATCACTTCTAATTCTTGCTCAATAAGTACCGCACAACTTGTTAAAGTACTAATAGGTGTGGTTACCACTCGCATCCAAACACTGGTTGTTGCTGAAGGATAAGCCGCTGGATTAGCTATAGGATTCAATGCTAATTCCGCATCTTGGAACGTTTCATAATACGTAATATTCCAAGTGCTATTTCCATTTCTAATATACGTTTCATTTTGAGTAATATCAAAAATTTCTACTAAATCATGATTCCCAGTAACATCACATAATTCAATTTTTAAAGGTTGCGTTAACGGATTTGGATACGGCACAATTTCTATAGCTACAGAAGTTACGGAATAACAACCCGCTACATCTTCAAAGCGTAACCAATAGGTCTGATTGGCAACCGTTTGCAAATAATTGGAATTTGAAATTAATTCGGCTACTACTTCATTCTCAGCACCATTTTGTGTAAGATATGAGGTAATCGTATAATTGGTTGCATTTGCATTTAAATTCGAAAAATAAGTAGACAAATTAATAATTTCTGTAGTATTTCGGTCTAAATCACAAAGTTGAACAGTATGCGGGGTCAATACAATTGGCGCATAAAAAGCATATTCCAATTGCTTGATAATCGGACAACTTGTAGCAACATTAGTGATTCTAACAAAAACAGGAGTTGTAAAATTGGTAAATGTATAAACAGAAGGAATACTATTCGTATTGGCTACTGCATCCGCATAAGAAGTATAAAATTGCAAATCCAATGAAGCTGGTGCATACATGTTCAAAATACCATACACTGTTGCTCCTAAATCTATTGTTTCTGTTCCATCTGCATTGTTATCACAAAATTGGGTTAAGGCTGGAAAATCATACGCTTCATAAAAAGGATTTAATGTTACGGTAGCATAGGTATCACAATTATTGGTGCGACTTAATCGTACATAAACTACATTTGGATTCGGTCCTGCATTTTCATAATTGTTAGGATTTACTAGTGCATTGGTATTATTCTGCATATCTGACAGGCTGGTAAAATATGCAAAACTTACTCCAGTTGCATTCGTAAGCAAACTAGTCGCATCGGTTAAATCAAAAATAGCAACCCCATCATTGTTGGGATCACACTCCGTAAGCGTAACAGCATTGGTTAACATCGGTACATTAGGTACTAAACCAATAATCACCGCTTTTACCTTACTACAATTATTCAAATTCGTACCTTTTACATAAATGGTTTTAGGAAAGTCTGCCAAAGGAATCGTATAATTGGTAGTATTCGTTATCGGATTAATGCCCGCTAAACCATCAGCTTCAGAATTAAAATATTGAAAAGTAAATGGCGTTGGGTCTTCTACCACAGTACCATTTAATTCAGCCAAATCTAAAACATAAATACCGTCTAAATTTCCATCACAAATATCATAGACACTGTTGACAAACTTTGGTAAATTATAAATCTGTAATTCAAGTACTTTTATAGTAAAACATCCTGTTATGTTGTCTTGAAAACGAACATAAATCGCAGTGGTTTGATTTGCTACTACAGTATAATTCGTTGTAGTAACAATCGCAGCCACATTATTTACTGCATTGGCATTACTGGTATGAAAAGAGATGGTATAATCATTTGGATTACTTATCATTCCTTCGGTTCCAACACGAGGTACAGAAGCTTCTAAATCAAAAATAGCTTGCAATTGATTGGTCGTAGAAATATCACAACTAAATTGAACCGCATCATATGCATCAATAAGGGGTAAACGTTCTGGAGTAATGGTGGCAACAGCATAACATTGTGTCGTATTATCAATTACCTTAACATAAACCGTTTGTGCCACATTGGAACTATTAAAAATCGCATTAAAATTGGTCACATTCGCATTAGACAAAGCATTGATATTGTTCTGTAAATTGGCCAAACTGGTATAGTATTGAAAGGTTAAACCTGTCATAGAAGTAACCAATTGACTTTGAAAACTAAATAAATTAATGGTTTCGAAACCATTACCTAAGTTATCACACACTAACGGGCTAATACTCGTAACCAAAGGTGTTGGTTGAAAATCAATTTCAATTGGAAACACACGAGAACAACCCGGATTTAATCCACTTTGAATGCGTACATAAACCACACTTCCATCTTGTACTATAAAACCAACTGGCAATTCTGGTGTTCCTGCAGTAGCATCGGCAAGGGTTTCAAAATACTGAAATGTATATAAAACGATATTTACAGGAATAATCTGCGCATTAAAAACCTGAAAATCCCCAATTGCCTCGCTATTATCATTATCAAAATCACATTGATTTACAGTAGTCGTCACCGATAAGGGTAACGTTCGAATTTCTATTGCGATTGGCACGATACGCGTACAACCTGTAACTGAATTGGTCAGTTGCAAATAAAGCGTCCCTGAAGTACCCAAGATAGTCGTATCATAGGTAAACAAATCCCAATCGGGTAGTATCTCATAAACCGCATCACTGGTTTGTGCTGCCAATAAATTGGTATATAATCTTCTAATAATTGGTTGCGAAGGATTTTCGATAACAATAGCAGTTACCAAACTATTTAAATTGCCTAACACGACTTGGTTGTCATCATCTAAATCGCAATATTCTTGTGTACCAATGGGATTCACATCCACAGAATCATAAAACCCAAATTGAAATTCCTGAATAGCCGGACAAACTACAGGTGTATTAGGTGGTAAAACCGCTGTTTCTTCTACCCTCACAAAAACCGTTGTGGTAGTTGTTACATTATATGTAGTTGCGTTAGCAATACCATTCGTATTCAAATAGGCATCATTCAACGTAGGATGCAAGGTTAAAACAGGAGTTGTATAACCCGTAACATCGACTGTTGGTAACAAAGTAGTCAAATCAAAAACCTCAACACCATCCGCATCAATATCACAAACCTGAGTGACTATAGGTGTTTTAATATCATAAGGTTTCAAGTTGAAATTTAACGTATAATCGCTATCACACCCATAAGACGAAACTTTTACATACACAGTTGTTAATGGACCGTTTAAGGTAATTGTAGTAATCGGATTGGAATTGGTAAGATAATCAGCCATAGAAGCATAAGCCGTTACTGTTTCTCCTAGATTATCATTGCGTATGGCTTGTAAATAAGAAACAGGAACAGGACTGTTTTCTAAATCGATGAACTCTGTATCATCGTTAAAAACATCACAAATTTCATATTCGATAATTTCATGTCGTTTGTATTTCAAAGGCACAATAATTCTTTTGATTCCAACGATACCATTGGCATCTATAAAACGCACCCAAATCTCCGAATAGGGAGCCACAGGAGTATAGGAACTTACTTCTGCTGGAGTTAAAAGTACAGCGGCATCTGCAGTTTGCGCTCCTAATAAAGTAGTATAAAAACCAACAGCTGCTGGCACTGGATTTACAGGTACGGCTTGCATCACATTGGTATACACCACATTCAAATCGAAAGTAGGGATCACATCACCTGTTTCCAAACAAGCACCTAAACCTCCAAAACCACCGTTTCCGCCTCCGCCTCCACCGCCTCCATCACCACCATCAGCAATACAGAATGTTAAGGTTACTGGAACCACACCAAAACAATACCCCGAAGCATTGGCTACCACATAAATTGTGGTTTCCGTTTGCCCTTGTGGAATACTCACATTAAACGCATTAGGATTGCCAATAGCATTGGTTTGGTTATTAGCATTCGCCAAAGAGGTATAGTAAGTTAGTTGCAAATCCGCAGGATTTATTGGTCCAACTGAAGCGGTAATTGGAATACTCGTAAGATCAAAAATTTCATTCAAATCGAAATTGGTATCGGGTATACAAGCAACCGTGGGCACATCTAATACCAAACGCGGTAACAACTCCAATCGCATCGTAATAATATCAAAACATTCGGGATGAGCTGTATTATAAACCCGCACATACACATCATAAAAACCAGGTGGATTCGTCAGGTTGATATAGGTAATCGGATTGACATTCGCAGTAGCATTGGCTAGATTTTGGAAATAACGTACCGACATCCAAGAACTGGTGTAACCCGCAATTTGACTAGTTAAACCAGGTAAATAAATATTATTTTCTACATTATCATTATTTTCATCGCAATAGTACAACGTCACATCATTTAAATCGGGTGTTTGATATAAATTAATGGTAATTCTACCCGTAGAATAACAAGTTCCTAAGGTCCTACGATAATATAAGGTTGTAACCGCAGTGGTTAAGTTGTAGGTACTCATGTTAGCCAACGGATTCAGGTTATTGTCCGCTTCCAATTGGGAACCATGAAAACTAATCACTTCTGAGCCTATTGGCGTTACCAAAGCTTCCACATCATATACTTCATTTGGAAAAGGTGCTACTGCATCACAAATATTTTGTACAATATCGGGTGAAGCAGGAAAACTCGGATCATAGGTAATAGTAAAAACTCCTTGAATTTGTCTTGGAATACAGGTGTTATAAGTTACCGTAGCGGTATAAAAGGTATCCGCTTGTGGTGGAATTACTTCGATAGGATTACTTGTCCCAATGTTTACTCCAAATTGATTGGTCCAAACAATAGAAGTTGCTGAAGCTCCTGAAGGTGTAAAAGCATAGGATTCATTACTCACAGCAAATTCGGAGGTATTTCTTCCAGGTGCAGCCACACCTAGAGTTCCATTGGCATTATTCAAACCAATTAACGAGTTACCATTTCCATTCGCGCTACTATTACCTAAACAAGGTAAGGGCTTGTCTTGCACATGAATCTCAATCGCATTGGTCGTTTCAAACAACACCACTTGAAAATAAGCTTTAATGGCATTGGCTCCCAAACAATTAAAATAATTCAACCCGTTAAAGTTGACTACCATTTGTCGAAAAGGAGCGGTTCCTGTTGTATAATAACTAATGGAACCGCAATCTTCACCAGTTGCACAACCAAACCCAACTGGTGCCATAATATAATCTTGAAAGCCACCAAAAATAGCATTGCGTATTAAAGACGGACTCGGAGTAGTATTGGTAATGGAAGAAAACGAACCTTCTGGTGTGGATGGGTTGTAACCAAAACGAACGATTCCGTTATCAGAAACGTTTAAAGAGGTATACGAATTACCATAAAAACAAAAAGTAAACCCAATCGGCACGCTAGCACTCCAAACATCATCACCCGTAATTGCAACAGGGTTTCCGTCCGACAAATTCCCGATTAAACCATACGGAACAGTAGCTGCCGTATAATCGGTAGTCGATTGCAAACTTGGATACGTAGCGGTAAGTTGAATTCTTTGAGGAGGGATAAAATTATAGGTACAATCTATCAACGCATCGTCCACATTGCCATTATGGTCGGAAATAGAAACGGTAGGTGTTTGTCCGATTGCCAAAAAACTAGCCATAGCAAGGGCTAGTGAAAAAATAATTTTTTTCATAGATAGTTTAGATTTTACGCAAAAAAACAACAATTTCCAAACAACCTACCTATATAATCGATGAAATCATCATTTAATCGATGAAAAAAATCGGTCTCTTTTTTCGTACTTTTTATCTCACTAAAAAATTACATTTTAACTATATAAATTGTTAAAAAACAACGCTTTTAGCAATTTTCACAACAACCTTATCTTGTAACACTGAGGAAGATTTTTTTCTTAGTTTTGATATAAAAAAGAAATGGAACACGAAATTCCTGAATTTCGGATTGGAGTTTTTCAAAATTACATTTTTTTAAGAATCATCCTTTTTTTATAGCAATTGTTTTTAATAGATTTGCCCTACCCAATCAGCATACTATTTTTCATTTGGTTTAATTATATAATAAAAAACCACTTCCAAATATGAAATTTCTTTTTGCATTAAAGAATTCTTTCTTCCTATTAATTCCTTTTATAGTTCTATCACAAAAAAATTTAGACACACTATCCTACATCACGTAAAACCCTTTTTTAAAGTTCGTTTTTATTTTTTAATTCCTATAAACTTCCAAAAGTTAAATTTAGGTGTTTCAATTTGTTTGTTTTGACCTTGGTTAATTTTTTCCAAGTCCAAATAGGATTTGATTACTACTTTTTGTCTGTCGGAAACTACAATTCCATAATGATTACCAATATTTGAACTTATTCTTTCAAACTTACCAAGCATAAGCATTCTTTCATTTATTCTTACACCGTCTTCATAATCTTCAAAAATTTCAATTGGCAAAGGTCTGTATTCAGGTGTTGATTTAATAAAGTTTGAAAAAAAGTAAGGATCTAAATCACCAAATTCTTGTCCAAACACAAGTGGAACTTCTACAATTTGCCCTGTTTTACTATTTTCAAAACCGCAATGAAATCCATGAACACAATACCTCCAACCTTCAACTTTTCCGTTAGAAACACCCTCTTTTTTAAGTTCGTTAAAGGTCTGCATTGGAAAGTCTTTGTTTAGTTTCAAGTCTAGTTTGTCAACCAATTTGTATAGCAATTCTTCTGCGATTTTTCTGTAATCTTTTGCACATTGCTCAAAAAAGTCCTGATGGTCTTCAATTTCTTTGTCCGTAATAAGTTTAACAATGTTGATTTCGGGTGCTGTTCTATGTATTCGAACTTGAAAACCTAAAAGTTCAGTTTTCAGATTTTGCCCTATTACTTCTCTTTGACTTTGAACTTCTTCTTCAAACACAAGTTTTATTGTCAGTTCCCGTGGAATTGAACGAATCGCATCAAGTGTTGGAATTTGTGCTACGGAATTAATTGTTATTATGGTTGTTGTTCTGTTCAATGGTGTAACTTTTTATCGTGTTCAAATAGCTCAAAACTACCTCTCGCTTACTTTTGTCTTTAAGGCAATCTTTTAATGTTGCGTAATACGTATTCATAAACAATAATTCATTATCAGCAAGATAATACGTTAGTTCTTGAAATGCGTTGATTTTACTTTTCTCATAATTACCAACAAGTGTTCGTGTTTTTTCGTCCCATTTGTATTGAACAAATGTTGAATCGTCAATAATTTTAGTATAACTGGCAGTAGTATCACTAAGTTCCTGATGGTATACCTTTTTCAAAGTGAGGGGTTTTGTGTTTGTTACAATTGCTTCTAACCAAAAATTACGGCTGCTTCCCCAACCGTTTAAATTTCCATTTTCCAGCTCATTTAAAATCGGAATTAATTTGTCGTCATAAAACTTGTAGAAGTAATAATTAAATTGCCAAATTCCTGAGCCCGAACCAAAATTTTCTTTGTAGTAAATAATTGTTTTGCCATCGCTGTCTTTGTAGTTTTTAAGTTCAAGTCCGTATCGATGATTAATGTTGTGTTTTGCAATAATTTTATTGCCTTTGAAAAAGTAGAGAACACAACTCCAATTCATATAGGGAGATCCTAAAGCAACTGCATATTCATTAAAATCCTCTTCCTTTTCGTCAAATGAAATAAATGTAATCGGAATACTCTCATTTGCTGTATAGGAACTATCAACTTCGTTAATTATACCAAAAATACTTTTTGCAGTTTGTATATCAATTGATCTGTCTAATTCATTAAATTCTAAAATTGCTTGATTTAACTTAACGAAGTCTCTTTTTGAAATAACTTTGTTCATTTGTGTTTGATTTTTAAAAGTAGAATCCGCTGTAAAAGCAACCTTGTCTGCCCAAAGTAAAGGCGATAAATGGCCAATACTGTCTAAAAAGCTTTCAAGTTGTTCGTCGGTGTAGCGTATTTCATTGGATTCAGTTTCAGACCTGTCGGTTTTTTCTAATATGACATTTTCATTTTGTCCGTTACCACAGCTGGTCAAAATGAATACTATTAAGAGGTAATAAATGTTTCTCATGGGTTCCTTACACTATTATCAAATCCTTTAGACACACTACAAAGTAACGTTACTGTACCCATTGTAAAAAATCTAAGCCAAGCTTTCTTTCGTTTTTAGTGTACATCAAATATACTTTTACTAATTTCCTTTTACAATATTTTTTATCTAAAAATCATGAGTCCGAAACTACGGACTTTGAAGCGCTAAAAAGACAAACCAATCCCTTAGAGCTATTAGAATAACATGATTTCAGTATTTAAATTTTGATTTTAATCTTTCCCAAAATGTTGGTTTTTCCTGAACAACATCCTCTTCTTTTAAGCAAAAAGTAATGGAACTTACGTGTCCGTCTTCATAATATTCCACTTTGTCAGCTCCTTCAGCAGCAACATCCAAAAATGCTTGCGTTAAAATTTCAGATTGCTCTCTTAATCCTTTCCAAACAGCTGAGTCAAAAACTTTATTTCTTGCATCTGACTGCTCAAATCCGAATTTTTTTATTAAAACCAAAATAGTTTGAGCTGGTGAAATTCCAATCGCTTTTAAATCAGAAATTAATTTGTCAAAATCTATTTTTTCATCCGAATTTTTTAAGTCCCGAATCAATTCTTCTTTCAGATAGTTCTTTGCAACTTCTTCGGCTTTTTCTCTTGCCTTTTCGCCACCAATAAATTGCTCAACATATTCATTCGAACTGTCAATTTGATTTTCATTGTCAAGCATATCATAAACACACCACCACCAATAATCATCATCCATCCATTCCGCTCGCAGCATTAAACCTGACCATATTGCAGTACAGTCATCATTCAAATCCCCTTTCCACAGTATAGGTTGACCAAAATCTCTATTTTTTTCTATTCTATTCATTGATTAATGTATCTCCCGACTATCGGTTTATTTTCTTTACCAATTTCTATTATCCCAATTCATTATACAGTGGACGTTTACGTTTTCCCGAAGCCACGTCTTGTAATAATATAAAAACATTTTGATTTATAGCATCATTGGGTTCCATTTCTATAGCTTTTTCAATATATATTTTTGCTTCTTCATCATTGCCAGAAACCATCAAATTCACAGCATGATTACAATAAAGTCCAGCATCTTTAGGATTGCGATGCAGGGCCTCCAAAGAGTACTGCAAAGCCAATGGTATATTTCCTAAATCCATTGCTGAAATTGAAGCCTCTCTTGGCAAATCTGGATTCGTTTTTTCAAAAGCAACAGCTTTTTCAAAATGACTCAATGCTTTTTGATGGTCTAAAAGAACCTGATACACTTTTGCAATTAACCAATTCGTTTGCCAATGATTTGGAACCAATGATAAACAAGTTTCATAGTATCGAATCGCTTTGTTTGCTTTGCGTTTATCCCAAAAACCTAATTTAGTTGAGGCTTTCTCTTTAAGCAACATCACATCTTTTGCCAATTCATTGGCTTTTTCAAACTTGTCATTAAACAGTTGTATTTTATCTTCTGGTAATTCGTATTGCATTTTCTGACTATCAATTAAAGCTATTGGGAACAAGTAACCAAACCTTTTACAAAGTAATACAATTAGATCGAAGTTTAGCTAGGACACTTATTCTTCGTAAATATAATTTTTATTCTTTTACAGTACCAACCAAACATTCAATTCATCCCACAAAAAAAGGGCTTTAAAAAGCCCTTTTTCTTAATGTACTAATTTGGTTGTATCCGTATTTCGTTTTGCACGACGCATTCTCGATGCAATTCTCGTTATAACATATTCATCCCGCTTCGTTAAGCCATCATACATAATCTTACCCGCTTTGGAAATCGTACTAATGTAAGCATACAAGGCTTCATATTCCTGTCTGTTATCGCTATGCAATTGCTTTTTGATATTCATGACTACGTTTTGCATCCCGTTTTTAATTTTTATCTCTTCTTTTAATGCGTCTATTTCAGTGGGGAAAGTCGCACTCATACCTTTGGCTTCTAAGACCGCTTTTTTACTTTCCACAAACTGAAGCAAGGCATCCAGTTTTAAAATCGCGCCTTCTATGTTTCTATCCTTTAGATTACGCTTTACAGCAGTAATACTGCTCGTACTGATTGCCGCACGTTTAAAATAAAAAGACAGAAAATTCAGGTCTTTGTTAATTTGGTCCGACGTAGTATACAAACTAGCCGTCACCCCTTTTTGCTCCTCGGTTATGACAAGGGATTGCTCTAAACGCGCCACTTTCGCCAATTGGGCTTCAAAATCGTTTAGATACGTAGTTGAAAATTCGCTAAAACGCGTTGCTAGTTCTTCTCTATCACGCTCAAAACTAGCCTTTAGGAAGGTACCTGCAGGTACATATTCTTCCATCTTTAAATAAAAACCTTTACTCATGTTTTAATTATTTGTTTAATTATGAAACAACATAATCACAACAACTAAGCCAAAACATAAAACTTTTCTTATCAAAAATCATAAAATTTTCATAATTTCCAAATAAAACGTTGAAGTGCATAAAATATAAGACAAGGGGTTGTTTTTTTTGGCTTTGTTAAGATACCCAAAGCTTGAAACTTAAGACTTTGATGAGTTAGAGAAAAAGCCATTACTTATAGTTAGTATAATTACTTATCTTATCCCAAGTTTTTTTAATAATTCAGTTTCATCAAATCCAGAACAAGAACTATCTTTTATTTCAATTTCTTCATCTCCCACTTTTAGATGGAAATAGGCTTGAAGTGTACAACCTCCATTTGGCCTATTCATCAACTTCATTTGTTTTTCAAAAGTTTCAATAAACACAATTTCTCGCTCTGAGATCATTTTCTTAATTACATATTTCTTTTTCCTATTCGAGTTTTCAGGATATTCCCAGTACGTATATTTAGCTGATAACCCATTTTTTTTAGGCGTGATTTCGAGTTCAGAATCGTCTATTCCAAAACAATGAACAACAGTCATTTTCAAATTCCAATTAGTTCTATTTTCTAAAGCTTTTGCAATTAATGAGCTTGAATTATAATCTTTGAATTTATCTACACAAAGATAGATGCGTTGATTGTTTTCTGTTATTTGAAAAACGGTATCTAATTTTTGCTTGTAAATGTTTTCAAATTCAATTGCAACTTTAGGTTCACTTGTTTTAAATTCTAATTGAAAATTACAACATTTTGTTGTATCAGTAACTAACTCGTGATTTGTTAAAATCTTAAATTTAGTGCGCTCCAAGTCAGTCATAGAAATACCAACCGATTTACAATTAGAAGTGAATAACTCAATTGTTTTTTGACTGTAAACAAGACTTGAATAAAATAGTAAAGCTAAAATTATACTTTTTTGCAATTGGTTCGTTTTAAATTAATGGCAACGTTATGCCGTTTGTAGCAGTAGTATCTATTTGAAACAATTATTTCTAGCTAAGATAAGTTTTTTAGTAAAAAATCGAACGTGTTTTTTATTGTAAATGTAGCAATTGTTACAAACGGCTGTTAGGCAACGTTAGTAATACAAAGTTGCTTTCCGTTCTGGACAGTTTTCAAGGTTGCAGAGGATACTACCACTTTCATATTTGTTTTTATCATAAACCTTTATCACATTAAAAAGTTTATGTTTTATAAAGTCAAATTCAAAAGTTTTTTCATTGAAAATTGAGTCGATTGGTTGTGACTCAAAAAAACCTTCGTGATTTCCATTGTTTTTTTTCATGTAGTTTCCAAGCTTACCAAAGATTGTCTTTGTATAATCTTTATGAGAAGCAATTTTTTTTGAACAATTCAAAACTCCATCATATTCTAATCCTTTTATACTGTCTAAAAATGAGTATTTGGATTCCAAAACAATATAGTCATAATTTGATATTTCGTAAAAAAAATCTTTATAGCTTTTTGCAGTTGAATCTTTTAATAATTTACTTCTGATAAGCTCTTTTTCAAATCCTTTTATGTAATGTTTTATTGAAATACCATTTACCGTAACTTCCTCCGAATAACATTTATTATAAATTTTTGAAATATTTTCATCTTGACAGCTATATAATAAACTGATTATAAAAAATATGATTATATAGAATATTCTTTTCATAATGTTGCCTAACTCACATATACACGCTACTCAATAGTACCAATCTACCTCTTTAAGGGTGTATATGCGAAGATAAATTTCGCTTTTAGTATACACCAAATATACCTTTTCCAACTTCTTTTTACAATAGGTATTTACACGTTTATACTTATTACTTTAAAGCTATAAGATTTTACAGAGCGGGCACAAATTACACCCGAAGCTTCAGCCGAATAGACGAAGTAAATCCGCGCTATCGGGTTATGTTATTTTTTATACTTTTTTAAATCTAAAATTAAGACAAAGGCTCGCAATATTCTTTATTAACAACCTTATCCCTTAAAACAGATTTACTATTAAAATTTCTTGTAATATTTCTAACTATATCACTGTAATTATCTGTTCCATCAGCTTTTTTATGATAAAAAGGTTTCACTGAACAACAATGTTTATGTTCAAATAGAGTATTTAATAAAGTTCTATCCGAAATACCACAAGAATGTCCAAAAATAAAAATTTGATAATCTCCACTGTTTAAAAATTCTAATAGTCTTTTATAGTTATCAGTCTCTAAATACTTTATCGATTTAATATTTTCAAGATAAATATTATCGTTTAAATTTTCAATAGATTTATAATCATTATCAATTTCATCTCCAAATCCAAAAATCACATTATTTCCATCATGTTTATCTGTTGTTCCATGAATATGAATAATTTGTTTTTTAGGTGCTTTTTTTGAATCAAAATAATCAAATTCGTTATGGTCTAAATATAATTTTTCAGTAAAAGTATAATTAAAATTTAAGAACAAAATTTCCTCTGGCATCAAATTAAAAAAATTGTATGCATAGTCAGAAACCAGTAATTTTCTTATCTCTTTTTGAGGTTTTTCTTTTCCAATTCTAGAAATTAATCTTCTACTTTCTTCATTTAATTCAGCCTCCTCAATCATACCATCCTTCAAACCTTTAATATCATTTTGTATTTTTTGAAATTCAATTTCAGCCTTTTTATTAATTGAACTTTCTGTAAAATCTTTCAATTTAAATTCTGAATAAATTTTGCTACCAATATTACTTTTTAATTTTAAATTATTTTCATTGCTACTATAATTATTAAAAAAATTATTTTCAATTTCTTTTAAGTAATCTTCAAGCAACTGCTTAATTTTTTCGAAATCATTATTTAACACATCAATCTTATAAGAGCAATTTTTATTTTTATAAGATTCTTTTAATAAATGATAGTACTCCTTCTCAATATCTACCCAATTTTGCATACTTTTTTTACTAGTAAGAATCTCTAAAAATTTATTTTTAAAAATTAATTTAATACTATTTCTCTTAAAAAAATCAGTCAATTCTTGAAATGTATTGCATTCATCTTTCCAAGGGCCAACATTCCAATGACTCGGAATATTAGAAATTTTTATTTCATCATTTTCTATTTTACTATCTCGGTTTGAATAATTCCCATTAATAGTATTTCGAACAATTCCAATTATCATTTCCCAATAATCATTTATAAAATGATTGTAACTGGTACTCATTCCATGTCCTAAATCAAATCCATTTCCTATAAGTATTATTCTGTTCATTAGTTTAGATGTTTTGCTGAATTTCTTATTGGTGTTACAGGCATTATGTCCCTGTTAATCTTATTATTTTTTTTAACTCTCAAAGTAATGAACCTTTATGGTGTGTGGAACGGATTACACTCTATGCTTCAACCGAATAGACGAAGTAAATCCGCGCTATCGGGCACAGTTTTTTATTATTTCATTACTCAATTTTAGACGTTTTAAGATTGATGTTTTTTGATTTGCTATTTAGTCTGTATCTTTTTATAAGTGCAACAGCCAATGTAAGCAAGAATAATGCAGTAAAAATTATTGAATTCCAAAATAGCACAGAGCTAATATCTGGATTATTGTTTGTAGAATAAGATACCCAAAAACCTACAACAGCATTCGATAGTAAAGAGGTTATGAAAACCCAAATTTCATATGAAGAAAGTATGGAAGCATTTACCATTTTTATTTCTAATTTATCAGGAATTGAAACCATTACATTAAATGCATCTCCCAAAGGATTAGCTTCTGTTCCTGGTTTTAGTTTATTCTCTTGCGGATTTTTATTTTCAACATTTTCGCTCATATCATTAAGAATTAGAGGTTATGTCATTGATAAAATCCCATTTTCCTTCAGGTAGAATTCCATTATATCTTCCTCCTGCCATAGGTGGGGAAATAATAAAATGAAATCTTTCAGGAATGCTTTTTGAATAATCCTGAAATTGTTTCAATAAACTATTCCAGTTTTCAATTGATTTAATTTCAATTATATAAAAGGTAGTTAAGCGTTTTGCCCATCTATATGGTTTTAAAAATTTATCTATATCAGCTTCAATTTCAGTTCTTCTATCTCCTGATGCTGCTAAATCGTATGTAAATACACAATGCATTTCTTATTCTTTTAATTGTTTAGTTTATTTGTTTCAATTGTGCTAAAAGGTCTTGTATAACAATCAGTTGCGAATTGGTTAAAGACTAAGATAGCTAAAATTATCGACTTTTATGCTTGCGTGGTTGTGTTCGCTTGACAAAAAGCCTCAATTGTTTTTATACGATGTTGTGAGCAGCCTTTTCTTCATTATTTATTTGCGAAATAATTATCCCAAAATAATTTCACTTTATCAATTTCTTCTTCAAAGTCCAATTTCGTCCCATCCATTAATTCAATTGCTAGGTATGTTGTATCAAACTCTTTACTAAATTCATGAGAAAAAGTACCAATATGCTTTTCAGTATTTTTTAAATCGGCTTTTGGTCGATCCAGGTTTTTATGTTTAGATGCATTAGCTAAATCGTGCATAATCTTTAATGAAGGACAACTCGGATATAAAGTTTGTCGAAAATCTCCTATTTTATCAAGATTATGTAATGGCTTGTAATCCTCAAAAGACCAATCGACTAAATGCCAAGCAGTAATCGCTAAATTTCTTGCTTTTTTGACAGATGTTTTGTCATCTTTATATTCAGTATATTCCTCTAAAAATTCTTGATACTTGTCCTTCGCTGTATCTGTTCCAAATGTTAATGAACCCACTTTTTAAAAATTAGAAAGTTCGTTGTGTTGGCAAAAGATATGTTCTATAGCCCCATTTCTTTCTACTCTTGCGAAATAGTCAAAATTACTCTTATAATTAGGTTCATCAATAAAACCATCTTTATAGTCAATTTTTCTTTTCACTATTGTTATTTCCTCTTTTTTTCCGTTTGGTGCAGTGAAGATTAATTTTTGTCCTACTGAATATGCCATATTTTTCTTTTTTGATTGTTACCAACTCACATATACAAGCTACTCAACAGCTCCTATCTACCTTTTTAGGGTGTATATGCAAAGGTTATTTCAGTAGTTCCAAATATACCTTTTTCAATAGCTACCCACAATACGTATTTATACGTATTTTTCACCCTTTTTTATACGTATTTATACGTACAAAAAAGCATTTTAATAAGAAATTTAGTTTACTATAAGAAAAAGAAACAGGCAAAAAGAGTACGAATCGACCAGCACCGTATAAAAACGTTCCACAACCTACTCTGTTTAAAAGTTGTGCTACTCAGAGAGTCTAACTCCTACTCAGACGGTCTACTCACTTACTCAGATGGCGTTTTCACCTACTCAGATGGCGTTGCTCCTACTCAGATGGTATTTTCCCTTACTCAGATGGTCTTTCCCCTTACTCAGATGGTGTTTTCCCGTACTCAGATGGTCTTTCCCCCTACTCAGACGGCGTTGCTCGTACTCAGATTGTGTTTCTCCTTACTCAGATGGCGTTGCCCGAACTCTAATGGAGTTTTAACCCATTCAAATAAGGCGTAACATCAAAAAAAATAGATTTTAAACGAGTTCACACCTCTATTTTTATAGGGGTATTGTAAAAAAGTATTATTTTTAGTAAAAAACAAACCCTAAAAAGGCTATCATATCAAGCTAAAGTGTTATTCTACAGTATTTTATAAATAAAAATAAAATTAAAAATGGTTCTCAAAACCTTCTGACTAGCATCGGAACACTCAACCAGTCAGTTGCAATAACAACATCTATTTTTCGTCAGTTCGAGTGGTTTTCGACCAATACTTTGGGAAGAAAATTGTATCGAGAACCAGAAAAATAGGAATAAAAAACGGTTCTCGATACATTCCGATTCGCATCGGAACACTCGAACTGACGTTTTTTATAACTGCATCCATACAAATTTTAATACAATAGAATTATAAAAACTTCCTATAAAACACTTTACCTCTCAACATCTATTTTGCGTCAGTTCTAGTGGTTTTCGACCAACACTTTGGGAAGAAAATGGTATTGAGAACCAGAAAAATAGTACTAAAAAACGGTTCTCGATACATTCCGATTCGCATCGGAACACTCAAACGGTCGGTTGCAAGCACAATATCTGTTTTTCGTCAGTTCGAGTGGTTTTCGACCAACACTTTGGGAAGAAAATGGTATCGAGAACCAGAAAAATAGTAGCACAAACCGTTCTCAAAACCTACTAATCACAATCTGAATACTCGAACAATCATTTATTTCAAAAGCAAAGCCGCTTTTCGCTGTTCTAATCTTTCCCTGCCTTTTTCACGTAACAAATTAAAATAACTGGGGTTTTCCATCATAAGCAACAAATCCAACACTTCGCTATCGGTTAATGAAGCTAAGTCTTTCTGGAAATACTGTTCGCTAGCAGCTGTAACACCCATAGCACCATTAGCAAAATCTACCTTTTGTAAAGCAAAATCCAAACATTTTTTTCCACCCACTTTTCGAGTCGCTTCATACATAAAAATAGGAGGTGCAAATGGGTTGTAAGTATCAAAATAACCTGGATGTGCATAAATGGTTTCGCAAGCACAAGGCTTTGGTTTACCCAAAAACCGAGACAACAAAGAAGCAGTATAGCCACGCTCCAATCCGTTCGGGTTTATTTTCTCATATTGCTCATAAAAAGATTCTGGTAAAGCGGGTGCTGCCTGTATCGATGCAAAAACCTTTTCCTGTTTCGCTGGGGTCATTACCGAGTCAATCCCATTGGTTAAATAAATATAAAAACCCAACAAGAATAACAATCCAATTGACAACACAAATAC
>PKDY01000020.1 GCA_002862755.1 Flavobacteriaceae bacterium | reverse complement strand
AAAAATTACTTTCTTTTGCGTGAATTAGCATTCGGTTTACCTTTTCCAGTAGATCCTGTAGATTTAGATTTTTGTTTATCCATACCTACTAACGGAGAAAGATCTCTTTTTCCATAAACCTCACCTTTCATTATCCATACTTTGATTCCCATTCTACCATAAGTAGTATGAGCTTCAGCTAATGCATAATCGATATCAGCTCTGAAAGTTGACAAAGGAATTCTACCATCTTTAAAACCTTCTGAACGAGCCATTTCAGCTCCATTCAAACGACCAGAAATCAAAACTTTAATACCTTCAGCATTCATTCTCATAGCAGCCGCAATAGCCATTTTGATAGCTCTTCTGTAAGAAATTCTGCTTTCGATTTGACGCGCGATACTGTTTGCTACTAAATACGCATCAATCTCAGGTCTTTTAATTTCAAAGATATTGATTTGAATTTCTTTGTCAGTAATTTTCTTAAGCTCTTCTTTTAACTTGTCTACCTCTTGCCCACCTTTTCCGATAATAATACCAGGTCTAGCAGTAGTGATAGTAACGGTTACAAGTTTTAAAGTTCTTTCAATAATTACTTTAGATACACTAGCTTTTGATAAACGCGCATGGATATACTTTCTGATTTTAAAATCTTCAGCGATTTTATCACCATAATCATTTCCTCCATACCAGTTTGAGTCCCATCCTCTGATGATACCAAGTCTATTTCCGATTGGATTTGTCTTTTGTCCCATACTGTTTATTAATTGCTTTGTGTGTTATTATTTGAACCCAACACGATAGTTACGTGATTTGAGCGTTTTCTAATTCTGTGTGCACGACCTTGAGGTGCTGGACGTAATCTTTTTAACATCATTCCACCATCGACTCTGATCTCCTTAACAAATAAGCCTGCTTCTTCTACACTAGTTTCAGTATTTTTCTGCTCATAATTATTGATAGCAGACAACAACAACTTCTCTAATTTTCTTGAAGCTTCTTTACTATTAAATCTTAATATATTAAGAGCTAATTCTACTTTCTGACCTCTAACTAAATCTGCTACAATGCGCATTTTTCTTGGCGAAGTAGGGCAGTTATTTAATTTAGCAAAAGCTACTTGCGTTTTTGCTTCTTTAATCTGCTCTGCTCTTTCTCTTTTACGAACTCCCATAGCTTCTTATTATTTTTTACCTTTATTTTTTGCACCAGCATGACCTCTAAAAGATCTAGTTGGCGAAAATTCCCCTAATTTATGTCCTACCATGTTTTCTGTAACGTAAACTGGTACAAATTGACGACCATTATGCACTGCGATAGTTTGACCAACAAAATCTGGAGTAATCATAGAAGCTCTAGACCAAGTCTTAATAACAGCTTTATTATCTTTCTCTATATTTTCTTGAACTTTTTTCTCTAATTTATAGTGAACATAAGGTCCTTTTTTTAATGAACGTGCCATGTTTATCTAATTATTTCTTTCTACGTTCTACAATATACTTATTACTTGGGTTAACTTTAGAACGAGTTCTATAACCCTTAGCAGGTAAACCTTTTCTTGAACGAGGGTGACCTCCTGATGAACGTCCTTCACCACCTCCCATTGGGTGATCAACAGGGTTCATTGCAACTGGTCTTGTTCTAGGTCTTCTACCTAACCATCTTGATCTACCAGCTTTACCTGAAACAACCAATTGATGATCAGAATTCGATACCGCTCCAATAGTAGCTGAACAAGTCAACAAGATTAATCTTGTTTCACCTGACGGCATTTTAATTGTAGCATACTTACCATCTCTTGCCATTAATTGTGCAAAAGTACCTGCAGAACGAGCAATAACAGCTCCTTGACCTGGTCTTAATTCGATACATGAAATAACTGTACCTAAAGGAATTTTACTTAAAGGCAATGTGTTTCCAATTTCAGGAGACGCATCTGGACCAGAAACTACAGTTTGTCCAACTTGTAAACCATTCTGAGCAATTACATAAGTTTTAGCTCCATCAGCATAAGCCAATAGAGATATAAAAGCAGAACGATTTGGATCGTATTCGATTGTTTTAACTACAGCAGGAACTCCAACTTTAGTTCTTTTAAAATCAATAATACGATACTTTTGTTTATGACCACCACCAATATAGCGCATGGTCATTTTTCCTTGACTATTTCTACCTCCTGAGTTTTTTTTCGGAGCAAGTAATGAACGCTCCGGCTTATCAGTTGTAATAGTGTCAAAGCTATTCACAACTCTAAAACGCTGACCCGGGGTAATAGGTTTTAATTTTCTAACTGACATTTTCTATTAGATATTATTATAAAAATCTATTGTTTCTCCTTCTTGAACTTGAACAACTGCTTTTTTGTAAGCATTTGTTTTTCCACTGATTAAACCACTTTTAGTGTATTTAACCGATCTATCAGCTCTGTAATTCATTGTATTTACACCGACTACATTCACACCATAAGCAGCTTCAACTGCATTTTTGATTTGAATTTTATTCGCTTTTTTATCCACTACAAAACCAAAACGGTTAAAAACTTCACCATCTTTAGTTATTTTTTCAGTTATAATAGGCTTAATAATGATACTCATAACCTTTCTTATTTACTTAAATTATCTTCTATTCCACTTAAAGCACCTTCTAAAACAACCAAACTATTAACGTTTAAAATACTGTAAGTACTTAATTCTGAAGAAGTTACCACTGAAGACGCCTTTAAATTTCGTGACGACAAATATACATTTTTATTTGAATCACCCAACACAAATAAAGATTTTTTATTATCTAAACCTAAAGCTTTCAATACGTTAATGAAATTTTTAGTATTTGGTGTTTCAAATGTAAAATCTTCAAGAACTATTAAACTAGACTCTTTCACTTTTAATGAAAGCGCAGATTTTCTAGCCAATCTCTTTAAATTTTTATTCAATTTGAAAGAATAATTTCTAGGTCTTGGCCCAAAAACAGTTCCCCCTCCTTTAAATAAAGGATTCTTTGCACTACCCGCACGAGCAGTACCAGTTCCTTTTTGCTTTTTAATCTTACGAGTACTTCCAGCTACTTCAGCTCTTTCTTTTGATTTATGAGTACCTTGTCTTTGATTAGCAAGATATTGTTTCACATCAAGATATACTGCGTGATTATTTGGCTCTATTGCGAATACTGAATCAGAAAGTTGAACTTTTCTTCCAGTATCTTTTCCGTTGAAATCTAATACTTTTACTTCCATTATTTCTGAATGATTACATAAGAGTTTTTATGTCCTGGAACACATCCTTTAACTACTAAAAGATTTTTATCAGCAACAACTTTTAAAACTTTAAGATTTTGAACTGTAACATTCTCACCACCCATTCTTCCAGCCATTCTCATGCCTTTGAATACTCTAGATGGATAAGAAGAAGCACCAACAGACCCAGGAGCTCTTAAACGGTTATGTTGACCATGAGTTGATTGACCAACACCACCAAATCCGTGACGTTTTACAACCCCTTGAAAACCTTTACCTTTAGAAACACCTTGAACATCTACAAATTCCCCCTCGTTGAACAAATCAACAGTAAGAACTTCACCTAATTTGTGTTCTTCTTCAAAAAACTTGAATTCAACAACTTTCTTCTTAGCAACAGTACCCGCTTTTTTGAAGTGACCTTCTTCAGCTTTTACCGAATGCTTTTCAGTTTTGTCATCGAAACCAAGCTGAAGAGCACTATACCCGTCAACCTCATTGGTTCTGACTTGGGTAATAACACATGGACCAGCTTCAATAACTGTACAAGGAATATTTTTCCCGTTTTCGTCAAAGATACTAGTCATGCCAATTTTTCTTCCGATTAACCCAGACATATAAAACTAATTAATTAATTAAACTATTTTTAATACTTATACATATAATATATATGCACATCCTCTTTTTGAGGGTGCAAATATATAATTATTTTTTAATTATCGCAAAAATAATTAGTTACCTGTTTTTTTTAAAAAAAAAGGCCTTTATTTTCTTCATTAAAAAAACCGTAGTACTCACATACTAACGGTTTTTCATATTATTTATACTGTTAAATGACAGTAAAAAAACTATACTTTTATCTCTACTTCAACTCCACTAGGTAATTCTAACTTCATTAAAGCATCAATAGTTTTAGAAGAAGAGCTATAAATATCCAACAATCTCTTGTAAGAACTTAATTCAAATTGCTCTCTAGACTTCTTATTAACGTGTGGTGAACGTAAAACAGTAAAGATTTTTTTATTAGTAGGTAATGGAATAGGCCCAGTAACTACAGCTCCTGTACTTTTTACAGTCTTAACGATTTTTTCAGCAGATTTATCTACTAAATTATGATCGTATGATTTTAATTTTATTCTGATTTTTTGACTCATTTTCTTAAAAATTAAGCGTTACCTTTTGCTTTTTTGATTACCTCTTCTGAAATATTAGATGGAGTTTCAGCATAGTGAGAAAACTCCATAGTAGAAGTTGCTCTACCTGATGATAATGTTCTCAAAGTTGTAACATATCCAAACATTTCAGATAAAGGAACATCCGCTTTAATAGTTTTTGCTCCTGATCTATCACCCATGTTATTAACTTGACCTCTTCTTCTGTTCAAGTCACCAACAATATCACCCATATTCTCCTCTGGAGTAATAACCTCAATTTTCATAATTGGCTCTAAGATTACAGCACCAGCAGCTTTAGCCACTTCTTTATAACCTAATTTAGCAGCCAATTCGAATGATAAAGCATCTGAATCCACAGGGTGGAAAGATCCATCCAATAAAGTAACTTTTAAACTATCCACAGCATAACCTGCTAACGGACCTGTTTTCATTGCTTCTCTAAATCCTTTTTCAACAGCAGGTATATATTCTTTAGGAACGTTACCACCTTTAACTTCGTTGATAAATTGTAATCCCATTGCTGGCTTACCATCAACATCATCAGCAGGCTCTAATCTGAAAACAATATCTCCAAATTTACCACGTCCACCAGATTGCTTTTTATAAACCTCTCTATGTTGAGCAGACTTAGTAAACGCTTCTTTGTATTCTACTTGAGGTTCACCTTGGTTTACTTCTACTTTAAACTCACGTTTCATACGATCTACCAAGATATCTAAGTGAAGCTCACCCATACCTGAAATAATAGTTTGACCTGAAGCCTCGTCTGTTCTAACTGTAAAAGTAGGATCCTCCTCAGCTAATTTTGCTAAAGCCATACCCATTTTATCAACATCAGCCTTAGTTTTAGGCTCAATAGCAATACCAATTACTGGATCAGGGAATTTCATAGACTCAAGAATGATTGGGTGTTTTTCATCACACATTGTATCTCCAGTCTTAATATCTTTAAATCCTACAGCAGCACCAATATCTCCAGCTTCAATAAATTCAATTGGATTTTGTTTATTAGCGTGCATTTGATAAATACGAGAAATACGCTCTTTATTACCTGAACGAGTATTTAAAATATACGAACCAGCATCTAATCTTCCAGAATAAGCGCGGAAGAAAGCCAAACGACCCACATAAGGATCTGTAGCAATTTTAAATGCAAGAGCCGCAAAAGGCTCTTTTGGATCAGGACGACGTAATATTTTCTTTTGATCTTCTTCTAATAAATCAGCATCATCAGGATGAATACCTTCAATACCTTCTTTATCTAAAGGAGATGGCAAATATTTACAAACAGCATCTAACATAAATTGAACTCCTTTATTTTTAAAAGAAGAACCAGCAATCATAGGAATGATAGCCATATCAATAGTAGCAGCACGTAAAGCTGTATTGATTTCTTCTTCAGTAATAGAGTTCTCATCTTCCATATATTTATCAAGAAGATTTTCATCATAAGTTGCAATTTCCTCAATAAGAATAGAACGATATTTCTTAACATCATCTACCATATCAGCAGGAATATCAATAATATCAAAAGTAGCTCCTTGAGTTTCATCATGCCATACAATAGCTTGATTTTTTACCAAATCAACCACCCCTTTGAAATCACTCTCTTCTCCAATTGGTAGTGTAATTGCAACTGCATTCGATTTCAACATTTCTTTCACTTGTTGACATACTGCTAAAAAGTTAGAACCTTGACGATCCATCTTATTAACAAATCCCATACGAGGAACTCTATATTGATCCGCTAATCTCCAGTTAGTTTCAGATTGAGGCTCAACACCATCAACCGCACTAAACAAGAATACCAACCCATCTAATACACGTAACGATCTATTTACCTCTACAGTAAAGTCAACGTGACCAGGAGTATCGATAATATTAAAGTGGTAAGCTTGTGATTCTGGCAACAATTTTCCTTGTTGAGTTGGAAAATTCCACTCACATGTTGTTGCAGCAGAAGTAATGGTAATACCTCTTTCTTGTTCTTGAGCCATCCAGTCCATTGTAGCAGCACCATCGTGCACCTCTCCAATTTTATGTGACTTTCCAGTATAAAAAAGAATACGCTCAGTTGTTGTTGTTTTACCAGCATCAATATGAGCAGCAATTCCTATATTTCTTGTAAATTTTAAATCTCTAGCCATTTCTTTTGTTTTATGAATTAAAATCTAAAGTGAGAGAAAGCTTTATTTGCTTCTGCCATTTTATGAGTATCCATTCTTTTCTTAACAGCAGCACCTTCTTCTTTAGCAGCAGCTAAAATTTCAGAAGCTAACTTGTTAGCCATTGATTTTTCATTTCTTCTTCTTGCATATAATATCATCCATTTCATAGAATAAGAAATTTTTCTATCTGGACGAATTTGCATTGGAATCTGGAAAGTAGCTCCACCCACTCTTCTTGAGCGAACTTCCACATGAGGCATAACATTTGTTAATGCATCTTTCCATATTTCTAAAGCAGTTTTCTCTGCATCTTGCTTTTTTGCTTCTACGATATCTAATGCATCATAAAACACTTTAAAAGCTGTTGATTTTTTACCATCCCACATTAAGTTGTTTACAAAACGTGTCACTAACTGATCGTTAAATTTTGGATCTGGTAAAAGAGGTCTTTTTTTGGCCTGTCTTTTTCTCATGTCTTTTCTTTAAAAGATTTAAATTACTTTTTCTTTCCAGTTGTTGCAGCAGCTTGTCCTGGTTTTGGACGTTTTGCTCCATACTTAGATCTACGTTGTGTTCTACCTGCTACTCCAGCAGTATCTAATGCACCACGAACGATGTGGTAACGTACACCTGGTAAATCTTTTACTCTTCCACCTCTAACTAATACTATCGAGTGCTCTTGTAAATTATGTCCTTCTCCAGGGATGTAAGCATTTACTTCATTACCATTTGTTAAACGAACACGGGCAACTTTACGCATTGCCGAGTTTGGTTTTTTTGGCGTTGTAGTATAAACACGCGTACAAACCCCTCTTCTTTGAGGACAAGAATCTAAAGCAGCCGATTTACTCTTCTTAGTTATTTTGGCTCTTCCAGTTCTTACTAATTGTTGAATTGTTGGCATAATTGTTTATAATAATTACTTATAATTTAACTCCCTAACACTATTTAGGGGGTGCAAATGTAGTTATTATTTTTTACAAAACAAATCTAATTTGTTTATTTTCAAGTCAATTGTTTTTTTCTTAACTCTAATTAAACATCTAATCAATGATTTATAGTAAACAAACCAATAACACGCACTATAATTATTTAAAAGAAAGAAAAAAAAACTCAAGTGAATTGAAATTAAAATTTATTACTCATTTTTACGTTACTTTACTGCCATGAAAATCTTTTTTTCCATATTATTCATTTTAGCCAGTTTACAAATTCAAAGTCAATCTTTTTTTCTTGTTATTAATGGCACATCCAATAAAGAACAAAAAACAATAGATAGTATTGGTTACCAAAAAAAACACGACAAAGTGAGTTCCATTTTGAATGAAATCAAAACTCTTGACTCTTTATTATACAAATTAGGGCATATAACTCATTACATAACTGAGCAAAAAAAAACAAATGACAGTACATTTAATTACACCTATTTTCTTGGTAACCCAATTGCAAACAACAAAATCATAACCACTCAAACCAACCAAAGCTCTAAAGAAATTTTATCTATAACCAAAGACACAATTACCATCTCTTTTTCAGAGACAGAAATATGGATAAAAAGTCAACTTCAAATTTTAGAAAAAAAGGGGTACTCACAAGCTAATATTCAACTTACGAATCAAAAAATCCACAACTCCTCTTTATATAGCAATTTAAATATTTATTTAGGATCTTCCAGAAAAACAGATGAAATCATAATATTAGGTTATGAAAAATTCCCAAAAAACATACACCATCAATTAAATAAAAGCGTAAAAAACAAAACTTTCAACCAAGAACTTGTAAAAAAAATAAACAACAACTTAAACAACTTATCATTTATTACCCAAGTAAAATACCCTGAAATATTATTTACCAAAGACAAAACAAGCATTTACGCTTACGTTAACAAATCAAAGCCAAATAAATTTGATGGCTTTATTGGATTTTCGAATACTGATAAAAATAAGCTCATTTTTAATGGCTACTTAGACTTACAACTTACAAACATTTTAAACTACGGAGAAAAATTCAAACTCTTTTGGAAAAATAATGGAGAACAACAAACTCAATTTGATTTTAAAGCTGAAATTCCATATCTATTTAAAACTCCATTAGGAATAAAAACCGAATTAAACATATTTAAACAAGATAGTACTTTTCAAAACACTAAAATAGACACTGATATTGGATATCATTTTTCTTTTAGTCAAAAAATATTTCTTGGCTACCAAAAAACGACTTCTATTGACATCCAAAATAACAACACACAAAATTTAAAAAACTTTACCAATCAATTCTACACCATATCCTATGAATATCTAAAAAACAATTTCTATCATTATTTATTACCTGAAAAAACTAGCTTATTACTCAAACTTGGGTATGGCTCAAGAAAAGACAATCAAAACAAAAACAATCAATTCTTCACACAACTAGAAATCAATCACTTGTTTGAAATAAATTTAAAAAATCAAATTTTACTCAAAAATCATTCATTTTATCTGAGCAGTAAAGATTATTTAACAAATGAATTATATCGCTTTGGCGGAATAAATTCAATCCGAGGTTTTAGAGAAAATTCTCTTCAAGCCAATCTAACCACAGGGTTATTTACAGAATACCGATATAATTTAGCCAACAATTTAATCATTCACTCCATACTTGACTACGCCTACATGGAAGACAAAACCATTTCCAAAACCAACAAACTTTTAGGAATTGGTTTAGGGTTTGAACTATTAAGTGAAAATGGATTGTTTCATTTCATCTACTCAAACGGTTCTGCTAATAGCGAAAATATTAAACTTTCTAATTCAATAATTCAAATAAGTTTTAAGACAAATTTTTAAGATATTTAATGTTAAATGTTAAAAAAAGATTAAATAATATTAGGATTACAAACTTTTTTTTTTGAATTTTGGGCAACTAATTCAAATTAACATATATGAGATCTAAATTTAACGTATTACTAACTGTATTAGTAGTAATGTTAGGGCAAATGATTTTTGCTCAAGTAAAAACTGTTTCGGGAACAGTTGTAGATCAAAACGGACTTCCCTTACCAAGTGTAGCCATCCAAGAGAAAGGCTCAGGTAATGGTACACAAACCGATTTTGATGGTAATTTTAAAATTGATGTAAAACAAGGCTCAACACTTGTTTTTAGTTATGTGAGCATGAAAACTCAAGAGGTAGTTGTTAACTCAACAACCTTAAAAGTAACTATGGTTGAAGACGTAACAACATTAGAAGGCGTAGTTGTTACTGCTTTAGGTATTAAAAGAGAGAAAAAAGCTCTTGGTTATGCTACTCAAGAAGTAAAAGGTGATGATGTTTCTGACACTCCTGTAACTAATTTTGCTGACGCATTATCTGGAGAAGTTGCTGGTTTAGATGTTCAATCTTCCGGTACAATGGGTGGGTCTACAAATATTGTTGTGAGAGGTTATAACTCTATTAGCGGAAACAACCAAGCATTGATTGTTATAGACGGAACTCCAGTAATTAACAACACTAATAACAGTGTAGGACAAACTGCAGGTAGAGGAGGTTATGACTATGGTAATGCTGCAATGGATATTAATCCAGACGACATTGAATCATTAAACGTATTAAAAGGCGCAGCAGCAACAGCACTATATGGTTCTAGAGCAAGTAATGGTGCCATTATTATTACAACTAAAAAAGGAAAAAAAGGAAAAGGGATTGGTGTATCCTTTACAAGTTCGATAACTGCAGGAACAGTAGATAAAGAAACTTTACCAAAATACCAAGACAAATATGGTGCTGGTTATGGCCCTTATTATGATGACCCAAGTGGATACTTTAGTTATTTCGATATTAATGGAGACAGTGTTGATGATTTGGTAGTACCTTTTACTGAAGATGCTTCTTATGGAGCAGCTTTTGATCCAAATTTAAACGTTTACCAATGGACTTCAATATATCCTGAATTACCTGGATATTTACAAGCAACCCCTTGGGTTGCAGCTAAAAATACTCCTAATAGTATTTTTAAAACTGCTTTAACTTATACAAACTCTCTTTCATTTGGAAAAAGTACAGATAACAGTTCTTTTAGACTAGGATACACCAATAAAATTCAAGAAGGTGTAATGCCAAATAGTCAAATCAAGAGAAACACATTAACATTTTCTGGATCTACTAAATTCTCTGAAAGCTTAACAGGATCAGTTGATTTCTCTTATACTAACAACAACGGTAAAGGTAGAAATGGAACAGGATATGATTCAAAAAACCCAATGCAAGCATTCCGTCAATGGTTCCAAACAAATGTTGACATTCAACAACAAAGAGATGCTTTCTTTAGCACTGGACAAAACATAACTTGGAATGCTACATCTTATGATGACAGAAGACCAATTTATACAGATAACGTTTACTGGACATTATACAAGAACTACCAAAATGACAGTAGAGATCGTTACATTGGTAACTTTACTTTAAATCAAAAAGTTACAAGTTGGTTTAGTTTAATGGCACGTTTTGCATATGATACTTATTCCGAAATTAGAGAAGAAAGAATTGATGTAGGTTCTGTTGATGTTCCATTATACGCTGTTACCGACAGAAAAACTTCAGAATTAAATTATGATTTAATGGGGACATTCAATTATAATATTACTGAAGATTTAAATTTTGATGGTTTAGTTGGATTTAATATGAGAGTTAACAAATTAAACTCTTTAGCAGTACAAACCAACGGAGGTTTAGGTTTAGCTGGAATCTTTACTTTAGCAAATTCAGTAAACCCTTTAACATCAGACGATTACAACAAAGTTGATTATACTAAAAAAGTAGACGGTGTGTTTGGTAAAATCGGTCTTGGATATAAAGGAACGTATTATTTAGACATCACAGGAAGAAGAGATAGATCATCATCTTTACCTGTTGACAACAACACCTATTTCTACCCTTCTGTTTCTACAAGTATTGTTTTTTCTAATATTCTTAAACAAGATTGGTTAAACTTTGGTAAAATTAGAGCTAATTATGCAGAAGTAGGTAACGACACTGATCCATATCAAGTATATGATACCTATAATCTAGTCCCTCCAATTAGCGGTCAAGGATCAGCTTCAAATTCTGCAACTTTAAATAATCCTAATTTAAAAGCTGAAAGATCAAGAGATATTGAGTTAGGATTAGAATTAAGCACTCTAAACAATAGATTAGGAATAGATTTCTCATATTACAAACGTGAAACTAAAGATTTAATTTCTAGAGTTGATATTTCTGGAGCTTCTGGTTATACTGGTCAATGGTTAAATGGAGCTGACATGGAAAACAAAGGTATTGAGTTAATCTTAAGTGGTACACCTGTAAAAACAGAGAATTTTTCTTGGGACATTAAAGTTAACTTCGCGAAAAATGAGAGTGAGGTAACTAGATTGGCTGAAGATATCGAATTTATTCAATTAGCAAATGTTCAAGGTGGTGTATCATTAGGTGCTTCATTGGGTGAGCCATTTGGAGTAATTAGAGGTAGAGATTTTGTTTACCACGAGAATGGGCAACCAATTGTTGGTACAAACGGTTATTACCAAAGAACTACAGAGAGTAACAAAGTTATTGGTAATATCAATCCTGATTGGACAGGTGGTGTAAAAAACATATTAAAATACAAAAACTTCAACTTAAGTTTCTTAATTGACATTCAAAAAGGTGGAGATGTGTTTTCATTAGACACATGGTATGGTTACGCAACAGGATTGTATGACTTTACAGCTGGAACAAATCATTTAGGAAATCCAGTTCGTGATGCTGTATCTGCTGGTGGTGGTGTAATACTTCCAGGAGTTCAAGCTGATGGTACTCCAAATACTGTTGTTGCAAGTGCAACTACTTATGCTAATCCATGGGGATATGTTAGAACACCACAGGCAGCTCATGTTTATGATGCATCATTTGTAAAATTAAGAGAAGTTACATTTGGATATAAATTCTCAAATAGAATTGCTGAAAGTCTTTCTTTACAAAACTTGACTTTATCAGTTATTGGTAGAAACTTATGGATTATTGATAAAAACACTCCATATTCTGATCCAGAAGCTGGTTTAAGTGCTGGAAACATCCAAGGTTACCAATCAGGTGTATATCCAACCGTAAGAGAAATTGGGGCTAGCTTAAAATTAGAATTCTAATATAAAATACTATGAAAAAATTTTTAATAATAATATTAACTGCATCATTAGCCATTAGCTGTGCTTCTGATGAAAGTTACGAAAACTTAAACACAGATCCGAATAACCCTTCTGATGTACCTTCTGCAACATTATTTACTGGTGCATTAAAAAACTTATTCGATCAAATGGAAAGCACTAATGTAAACACCAATGTTTACAGATTATTTGCTCAATATTGGACAGAAACAACCTATATTGATGAGTCAAATTATGACTTAAATACTAGAAACATCCCTTCTAATCACTTTACTGAAATGTACACAAATGTATTATATGATTTACAGGATGCGAAAGGAAAATCTGAAACGGAAGGTCAAAAAGGTATGATTGGAGTATTAGAAGTATACACTTGGCAACAATTAGTTGATACTTTTGGTAATATTCCTTACTCAGAAGCTTTAAAAGGTAGAGAAAACCAAAATCCAGCTTACGATGATGCTCAAACAATTTATCAAGATTTATTAGTTAGAATTGATGCTGCGATTTCAACATTAAACAATGCAACAGATAACGGTTACGGTGATGCAGATTTAGTTTTTAGTGGAGATTTAGCACAATGGATAAAATTCGCAAATTCTGTAAAGTTCAAAATTGCAATGAGAATAGCTGATGTTCCATCTATGGCAACAGTTTCCCAAACTGCTGCTGAAAATGCATTTACAGCTGGTTTATTAGCATCAAATGCAGACAATGTAACTCTTGCTTATGGAGCTGCAACTCCTAACACTAATCCTTTATGGGTAGATTTAGTACAAAGTGGAAGAAATGACTTTGTAGTTGCTAATACTATTGTAGATTACATGAACACGCTTTCAGATCCAAGAAGAGCCATCTATTTTGATGATAATTTAGGAGCTGGAACTTATGTTGGTGGACCGTATGGCGACAACAACTCATTCTCATCTTATACACATGTTGGAGAGTTAATGCACCAACCAACTTTTAGAGGTGTATTAATGGATTACGCTGAAATTGAATTCCTTTTAGCTGAAGCGTCTGAAAGAGGCTACGCAGTTGGAGGTACTGCTGAAACACATTATAATGCAGGTATTACAGCTTCAATGGCTGATTGGGGAGTTGAAAGCACTGAAGTTACTGCATATTTGTTAAACCCAGATGTTGCTTATACTACCGCTAGTGGTACTTGGAGAGAAAAAATTGGTTTCCAATTTTGGTTAGCTATGTACAACAGAGGATTTGAAGGTTGGTCAGTTTACAGAAAATATGACGCACCAGTTATGAATGTAGCTGCTGATTCTGGATTAGATGTACCTAAGAGATACACATATCCATTAAGAGAACAAACTATCAACATTACTAATTACACAGCTGCTGCTGCTGCAATTGGAGGTGATGAATTAGATACACCAATTTTCTGGGACGTAAACTAATTCTATTATATAATTAAAATTAGAATTAAACCACCTCAAATGAGGTGGTTTTTTTTATACATTTGCATCATGGAAAAAGAGAATCAAATATTTGGAATTAGAGCAATCATTGAGGCAATTCAAGCTAAAAAAGAAATTGATAAAGTATTTATACAAAAAGAAAATCAAGGCGAATTAATGCAAGAGCTGATGAAAACATTGAAAAAAAACAATGTCAATTTTTCATATGTTCCTATAGAAAAATTAAATCGTTTAACATCCAAGAATCATCAGGGTGCTGTAGCTACAATTTCTCCAGTGTCATTTTACGATTTAGAAACTTTAATTACAAGTATTGTAGAATCAGAAAAAAAACCACTTTTTCTAGTATTAGATCAATTATCTGATGCTAGAAATTTTGGAGCAATTATACGAACCGCTGAATGTACAGGTGTGAACGGTATTATTATACAAAAACAAGGTTCCGCTCCAGTAAATGGTGATACAGTTAAAACAAGTGCAGGTGCAGTTTTTAATGTTCCTATTTGTAAAGTAGAGCACATCAAAGACGCAATATATTTCATGCAGGCAAGTGGCATTCAAACAGTAGCAGCCACTGAAAAGACTGATAATACCATTTATGATATTAATTTCACCGAACCGACTGCCATAATAATGGGAAGTGAAGATAGAGGTGTTAATCCTTCTGTACTTAAAATTGTAGATTATAAAGCGAAACTACCTATGTTTGGCACTATAGAGTCGTTAAATGTTTCTGTAGCTTGTGGAGCATTTCTTTACGAAACTGTTAGACAACGTTTAATTTAATTACTTATAATCTAATGTAGTATAATAAAAAGTAGTTTTTTTAAATTTGAAAGAACTACTTCTTATGTATACCTATAAAATCATAAATTACTTTTAAAGAAGAAGTAAAATACTCTTTAATAGTTTCTTCTGGTTTAGGGGGTGGATTAAAATTACCTTTTTCATCAAAATTCTTCATAAAAGAATCTTTATTGGGATCAAAGTCTGGTTGCTCCCACTCATAAATAACTGGTTTTCCAAATTGAGGTGTTTTAATTAAAAGCGCAAATGAAAGTCCAGTTACAAAACCACTCAGATGACCTTCCCAAGAAATACCTTTTTCAATATTTGGGAACATATACCAAAACATACCTCCATATAAAAGTACAACTACAAATGACACAGCCATTAAACGATAATATTTTGTAAAAATTCCTTTAAAAAAAATAAAACTTACTAAAACATAAATCAAACCACTGGCTCCAATATGATAACTTGACCTGCCTAATAACCAAGTACCCAAACCTGAAAATACAATTCCAAAAAAAATAATTTTAAAAGTTTGATTCCTATAAAAAAAACGCAAAAAAGATAACAATACTAATAAAGCTAGGGAGTTATTTATTAAATGAGATAGATTACCATGCAATGCCCAACTTAAAAAAATCCCTTTTATTCCAAAACTTTCTCTTGGGTAAATACCATAATGATGAAAATTTATATGAAATTTGGTTTCAACCCAAAATACAGTCCATAAAAAAAGAACAAATAAAAAAGGTAACAGAATTACTGAATTGGTAAACTTAAATTGATGCTCTTTAATAATTCTTTTCATACTGTTACATTACTTTGAACCTTATTTAACTCAAATATAACACCAAAAGAAAATAACAGCAATATTGTCATAGAAATACCCTTTTTGTCATATAATAATCATAAAATTTTAAACCAGAAAAATTAATAAATTGTCTTATTTTTAATACATGGAAAGACTACGAAAAATAATAGAAGAAAAAATAGATATTTCAGAAAATGATTGGAAAATTATTTCATCTAAGCTTGAATATCAAGTAGTAAAAAAGAAAGATTTTCTTACTATAGCAAACACTATTGAAGACAAAGTTTATTTTATTCTAGAAGGAGTTTTTCGTTTATTTATCGAATTACCTGAAAAAGACATTACTATTGATTTTGGTTTTCCAAATAAATTTTTAAGTAGTTATTCTTCTTTCCTCATGCAATTACCCAGTGTGTCTAGTATCCAAAGTTTAACCTCTTCAGAAGTAATATTTATCACTAGAAAAGATTTATACGACATTTACAAAGAAACTACTGTTGGAGATGCTATTGGCAGATTATTTGCCGAAGAATTTTTTAGGTATAAATCAAAAAGAGAATTAAGTTTCATGATGGAAACGCCTACAGAACGCTATCTAAATTTACTAAAAGAAGAGCCGCAATTAATTCTCAAAATTCCTCAAAAATATTTAGCTTCTTATATTGGAATAACTCCACAAGCATTAAGTAGAATTAGAGGTAAAATTTAAAAACGAACCTTATTTATTAACCCAAGTTCATTGTTTTAAATACGCTAAGTGGTTTTCTTTGTCTTATCAATTTAAATAAAAAATTATGGAGACAAATCAATTTAATTATTCCGAAAAAGAAAATCAAAAGATAAAAGAAAAATCGCTAGAAAAAGCTAACATATACAAACCTACAGCTGCGTTTATAGGAGCTTCTTGGATAGCACTTCTTACAGGCATGGTTTCATATTGTATTGGTCTTTGGAACGCAGATATGCAACTAAATGAAAAAGGATACTATTTTTCCATCTTATTATTTGGCCTTTTCTCGGTTATATCAGTACAAAAATCAGTAAGAGACCGTTTAGAAGGAATACCTGTAACCGACATGTATTATGGCATTAGTTGGTTCACTACAATCGCTTCAGTATTACTTTTAATTATAGGTTTATGGAATGCAACGCTTTTATTGAGTGAAAAAGGGTTTTATGGTATGTCATTTTTACTGAGTTTATTTGCAGCGATTACAGTTCAGAAAAACACAAGAGATATGTTAATTAGTTCTAAAGCAGATAAAGATTCAAATTGATTTATAAATTACTGATGTGAAATAAAAAGAGGTTGAAATGAATTTTCAACCTCTTTTCTTTTTACAAAATCTTAAAAAATGTAATTTTACAATATGGAAGCACCATTAGCAGAACGCATTCGTCCACAAAAATTAAGCGAATACATAAGTCAATTACATTTAGTTGGAGAACAAGGTTCTTTAACCCAACAAATAAGCAAGGGTATCATTCCTAGTCTAATTCTTTGGGGTCCACCAGGAACAGGAAAGACTACCTTAGCACAGATTATGGCACAGGAAAGCAAACGTCCTTTTTATCAATTAAGTGCCATACATTCTGGCGTTAAAGACATCAGAGAAGTAATCGAAAAAGCCAAACAAAGTGGGGGTTTATTTACCTCTAAAAACCCTATTTTATTTATTGATGAAATTCATCGCTTTAGTAAATCTCAACAAGATTCATTGCTAGCAGCTGTAGAAAAAGGTTGGGTTACTTTAATTGGAGCAACTACAGAAAATCCAAGTTTTGAAGTTATTCCTGCATTACTATCTAGATGTCAAGTTTATATTTTAAATGCTTTCACTAAAGAAGATTTAGAAGCATTACTAAAGCGTGCTATGAGCATAGATTCTCAATTAAAAAACAAAATAATAGACTTAAAAGAAACGGAGGCTTTGATACGTTTATCTGGCGGTGATGGTAGAAAACTATTGAACATCTTTGAATTGGTTGTAAATGCATCAGAAACCGATACTATTGTTATAACCAATGACAAAGTTTCTCATTTAGTTCAAAAAAACACGGTTCTTTATGACAAAACAGGAGAACAACATTATGATATAGTTTCTGCTTTTATTAAATCCATTCGAGGAAGTGATCCTAATGGAGCTGTATATTGGCTTGCTAGAATGATTGAAGGTGGTGAAGATGTAAAATTTATAGCACGTCGAATGCTCATCTTAGCTAGCGAAGACATTGGCAATGCTAATCCAACTGCCCTTATAATGGCAAACAACACCTTTCAAGCAGTTACAACAATTGGCTATCCAGAAAGTAGAATAATTTTAAGCCAATGTGCCATTTATTTAGCAACCTCAGCTAAAAGCAACGCAAGCTATATGGCTATTAATAAAGCACAACAAATAGTAAAGCAAACTGGTGATTTATCAGTCCCCATACATTTAAGAAACGCACCAACTAAATTAATGAAAGAATTAGGTTATGGGGAAGAATATAAATACTCGCATGATTTTCCAAATAATTTTGCAAACCAAGAATTTCTTCCACAAGAAATAATTGAAACTAAATTTTTTGAACCTGGAGAAAACAGCCGAGAAAAAGAATTAAGAACATTCCTAAAAAACAGATGGAAAGATAAATATGATTATTAAATACTACAAGTAACTTTTAAAAATAATAATTCAAACACATATAAAAAAGTAGGCTTTATTGCCTACTTTTTTATATGTGTTTTTTCTCTTTTAAAATTTAACTTCCACTTTTTCAATAACGAGTTTACCTTTTTTATAATACTCATAGTTCCAAACACCTTCTTTTTTATAAAAAATACCCGCATCCATCAGACCTCTCTCAGCCAAGTATAAGTCTGGTATTGTAGTTTTATTCAATTCAAAAATAACATTTGGAACAGCATTTACTAATTTGTAACCTGTATCAGTAGGTAAAGCATATAAAATATTTTTATTCCCTAATTCTGTACCAGTTGGAATTAAATCTTCTAAAACACTAGGTTTTTCAATAATAACATCAGTAACAGAAGCTTTTGTATCAGCTGGCATCTCAAAAGAATTCAACTTGCCTTTAAGTGAAGTTAATGCAGCACGAAACGACTGATTATATGCTTTTTCATAGCTTTTTTCTCTACTACTACCTTCTTCGCTTACAAGCAAGACTTCATTGCTACAATCTCTAATATTGATAGCAACTTTGGTAACAAACATCGATTTATTTTCAACTGCAGTAACATATAAAGCCAAACATCTATTTTTTACCAATTCATCGGGTAATTTATCAGTATCATAAAGGACAGTAAAACCTTCTGTTTCAAAAAAAGACTTGGTTAAAGCATTTAGATTATATTGATTGGGTTCTTTAAAAAACGAAAACTGCTCAGGAACAATAACATATTTATATTTCTCTTTAGCGATAGTAAAAAAGGAAATAAGAAGAGCTGCAACAAGTAATAATCTTTTCATAATTATAAAAGCTTTTTAAGTTCGACTAATCGGTTAATTTGGGGAATATTTTTATCAATTTTTATATTCTTTTCGTTAAAAAAAATAGCATCAATTCCAAAATCTAGCGCTCCTTCAATATCTGCTTCTATACTATCACCAATCATTACACTATCAGGCTTACTAGCTTTTGCTAGTGATAGAGCATATTCAAAAATATTCGGATGCGGTTTTTTAACACCGGCTAATTCTGAATTAGTAATCGTACTAAAGTAATGAAAAATATTGGCATTTTTCATTTTTTTATCCTGAACATAATGAAAACCATTGGTAACAATATGCAAATGATATTTAGGCTTTAAATATTCTAAAATTTCAATAGTCCCTTCAAAAAGATGATTACTATTAGGTAAAAGCTCGATATACTCTTCGGAAATTTGATTTACTAATTCTTTTGGAATGGAAGTATTTAATATTTCGAAAACATCATTCAGTCGTCTAAATCGTAAAGCTTCTTGAGAAATTTGATTTACTTGATAGAGTGACCAATAATATTGATTTTTAGGAATATAATGCCCTAAAAAATCTTGTAAACTAAAGCTAAAATCATACTTTTTAAAAATAATATCAAAAGCAACTTCAGAGTTTTTATCAAAATCCCAAAGTGTATGATCTAGATCAAAAAAAAGATGTTTTTTATTTTTAAAAATCATATTTAATTAAAGAATTTCTCCAGTTATTTTATGCAATCTTACATTTAATCTGTTTAAAAACAAATATAAAAAAAGCCTATAAATAGGCTTACATTTAATTTCCTGCAGTAATTACAGCATTTTCAATATGGTATATCCAATCTTCTACATCATTATCATTATACCTGAATTTCCCTTTTAAAGTTACAAATTGATCGGTTTTTAATTTGGGTAAATCACCTTTAAACTGAATACCCATTAATGTTTCAGGTCCAGATTTCCCACAAAAAAAACAAGCTGCAAAAACGTTTTTACTAACCGCATAGTTCTTGTTATCTATTGGAATAATAAAACCACTTATAGTTACTTCTTTTCCTTGTAAAGCTTTCAATTTCGGATTAATTACAGGAAACATTATTTCTCCATAAACTTTATCTGCTTTTTTTAAATAGTCTATTTTGCCTAATAAACTCCAAGTTAAAGTATCGGTTAGAATTTCTTTTTTATTGCCATCAAAAGCAGCAACGTGATTGTCTTTTTTAGTAAAACTAAATAAAGAAATAAATACAACTAAGACTATTGCAAATTTTAAATAATTACGCATGTGTTAATGTTTTTGAAATATTTAAATAATAGGCTTTAACAGCAGGAATTAAAGCTGCTAAAAAACCTACTAAAATGGTTAATAAAAATAAAATACCTTCTTTCTCCCAAATAAACTCATAAGGATTAAAGCTTAATTTAAAATCTTCCTCAGCAGAGGAAGAAATAAGCATTAATGCTACTCTACCCAAAACTGTACCAAAAATAAAACCAACCATACACAAAAGCAAACTTTCAATCATTACTAATGCTAAAAGTTGCATTCTTTTGGCTCCGTTTACTCTAAGTAAGGCAAACTCATTTTTTCGTTCTTTTAAAGTGGTAAATAAGGCAATAAAGATAGAGATACCAGATATTAGCATTATTCCGTAAGCCAGATAACGTAGTGCATTTATTCCTATTCCGAACATAGAAACCAACCGATTGACTTCTATTGCTGGAGAAACTGCTTGCATTTTCGTATTTTGAGCAATTATTCTGGGCCAAGTTACTATCCCCATTTTATTTCTAAATTGCAATAAAACTGCAGTAATTTCCTTACCTTCTTCATTCACCGATCTTCTATCTTCAGGATGCAATTCTTCTCCATGCTCATGATTATGTTCATCTGGATCGTGTTCATGCTGATAATGCTCGTCTCCTTCTTCATGCACGTGACCTTCTTCTCCATGAATTGGATTATGCATTTCTTCGTCATTATGTTCTTCATGTTCTTCAACATGAGTGTCATGCATTTGCCAAACACTTGGAATGGTACATAAAATCAAATTATCAATCACTTTTCCTGTTGTAGCTGTTATTCCCACTACAGTATAATCATAATGATCATGAACTTCCCCTTCAGCAGCATCACCATGAGAACCAAAAAATGTATCTCCTACTTTTAACTTCAATTTAGTTGCTATTTCTGCTCCCACAACTACTTCAAAATTCTTTTCAAAGAGTCTTCCCTGGGAAATAGTAGCGCCATATTTTTCTAAATAATCGGGTGTTGTTCCTAAAATTTTAAATCCCCTATAATTATCTCCAAATGCTAATGGAATGGCTTTCTTTACAAATGGATGTTGCATCCAAACTTTAGCAGAATCGTAACTTATATTTCCTGTTGGAGCATCTACCTGATATACTGAAGATAAAATTAACTGCAACGGACTTCCTTGAGCACCTAATACTAAATCAACACCATCGATATTGGAATTAAATTTCTCTTCAAATTGTTTTTCTAACAAGACTAGAACAGTAATAATGGCAACACTTGCCGTTAGTAGTATAATACTTAAAATAGTATTCAAAGGTTTAAACCAAATATTTCTCCAAGCTAATTTTGTAATCATTTATATTAGGGTTATTCGGTTACTAAATTTTTCTTTAATCCGACTATCATGGGTTACAATAATCAATGCTGCTTTGTATTCTTTAGACAATGTCGTTAATAAAGAAATTACTTTCTCAGCATTTTTATCATCCAAACTTGAAGTAGGCTCATCAGCTAACAGAACTTTCGGTTCATTCATTAGTGCTCTTGCAATAGACACTCTTTGTTGCTGACCAATACTTAACTGACTAGGTAATTTATTACTTTGGTTTACAATATCTAATTGTTCCAATAATTTTTTTGCTCTTTCCGATTTTTTTTCCCCCGTAGCTAACCAACTAGCCATTTCTAGATTTTCTATAACTGTTAAAGCACTAACGAAATGAGACTTTTGAAAAACAATACCAATATTTTTCCCTCGAAACGCATCATTCTGACGCTCTGAAAGGGCAACAATATCTGTTGTATCGATTAGTATACTACCTGTTTTAGGTCGTAATAAACCTCCTAAAATATGTAAATACGTGGTTTTTCCTTTTCCAGAATCGCCTGTAATTAATATGGTACTTCCTGCATCACAATGCAAATCTGGTAAAATAAAAGTTTGCTCTTTTGTATAGGAAAATGTAATGTTTTTTGTGCTTATCATCTTTGATATGCTGTTTTTTTTATGAGTTGCAAGATAACAAAATTGAGAAGAAATATTTCTTAATCTTTATTTAAAAATTCGCTTATCAAACGGAAAATCTTCTTGATGAATAATTTTTATTCGTTTAAAATCATCATGAAAAGGATTTAGCAAATAATTATAATCTCCTTGTACAACAGCGGAAGGCACTTTCAAAACAGCAGCTCTTTTGCTTCTTAAAAATTCATCACCAATTTTTTGAGTTTCTATGAGTTCAGGAAAACTATTCCATCCTAAGGGAAGTTGTTTTACATCAATTGACTCTATAACCATATCATCTGGAATAAAAACAGTCAACATCACAAACCCTGATGGTATTGTAGCCAATGTTACATGCACCACTACCTCAGCCATAGCCAAAGCCCTACTTTGCGCAGTATACACTACTTCAATCCCTTTGGTGTTCCATCTTGCACCCGTTATAGATGCACCTATACCAGAAAGTTCAATTGGATATTTTTTATTAGCTAGCCGAAATACTTCCATTACACAAATATTCCGTATTGAATTTTATTCAATTCATTCATTACCATTTCCTTCCCATAGGAATCCTTAAGCAATTCAAAAGGTTTTAAATTACCTAATGCAAAGTTAGGTGTGTTTAACCAAAGATAAAATTGCTCTTTCGTATCAAAAACTTCTTTTCCTAAAGCTGTCACTTCTGCTAATTCTAAAATTTTTTCAGTAGGAATGGGATCAAAAACAAAATCTTTTTTTGACTTATTGCGTTGCAGTGTTCGAAGTGACACCCCTAAAAACTGAGCCCAATCTTCTTCATTAAAAGGCGTGCGTTCTTTGATTAAATCATAAATCTCATAAGGCAAACCTCTTCTTATCGAGTGCACAATAAGCATCCTATTCGAAAGAAATTTTTTATAGGTAATATCTTTATCAACCAAGCTTAAATCTGCTTCTTTTTCAACTTTAGAAACATACATTCGTACGGCTTTATCAATCTTCACATCAGAATTAGCTACTAACTTTGTCATAATTACGTCGTTTGTCAGTAAAAATACGACATTTGTCTAACAAAAACAAATTTATTACAAAATTCCTTCATCAGCAAAACTAAAATAATGATTTTCTGTAATTATAATATGATCTAAAATTTGAATTTCTAGGCTTTTACTTGCCTGTTGTAAATTCTTAGTCAAAGCGACGTTTCTGAATCCTTCATAGCCCTTCCAGTGAGTCTTCCTAGCGTAGAATCTAAACTTGAGGTAATCGAGGTAGTCATGCAAGGGTATGTTAACGTACCATTCCTTCATATTGAGGAAGAACACATCCACAACCACCTGGAAAGGTATAATGACCAGAGAGAACAAGAAG
>PKDY01000019.1 GCA_002862755.1 Flavobacteriaceae bacterium | reverse complement strand
ATCTGATTTTCTATCTATCGCATAAATCCAAAAATCATTTCCATCTTTATCATAAAAGCTAATTAACCGATCTAATTCAACTAAATGTTCTTTTTCAGTTTGAACTTCTCCAGTAACATATTGCATCACTTTTGGATTACTTTGCATCTCATGATATGGTTTTATATCACTCATTTTTAGCCTCCTAACAAGCAATATTTTAGTCTCAAAAATGATTTGACTCTTCATGTCTCTTTTCAGAATTATTGTAACTTTGTGTGCCTTTAAATGTACAAGAATGAATGCAGATAAAAAAGTAGCATTTTATACCTTAGGATGTAAGCTGAACTTTTCAGAAACCTCTACAATAGCTCGTAGTTTTGTTAACGAAGGCTTTAACCGTGTAGATTTCAACGAAAAGGCAGATGTATATGTAATTAATACTTGTTCAGTTACAGATAATGCAGATAAACGCTTTAAATCTATTGTTAAAAATGCCTTAAAGAAAAATGAAGAGGCGTTTCTTATTGCTGTGGGGTGTTATGCACAACTAAAACCTGAGGAGTTGGCTGCTGTTGATGGAGTTGACTTAGTTTTAGGAGCTACTGAAAAATTTAATGTTACAAGTTACATCAACGACCTGACCAAAAACCAAAATGGTGAAGTTCATTCTTGTGAAATTTCTGATGCTGATTTTTATGTGGGCTCTTACTCTATTGGTGATAGAACTCGAGCTTTTTTAAAAGTACAAGATGGTTGTGATTATAAATGTACGTATTGTACGATTCCATTAGCAAGAGGAATTTCTAGGAGTGATACTATGGAAGGTGTTATAAAAAATGCCAAAGAAATTGCTGCCAAAGGAATTAAAGAAATTGTCTTAACAGGAGTGAATATTGGAGATTACGGAAAAGGGGAGTTTGGGAACAAAAAACACGAACATACCTTCTTAGATTTAGTAACGGAATTAGACAAAGTAGAAGGAATCGAACGTTTGCGAATTTCTTCCATTGAACCGAATTTGTTAAAAAATGAAACCATAGATTTAGTTTCAAAATCCAGAGCTTTTGTACCTCATTTTCACATTCCATTGCAATCGGGAAGTAATGACATACTTAAAAAAATGAAGCGTCGTTACTTGAGAGAATTGTATGTAGATAGAGTGAATAAAATTCGTGAAGTGATGCCTCATGCGTGTATCGGAGTAGACGTAATTGTAGGTTTTCCTGGAGAAACAGACGAACACTTTTTAGAAACGTATCATTTTCTAAATGACTTAGATATTTCCTATTTGCATGTATTTACCTATTCAGAAAGAGATAATACAGAAGCTGCAACTATGGAAGGTGTTGTTCCAAAGAATGTGCGAGCAAAAAGAAGTAAAATGCTACGAGGCTTATCGGTTAAAAAGCGTAGGGCGTTTTACGAAAGCCAAATCGGAACGCAAAGAACTGTGCTGTTTGAAAGTGAAAATAAAGAAGGTTATATTCATGGTTTTACCGAAAATTATGTAAAAGTGAAAACACCTTGGAATCCAGCATTAGCGAATACATTACATGATATAAAATTGACACACATCGATGAAGATGGTAGTGTACGTTTGGAATTTATAGAAGTTGAGGTGTAAAAAAATAAAAAACCTGAAACATTTGTTTCAGGTTTTTTTATTTTATATCTAGTTTTTCTTTGGCTAGCACAGAAAATTGCTCTAAAGAATGAATGCGGTTTTCTAACTTTTTAAGTATAGCTTCTAAAGGAATAATTTGCTTTTCCTGAACTTCAATTTTTTCTTTTAAGCTTTTGATAATATCTTCTTTTAAAAGAAGGTTTTCTTTTAGTGTAGCTACATTTTTAAGTAACTCACTTGCGTCAGAAGGATAGAATTCTTTGGGTTCGTTAAGATAGTGCGATTCATTCTCTTGTGTGTTTAGAAATGAGTTTCCATTTCCTGTAAGTAGCCAATGCGTGTTAATGTTTGGAAATTGACTGGCAATATCTAATATAATTTCTACTGAAGGCTTATTTTTTTCATCTTTCAAACGGTTTAATTTACTGGAACTATCATATTTTAATCCATTTAAAGCAAAATCATTAATGTTTTTAAATCCTTGAGATTCAACAATATGTAATAGTCTTTTGAAAAAAGTTTGCATTTTTATTAAAATAAGTTTGTAAAATAAAAACTAGTTTGTATATTAGCTCCATCAAAACGAATCCATTATTCTTTTCAATAGGAATTGATAGGTAAAGCGAATATAGTAAAAATACTATACACTTTCCTATTGGGTCTTTCATGAAAAAAAATAAAAATTACATTTTTTTAAAACCAAAACAAACTTCTATACGTATATGTCTTTAAACCAACTAACCCAACTAAATCATTCTGGATGTACACCAATTATGAAATAGGTAAGATTTTGCATAAAGCAACTACCATAGAAGAGTTTTTATGTATTCAAATTGAATTACTTGAAAACGTAGAGTGTTATTTACAACAATTTAAAGCAGATTATTTTAGCTATATCGGCAGGAGATGTATGGAGGCAATTCCTCAATTGATTGAAAAAGAAGTTTCTAGTTTAGAAAAATTAGCTTGTTTTCATTTTTTAACCACACTCCTTTGCGATTTTGATCGGTTTTACAAAAATGGAGGCGCTTATTATTTTAAAATGAGTGTGGCTTCTATTGAAGATCGATTAAAATATACTGTAAATACATAAGGAAATGTAATTAATGCAAACATCCTACAAACATTTCTGTCTTTAGCTTAAATGTTTTAGGAAAAACTTTTTGAATTTTTTTCAAAGAGCTGTCTGCTTTTGTTTCTTGTTCAAATATGCCTGAAACAACTCCAATTGTCTTTTCATTACTATTGTTTTTGTATAAAGATAAATATTCTAAGCTTAAGGTTTCAGATGGAAAGCGTCTTGGGAAGTAATCACCTGCATACAATTCGTCTTCATCATCCTCTGGAAGTGCTATTAAATCTTTTGAAGGATTGTAATATCTTCCCATGGTGTCAATTGCAATTTTAAATGCGTGCTGAACTTCAAACATTTTTTTGTGTAACAGAGCATAATTTAAACTGGTATCCACCACAATCACATAATAGGTTTCGGTTTCACTAAATTCTGAAAGGCTATCGGTTGGAGTTTCTTCCACAGTAAATTTAAGTTCTTCTAAACTATCCTGTTTTTTAAGGATGCTATCAGAAACTATTTCTTGTGTTTCTACTATATTTTCTTTTTTTTCAGTACAAGCATACAAGAAAAGGAGTAGGATGAATATGTAAAAGAATTGACTTTTCATAATGAATAATTTTTACAATCACTAAAATACACTAAAAACAAAAAAGTCTGTATAAAAATACAGACTTTCATTCTTAAAAGTAACCAAATTATAATAAAGTCGGTTCTATAATTAAACTAAAACTACTTTTTAATTAAGCGAACCACTTCTTGTTTGCCATCTTTGCTAATTTGTGCAAAATAAATACCATTTGGCATTTCAGACAAATCAATAGAAGCTGTTTGAGTCAATTGCAGTACTTCTTGACCGGTTAGGTTTATTACACGTACAGCATCTACTAGAATATCCAAATTAACCTTATCACGTGTTGGAACAGGATAAACTGCAAGACCATCAATAGTATGAGTTGATGCACTTAATGTTCCATCCACATCAATTACAAATTCATAAAAATCGAAATTGTTTGAAGCATCAAATACTTCTAAAGTGATGGTATGCAATCCGCTTGTTAAAGTCTGTCCTGGTGAAGGATATTGATCGGCAACTACAGACGAAGTACAGTTGTCAATTACCACAGTAGACACGGTAAAATCAGGTAAAATATAACCGTTATTGCTAGCATTATTAAATCCTACTGTCATGTCTTGGGGTAATGTATTGGCATCAAAAACAGGTGGTAAATTGTCAGATACATGAATGGTGGTAGTACAAGTTGAAGTTAAATTGTTATTGTCTACTACTGTTAAAGTAATGGTTATTGGAGAACCAACATCAGAACAATTGAAATTATCTCGATCAATACTGATCGATTGAATCCCTGAAAGATCATCTGAACCATTATTGATGTCAGCAGTGTCAATGGTATACGTTCCATATTCGTCTAAGTTCAACCAAGTTTCACCCACACAACTTGCAGTAGGTGGTGTGGTATCCACTACATTTACAGTACGAATCATTTGTTCGGCTTCATTTCCAGCAGCATCAGTAGCATCATAATAGATAGAATAAGTTCCCACAGCATCTACAAATTCCGATGCATCAATAATTACACTCGAACCATCATCTGTAGTAGCTCCTAATTCGGTATAACCTGCCCCTAATTCAATTTCTTGTGGATTAGCACCTGTTAAGGTAATTACTGGTACCGTACATTCGGTTCTAAAGGTAACTTGTGCTGTAACAGTAGTCCAGTTGGTAGTACTGTAAGTAGGATTGTCTACTTCAATGCAATATAATAGCGGTGTTAAAGTGGCTTGGAAATCTGTAAAATTAGTATTGTTACCATTTTTTACATTTAAAGCATACAAATACGGATTGTTTTTAACCAAAAGGTATTTTAAATTCGGTAAACCACTAAAATCCAATTCGGTAAATTCATTGCCATCTATATTCATCACCTGAATGCTTAATGGTAATGTAATAGCGGTTAAATCACAAAGTTCTGCTGCTAAATTAATTAAATTGGTATTCGCAGATAAATCTAAAGTTGTAAGTGCATTGGCACCACAAATTAAAGAAGTTAGGGTAGGATTTGTGGAAAGGTCTAAGGTTGTAAATGAATTACCTCTACAGTTAAAAACTTGTAAAGACGCAAAGTCTTCAATACCTGTTAAATCAGAAATGCTTCTATTGCTTATATTTAAAGTAGTAACTCCTGAAATATTGGCTGTTGGTACATAATCATCTAAAACCGTATCATAACCTAGATCGATTAGTCTTTGCTCAAAATTAGTATCGGGTACATAGGTGTCAGCAAAATGACAATTGGTACTGAAAGAATTGTTCGGATCTATATTGGTCCAATTGGTTTGGCTATACGAAACATTATCCACTTCAATACACGTTAGTAACGGCGTATTAGTAGATTGAAAAGATACAATTCCTGTATTGTTCCCATTCTTTACAGAAATGCGCTCTAATACGGGATTGTCTTTGATAAGAAAGTAGGTTAAGTTAGTTAACGCACTTAAATCAATACTTGTTAGTAAAGTAGCCGAAAGATTTACTTCATAAATTCCAGTAGGTGCACTAGAGAATAATAATTCACTTAACGGATTTACTTCAAAAGCAATTCGAGTCAGACTAGTATTTGCTGATAAATCTACTGAAGTAAGATTGTTGTAACCCGCATAGAAAGTGGTTAGGTTTACATTATTAGACAGATCTACTTCCGTTAAATTATTACTTCTAACTCGTAAACTCTCTAAAGCTGTAAAACTTTCAATACCTGTTAAGTCGGAAATGTTTCTACCTTCTAAATCTATAGTCAGTACAGAAGCTACATCAGAAGTTAATACTAAGCCGTTTAGTGTGCCTTCTGTATCAATTCCTAAATCGATTAAAGCTTGTTCAAAATTTGCGTCAGGAATAGCGGTATACTGACCAAAAACGGTAAGAGAAAAAAACAGGATCGTTACGTGTAATAATCTTTTCATCATAAAATGTTTGTTTATGTTTTCTAAGTTGTAAAATTGTGTAGGGCAAAGGAAAACATTTTAGGGTAGTAAGAAAAGAAAACAAGGGTAGCAAATGGGTAGCAACTCTCTAAAATAAGGGTGTTGAACCAATTTTATGTAGTAGTTGGATAGTTATCTATGTACGCAATGATATCGGCTTCAGAATCGATTTCAAGTTTTTTTCGAATACGATAACGAATCGATTTTACCGATGCCAAACTCGTGTTTTGAAGGTCTTTAATTTCATTGGTTGACAAACCTAATTTCATTAAATACAATAGCTTTTTTTCTTTCTCATTGAAAAAGGGAAAATGGGTATTGATTTTAATTTTAAATTCGTGACTAACCTGATCAATATATTCCGTTAAATTTTGGGAAGGACCATAATCAGAGCTTTTCGATTTTACAGAAAGTAAAAGTGATTTAATGGCTTTAGTTCTTTCTTCTTCGCCCAATTTTAAAATAGCTTTCAATTCTTTTTCAAAATAATGCTGTACCTCTTCCTTAATCTTGTTATTAAGAAACTCCGTTTTAAGTTCGGCTTCTTTCAGTTGTAAAATTTGTTCGGCATTTTTTCGCTGTAGATTTTCTTCTTCTAACTTTCTTTTGGAAAGATCCAATTGGTATTTCGTATTTTTTCGGACTAATACAAATATGGTCACGGCAGAAACTGCTGTAAGCACAAACAAAATCAAATACAATTGTTTTTTAGAGCGTTCGGTTTCTAAATTGAAATTGGCTTGTAATTTTTCTTTTTCAAACGTATAATTCAATTCTAAAGCGGTAATTCGTTTGGCTTCTTCAGTATTATTTAAGGAGTCGTTATAGGTTTTGTACAAACTGTAATCTTCTAAGGCTTTCTTATAATTCCCTTTGCTTTGGTATGCCAAACTCCGATTCAAATACTCTTTTTGCAGCAAATCTTTATGCTTTACTTTTTTGGCATTGGCAATCGCACTGTCCAACTGAACAATCGCTTGATCATACAAACCCATATCATAATAACAAGTAGCTAAATTTTTATAGCTAATACTCATTTCATTGATAATTTGAAGCTCTGTAAAGGTTTTGATGTTTTCTTTAAAAACCAAAATCGCTTTGTCATAGTCCTTGATCGTGTAATATAGTAAAGCCAAATTGCCTTTTACCTTGGATTTGTCGAGTTTGGTTGTATATAAAGTTTCTGCTTTTTTGTAATTAATTAAAGCCGAATCGTATTGTTGGGTATAAAAATAGGTAACGCCCAGCATATTGTAAGACATACCTATTTCACTAGTTTTTTCATTAATTTCATGTCGAATACGAATGGCTTTTTGCAAATAATCTATAGCTTTTTTATACTCATGTTGTCTGCGATAAAACATACCTAAATTATGAATGGTTAAACCAATCATAGAAGAATCCTTAATAGATTCACTCAGTTGTAACGCTTGTAAATAGGTCGCTAAAGCCTCTTCCGACAACCCTTGCTTGGCATTGATAATTCCCCAATAGTTTAAGGCATCGGCTTTGTTGCGTTTCAGATATTGTGATGGGTTGGAAATTTGATCTAAAGCATGCAATACATCGTCTAAAATAATTCTTGAAGTATCGATGTTTTTATTTAAAAGATGTTTGGCTAATTCTATTTTGTAGTGAAGGCGTAAGGAGTCGGATTTTGCTTGTTGAATATGGGAAAGTAATTCAAACGACTCATAATCTTTTGTTTGTGCTACAGCAACAGTTGAAAGGACCAGTAAAAGGAATACCAGCTTGCCTAGGAATAAAGAAAATTTCCAATTTGAATCCACTCGATGTTTTTTGCAAAAATACAACTTTTTAGTACTACGCGAAATAATTGCGTATCGATATAAAATCTTTGCCCTATCAAATTAAAGGGGTTGCCAAATAGTTCCAAAATCGAATACGTTCGGTTACCCAAAAAAATAAATTAAATTTACAGTTATGAACACAGCCATCAACGGAAACGATTTATTAGCCTTAGGGTATGCAGAAGGAAGCTTAATCGGTATTGCTTTAAAATGCAACCGAAAAAGAACAGGTTTCACCAAAGAAGAAATGCTGGATAACTATACCAAAGTCTTAGCGCAACCCGAAACCTATTTGGATGATGCTTTGTTTGGAGCATTGGCACAAGCCATAATTGAAAAAGCCAATGAAAAACCTGAAGATTTCATTGCGTTAAACGATACTCCAGCTGCATTTGCTATGTATGGAGCCGATCATATTGAAGCAGGAGCCAGAGAACAAATGGAAGTAGCGATGCAATTGCCGGTCACAGTTGCAGGGGCTTTAATGCCCGATGCACATCAAGGATATGGATTGCCAATTGGTGGTGTGTTGGCCACAAATAATGCTGTAATTCCGTATGGAGTAGGTGTAGATATTGGTTGTAGAATGGCATTATCGGTGTATGATATTCCAGAATTATTTTATTACGAAAACGAAGCCAAATTCAAAAGAGAATTGGTTGCACATACGAAGTTTGGTGCGGGTCATGGATTTCACGGTCAGTACAAAGCCGATCATGAAGTGATGGAACGAAAAGAGTTTGCGAACCACAAATTCATCCAGCAATTGAAAGACAAAGCCTGGTCACAATTAGGAAGTTCGGGTGGTGGCAATCACTTTGTCGAATTTGGAATCCTCCAATTTGAAAAAGACGATGCCGTGTTGAACATTCCAAAAGGAAACTATGTAGCCTTGTTAACACATTCGGGTTCGAGAGGTTTTGGTGCTACGATAGCCGGACAGTATACGAAGTTGGCCAAAGAACATTGCAAACTTCCTGAAAAAGCGAAAAACTTAGCCTATTTAGGTTTGGATACCGAATTAGGTCAGGAATATTGGATTGCCATGAATTTAGCAGGCGATTATGCTTCCGCTTGTCATGAAGTGATTCATAACAAAATGGCTCAAGCATTAGGAGCCACCGTATTAGCCAAAGTGGAAAACCACCATAATTTTGCTTGGAAAGAAATTCATAATGGAGAAGAAGTGATTGTGCACCGAAAAGGAGCCACACCAGCAGCCAAAGGCGTGATGGGAATTATTCCAGGAAGTATGACTGCACCCGGATTTTTAGTACGTGGAAAAGGAGAAGCGGAGGCTTTGCATTCGGCATCACATGGCGCAGGAAGACAAATGAGTCGAACACAGGCTATAAAAAACATTACTAAAAAGGAGATGCAAGCGATATTAAAAGATCATGGTGTTACCTTAATTGGAGCCGGTTTAGATGAAGCTCCAATGGCATACAAAGACATCAACCAAGTAATGGCAAGCCAAGAAGCCTTAGTCGATGTCGTAGCCAAGTTTACTCCTAAAATGGTACGAATGGCAGATGATGGGAGTAGGGAGGATTAAAAAGAACCACAAAAACAGGTATTTATACGGGTTTTTGTGGTTTGTTTTTTTTTTATATTTGAATATACAGTAAATAAATACGGATAAATATCATCTAATTTTTGACAATCCAACTCTTTTTAAGGATTACTTTATTGAGGAAGGTAAAACTCTTGAACATATTCCAAATGTCAATAATATTAATATAATTTTAGGTGCTAATAATAGTGGTAAAAGTAGATTTATAAGGAGCTTACTTTCGTCGAAAGAAGTAAAAAAAATTGACGTAAAATTATTTTCAGAATATTTAAAAATATTGGAAGATATTAAAAAAGATGTTAGCTTTAATCCAAACAGATTAAGAGGTTCATTATCAGAAATTAAATTGAATGAATCTTTATTACAAACAATTAGTGCAAATTTAAGCCTAATAAGGTCTAATCGAAATGAAATTTTTAATAATTATTTCTCATTAATGGAAAGTATAGGTAAAGAAATAAATGATAACATTAAATTAAATTTTTCAAAAAGATATTACATACCAACATTAAGAACCGCCCATTCTTTATTTGAAAAAAAAGAAGGGAAATATTCTAAAATTCAAAGTGATATATATATAATGACTTTGATGAAAAACTATAATCATTTTTCAGGAGTTGAAGTTTTTACTGGTCTTGATTTATACGAACAAATTTTAGACACTAGGAATTCGGTTAAAGAAGCTAGAGAAAGATTTCAAAATTTTGAAACTTTCTTAAGTAAGAATTTTTTTGAAAATAAAGTTATTGATATTGTTGCTGAATTTAATTATAATGAAAATAAAAGCGGATATAATGAATCAGAATTAATTTCTATTCATATTGAAGGGGAAAAAGATACACGAAAGTTATATGAATTAGGTGATGGAGTGCAAGCTTTAATAATTTTGATGTATAAAATTTTTATGGCAGATACTAATTCAATGATCGTAATTGATGAGCCAGAATTAAATTTGCATCCAGGGATGCAACGATTATTTCTTGAACAGATTACTACTAATGAAGAGTTGGTCAATAAAAATATAACCTATTTTATTACGACGCATTCCAATCATTTTTTAGACTTAACCATTGAGAAAGAAAATGTATCGATTTACTCATTTAATTCAATATTAGGTGAAGATGGTACTAAAAAATTTCAAATAAAAAATGTAAATAGAGGTAATAATGAAATACTTCAAACATTGGGAGTTAATAATTCCTCTGTATTTATGGCAAATTGTAGTATTTGGGTGGAAGGTATTTCAGATAGGAATTATATCAAAGCTTTTTTAAAATCATATTGTGAAAAGGAAATAGGTTTCTTACCTAAAGAAGACATTGATTTTGCTTTTTTTGAATATGCAGGGTCCAATATTGATCATTATTTGTTTAATCAAGAATTTGAAGAAGATGATACCGAAAATATAATTAAAGATATAAATGCTTTAGCGCTTAATAATAGAATTTTTCTTTTAGCAGATTCTGATTCAACTACAAAATCATCTAATAAAAGTAAGTTTAATCGATTAAAAAAAATAGAAAATAGTAAAAACAATCAATTTATTCCGAAAATTATTTGGGAAGTTAGGGAGATTGAAAACTTAATTACCAATGAAATTTGGAACAAAATATTAATTAATTTCTGTAATGAGAAACTTTTGAAGGATAATAGAGATTCAATTCAAGAAAAAATTACTAATGCTTTAGATGAAATAGATTCTAAAAGATTTCAAAAAGAATATATTGGGAATTTTTTAAATCAAATAAGGGAAAAAGTTGGTAAGATAGGAAGAGATTATATTATTAATAAATCAATTTATGAAACGAAAGAGAAAGGAAAAGATAAAGACAAAATAATAGAATTTGGAACATTAACCAATAAGAGATACCTAAGTGAGTTAATCTTAAAAGAAAATTTTTCTTGGGAAGTATTTAAAAAAAATAAACAAATTGAAGCATTAGCAGTTGAAATTTACAACTTTATAAAGAATAAGAAATAATATAAACTTAAGTTGTTATTAACTTCCATAACTTCTATCCTCAATCTTGTCATGCTGTCAAGCATCCCATTAGAAATTAAAAAATAGCATAGAGCAACTTATGTCCCGAAGTTTCGGGATTACAGGGTGACAAGTTAACGCCCAAAATCCTCCTTCCAAATAACAAAAACTCGTACCAACCGTGCGCTAAACATAAAATTTTACGTCCTACTACATAAAATTTTAAGTCCCAGACATAAAATTTTAAGTGTCTTACCTAAAAGTTTAGGTTCTCGAGTTAAAATTGTAAGGGTGGGTTTAGGTTCCAAAATGGATACTAAGATTTGAAAGAATAAAATCAGTATATTTGTTACACTAATTCTATGAAGCATGAACTACAAAATATCATTTCAGGAAAGAGCCAAGTTAGGTATGGAAATACTATCCAAACAATCTCCAATTACCTTAGAAGAAGCAAGAGCTCAAGCGAAACGATTAAGTCAAGCAAGCAAATCAAAAGTGAAGAAGCAACGCTCCTAAAAGACTTTTAAAGACAATTTATTCTTCATTGATACCGTTTTTTACCTTACAGCTGTTTTTTATACCTAAAAAAGCACCCAATCCTTCCGAAGAACAATAGGGTGCTAGGTATAGAAGTTAGTTATTTACAAAATTATTTTTTACCCTTCTTTTTAAATTTCATTGTGCTACCATTCTTAGGATACTGAGCCGCAGAAATGGCAAAACTAAAATCGCCAAATACATTATTGTTTATGGTGTCTTTACTGTAATCGGCAATCGTACTGTATTTATGACAACTGTAACAGGTATTGCTATCTTGCACATAACTTTCCATAGTGGTATTGGCTACAATGGCTTTCCCGCTCAACATGGAAGAGGCATTAATATTCTGCGGTGCTTGAATGGGTTTGGTGGGATCGGGAATGGGCAATTGCGACCAAATGACATCCACCAATTGGTAATACTGAAACACCGAATTCGGATAAAACGTCTTAATGTTATTTTGCATTCTCGTATTAATGGGCACCGCATCTTCTGGATCGATACTATTAACTCGCGATACTTGTATGGGTGCCACTCTACCTTGTGATAAATAATAGGGTGGTGGTGTGTTGGGCGTACAGGTAACAGTTGCGGTTTGACCATTTTTGAGCGCTACTTGTGTGGGCGTACAATTGGCATTGTAAAAATTATAACCATAAGTTGGTTTAGGTTCGTTAGCTACATCGGGTACATTATCGATATGCTCAAAAGTAGCCCAAACCCATGTGGGTTGATTTTGCGTTTTATGCAAAATATGTAGTCCTACTAAAGCCACAGTGGTATTGCGTAAATTCCCTGTATACGGATCCATTACAATGGCATTGGAAAGTTTGTACTGCTTCCATTTGGCCGAACTTGGAGTATCTACTTCCATCCAAGCGGCTTTGAGTTCGATAGCACCAACTTTGCCATTGTACACGCCTTGTGGAAAGTTAATAGGTACTCCTTTTTGAACACTATCGTGCTGTGTAATGGCATTGTAATACCCATTATCTACTACAAACTTATAGTAATCGTAATTCAATTTGATCTCATACCAAACATTGGTTTTGTTCTGTGCGCCTAGCCAATTGGGTTTCCCAAAAGGGGCAGCCTGATTCGGATTCAAACCTTTAACCGTGTCCTTTACATCAAACTTTGCGGCAAACGTAAGCAATTTGGTTTTGGATGGATTGAATTGTAAGCGACTGGTTTTAAACTTGGAAGCATACTCCTGCGACACTAATGTTCCCCATTCTGGAGGTGGAACACCTTCGGGTTGAAACAATACGTTTTCGGGCATATAGGTTTCCCATGCTACCGGATTGGTATCTCCAGGGTCTCCAAAAGAAGCACTTTTAGTGGTAGGCCAATTCAAACTGATAAATTCTTGCCAAGCAAAACAATTGGCTTGAGATTGATTGGTAAACGAAAGTAAATCACCTGGTACCTTGCCATTAAAATTGATGACAATTTTAGTTAAAGGAGATGTAGAGTAGCAATCACAAGAATTGTCAACAGTAGCTATCTTCTGATAGGTGGCACTTTGATTGCTCGTATTTCGTAAAGAGAGCCAACCTATGACAAACAAGCTTATAAAGACTGTAATTTTAAAATGAATTAGTTTCATGTTTTCTAGTTTATTTTAAAAGGACTATTTATTGAACGGCAATTGCAACCGTAATCGCTCCCAAATTATCTACTAAACCTACTCCATACATAGCATTCAAATCGTCATTGATACAAAGTTGAATTTCTCCTGAAAGTCCAGCAGGAACAGTGGTGCCTAATCCTACTAAGAAAACCGTATTCCCCACTTTACCAATAAGCGCACCTTCATTTTCACCAGGCATAGTGTAGCCAGTTTTGGCAGGAATAAATGTTGGGTTTCCTTTAGCATCATATAATTTTCCGCCATTGTCATTGGGGTTTGCGGTCCATAATCCCGATTGATAGGTGATTTGTGCTTTATTAGAAGACGTCAGTACTACACCTGTATTTTGCCAAGCTAAATCCGCTTGAACCGATACGGGAGTCACTAAAAATAAAGCAGGCATTGCAGTACTTACTTGCTGGCCTACATTGGTTACAAAAACCCCTTGTTGCCCCGTTTTAGTGGCACTACCTACACTTACAGTAATATATAAAGCTGTATTCGTACTCGGCTGACTATTTCCTGGAACGGCATAATACACATTTTCTTTTACAGCGGTGACTACTGCAGTAATGTTAGGATCGTTAAAGGATATTTTAGGAAAGGTATTCGGTTGGTTTTCTTTAGCCGTACACGTTCCAGCAATAACTACCATTTCTGCACTTGTCGTTCCTACATTCACACTTAGCGGTACATAGGTACTGTTACTTAAAAGCGAAATTGGATTGTTTACTGGGTTGGGAACTGGAGTGTTGTACATGGTATCAAAATAATCTTTGTAGAAAATTTGTAAAGGTTGTGCCAAAGTATTTTCTGGTGTAGTATCACTTACAGGTGCATATCCTTGAGGTGTAGTACCCGAATATCCTGCGGCTACAATTTGCATTTTAAAAGTAGCTGCAATTTGAGACCCCCAATCAATCGTTTCACCTGAAATCTTAATATCACTTACCGTATACGATTTGTCTTTTGGAACTTCAAAGACCGCATGTAAAATAAAATTACCTGGTAACGGATTGCCATATTGGTCATTTAAGGTTTTAGAGCCTCTTTTTATTGACCAAAAATCCGAAGCAGGAGTATTGTCTGGAGTTACATAATTTGAAAAATCAGGCATTTGAATGTACAACCCTGGAGGATCGGCTAAGGTTACTACAGTACCTTGGGTAACCAAATTATTTACATTTCCTCCAATGTTTGGATCACTATTACGGTACCGTTGCCCAAATTGGCCCACACAAATTAAATCATTGTATTGAGAAGAAGGCCACATCGTACTAGTTCCACTGGAACCTGGTGGATTAAAGCGTTGAACGGTTGAGGTGGTGGCTAAACCAATTTCGGTTTGAAGGGTATTGGGTGTACTGGTTAAATGAATCGCACCTCCTTTCGTACTATCTGAAACCGTTCCCGAGTTCCATTTGTTCAACGGATTATATACGGGTTGATTGGTAATCGGATTCGTAACACCTGGCAAACTTAAATCTTCTAAAGTAATTTGCGGTTTGTCCAATATCGTTTGATACAGTTCTAACACTTTATTCGGATCGATTAACCATAAACTGTTCCAATATTCAGGATTTTCACAAGTAAAATCGATTCTAACGATGTTTCCTTTGGTATCTCTTGTAATAGCCCATTCGCAATATTCATCTTGCCAACCTCTTGGTCCGTAAGGAAAATAAGCAACTTGTTGCCCAGTTGCACTACACGGACTGTTCGTAATTTTTCCTGGCATATTTCCTGTGTCTGCCATTTGATTCAATTGATCTTGAGAGGCATTGGGAAAGTTAAAAGCCATTCGCCCAGGAAAAGCATTCCATTTGATATTTAAAGCACTACTTTGCGTGTTGTCATCAATAGGGTTAAAATAATTGCTGGTTTTAGGAGTATTGTTCGTATTCCAAGGATTGTTAAGCATTCCTTGTTGGGTAAAGCCGTCTAGATTAGAGCTCCAAAGCGCGTTCATGGCTTCTTGTTTTAAGGAGTTATCCGAAAAATCTTGAATGGCCGCAGGAGTTCTGAATTGAAAAGTAGAAGTTGCCGCACTGCCACTTTTGTCCGTTTGTTTTTTTTCTTTTGTTTCCATGTTTATGATGTTGTTTGAATTAATATCGTATAAAATTACTCCTATCTTTTGGGAAAAAACAGCGTAGAATTACCTGTTTATCAAGGGGTGTAATTTTATTTTAGATACTTTTATTTGTGGAATAAGCTGTTGGGAAAAAGAAATTTAAAGGAATTCTTTCAAAATAAATCCTATATTTGCCCTCGAAATGAGAACACAAAACACACATAGTATAGCACTTGTAAAGTCAATTTATCGCTTAGGAGGAGATTTTCCTCGTAAACGAAAAGGGTGTTTTGTATCATTATGTATGCGTTAAAGTAAACGATTCTATCATATTTCAAAGCGTCCTTTTATTCAAAAGGGCGCTTTTTTTATGTTCAAAAACGAAGTGAAAACAATAATAATTATAAAAATGAGAAAAATTTTTAAAAAAATAGTGGATGCGAAGTAAACCCGAGCTGAAATAAACAAAAATGAGTAATCAAATGAGAGACAGTCATTTGCAAAATTCGAAGTATCTGTTGTAAAACGGATCGGGATTGTATTGCTTAGATTTAAATATAACTAATTGAAAATCAATAAAATAAATTTAAAAAAGATTTGGAAGTTCGGTTTTTTTTACTTTATCTTTGCCTCAGAAAATTACAAGAAACAATAACAATATCAATATCAATTGCAATAACAATAATATAAGCAATAGCAATTACGAATTAGAAATTACGAATTACAAATAATTTAGAATTCATATAATATACACTAAAAATGAAACGAGATTTAAAAAAACGACCAGTACAAATACTATCTGTAAAAGCAGCTTCACAAGCGCATGGTCTACCGCGTTTTTATTTTGATGAATCATGGGTGCCTCCCTATACGGAATAGTAATGTATTTGCTATACCATTATTATAGAGCACCTTCAAAAGAGGTGCTTTTTTTATGTATGCTAGTAATTAGTAAATCAAAGTTCGTCAGTTCGAGTGTTTTTTATCAGATGCGAACAGCAATTTTATAAAAAATGTATCGAGAATTTTATTAGGGAAAAATAATCGGTACACTTCACTCTCAAAAGGATGAAGATTATACTATAAAAAGAATGTCATAGCTCAACTGGAAAGAGCATTCGCCTACGAAGCGAAAGGTTGAAGGTTCAAATCCTTCTGGCATTACAAGTGTTCTTAGAAAGGAACCTACTCAAAGGATTTTTTTGACTGTCTCTCAAAAAATGAATTTGAGTTAGCACTGGGAAGATAACGATTGGTTGTTTACTCGCTTTGGATGCGAGAGGTTGCAGGTTCGAGTCCTGCTTCCCAGACAAATGGAAGTACGTCAGAGTAGGAGAGCTGAAACGGTCTGTAAAACCGTTGTCTTTTGACTGAGTAGGTTCGAATCCTACTACTTCCACTAAAATAAAGTTTAATTTAAAACAAAAGAAGATGAGACAAGACATTTTAAAACGATTTTTGACCAATACGGATGAGACGGGTAGATTTTTGATGAAGTCGAGAATTACTGGAATCATCTATTTTGTAGAACCCATTTATACTGGTAAAACGCCACAATGGGGTGATGTAGATGTGGTAACTAAAAAATTAACAGGTCAGTATGGTTCCAAGTATACAGGAGCCATAACCAAGAGAGAATCTCTTATAACCGAAGAAAACGGATTTGTGAATATTGGCTATTTCAAAGGTAGTCCGTTCGGAGCCATCGATGTACGCGATAAAGAACATCAAAAACGCATGGGATTATAAGTTTTTTTACAACGAAAAATAATTGCGCACACCGTTTTGAATCTTTGTTCAGCGATAAAGAAAAATTTCTTTGAATAAAAAAGATTATGAGATTTAGCTACGCTGAACTAAAGTTTCTCCTTACGTAGAAATGACAATATTAGGATAAAAATATCAAGCAAGTCCTGTTGGGTGTTTCTGTATAGCACTAATGTGATACGTTTTGCACGAAGGGTGTATGAAGTCGTATTATGCAACTTGGCTTGGAGGTTTTGGGTTGTTTTCCAAAAAACAATCCACCAAAGTTTTCGCAGGTTCGAATCCTGCTACAGCCACTGTGGCTGTATGGCGGAGTGGTCAAACGCGCAAGATTAGGGTTCTTGTAAACTGTAACTTTTGGATGTCATCGGTTCGATTCCGATATACTCATCATGGAGTATTAGCTCAGCTTGGTTAGAGTGCCAAAAACAGACTGTAAATCTGTCTTTAGAAAGAGACGTACGACTCTTAAAAAGGTACACCATTGAAAATATTTTGGTTTTTATCAGTTTCGTTATTTTCGAAAAAGCGAAACACTTACGAAGAAACCTGAACAGGGCTTCGTTTTCAAAACCGTTCTTTTGCTTTGCTGTGTGACGATTGGTTTTTTATAAAACCAATACCATAAAACAGTACACCATGAGAATGCTTCTGTTTACTAACCTTATTCCGTTTTGGGTGAAGGATAAAAACCAAAAATTTTCTTTTTAAAAGCAAATTAAAATTTAAAAATATAAAGAAATGATTCGATTAATTACTATTAATGCTTACCAAGTAGGTTTGGTATTTGAACGCGGTAAGTTGGTACAAATTTTAAAAGAAGGAAAATACTGGATTTGGGGAACGAAAGAGGTAAAAATCTTTGAGATGAAACATTCTTTTGTGGCTCCAATCGAATTGAATATTTTGTTAGAGAACCAAGAATTGGCTGCTATGCTAGAGATTGTAGAAGTAGGCGATACCGAAATGGCGTTGTACTTTACCAATGGTATATTTAAAGAAGTATTACAAACCGGTCGTTATGCGTTTTGGAAAGGCTATTTGAAGAATGAATTCGTAAAGGTAGATTTAACAAAAGTTGAGATTACCGAAAAAATCGAAAGAGGTTTGTTAGAGAACATCAAATTGAAAGTATACACGCGTAAATTTCAAGTAGCAAGCTATGAGAAAGGATTGTTGTTTATTAATGGTATTTTCAACAAAGAGTTAACCGCAGGAACCTACTACTTTTGGAACAATGCCATTCCAGTAGAAGTAATTTATGTAGATATGCGTCAAAAGCAAATGGAAATTTCTGGTCAGGAATTGTTGACCAAAGATAAAGCAGCTTTGCGTATCAACTTTTTTGTGAATTTCAAAGTAACTGATATTATCAAAGCGGTTATCGACAACAAAGAGTATGAAAAACAATTGTATGTATTGATGCAGTTGGCGTTGCGTGCTTTTGTAGGCGGATTTACTTTGGATGAGTTGTTAAACAAAAAAGAGAGCATTACCGAAATCATTTTGGAAGACACACGCAACAAAGCAGCTGCTTTAGGTGTTGTGATTCAAGAAGCAGGTATTCGTGATGTGATTTTACCAGGTGATATGAAAGAAATCATGAACCAGGTTTTGGTAGCAGAGAAAAAAGCACAAGCAAACAGTATTATGCGTCGCGAAGAAACCGCAGCAATGCGTAATATGTTGAATACTGCCAAATTGATGGAAGAAAATGAGATGTTGTGGAAATTGAAAGAAATGGAATATGTAGAAAAGATTGCCGATAAGATTGGAGAAATTACCATTTCTGGAGGTGGCAACGTCATCGGACAATTGCGCGAGATTTTTGTGAAATAGTTTAGTTTAATTTGGGAAAGGCTTATGGATGCAAATTCATAGGCTTTTTTTATTGGAATTCATTTGGATGGCTAAATTCAAATGAATTGATATTTTGTACAAATTGAGGTGTCAGTTCAATTTTTCCTTCTGTACCAAAGCGAATCGAAGGTTGAAAAGGATCTTCCGTAAGGATGTGAGTACCAAATGCACCTTCTTGGTCTTTCAGATTTGGAAAAGCAGTTGCGAAAAGAATTCCCCAAAGCGAAAGCAAAGAAGTTTCACCCACATGGCAGCCCAATCGAACCGTTTTGTTTTGTTCTTGAAAAAGTTGGGCGATTTCCAAGGCACGAAAATAACCACCATTTTTACTTATTTTCAGATTTACACCTGTAAAATAATCCTTTGAAGCATGAAACTGAGCAGAAGCTAAGGTGGTAACCGACTCATCTGCAACTAACTCGATAGTATCTCCAAAATGCTTGCGAAAAGCAGCACAAGATGGAGTATCTTCTTTATGAAAAGGTTGTTCAAAACAACAAATACCTAAATCGACTAAAGCTTCTATTTCATGACGGTTTTTGTTCCATTCCCAAATTTCATTTCCGTCCAAACGAATAGGAGTGTGGTTCCCCAAAAGTTCTGGTATCCTAAGAATACGTTGTTTGTTTATTTCGTTATCCGAATGAATTTTAAGTTTGGCATTTTTAAATTGCAATGCCGAATAAAATTGGCCCATTTTTTCAAAAGTTGTGGCTTCTCCCGAATCAAATGCAGCAGAATAGGTAAGCGTTTTTTGTTGGGGTAAACCCAAAACTTCAAACCAATTCTTCTGACTTTTTCGCATGAAATAAGTTAGTAAGGTCGTTTCAAAAAGACAACGTACCGAAGGCATTGCGTCTGGGATTAATTCTAAAGCATTTGGTATACTCGTTAAAGTTCCGTCAAAATGCGAAAAAACTGAAGGAGCAAATTCCGTTATATTTTCAACCACACTTTCATAGGTTTCAAAAGTGACATAATCCCTTGGACAACATTCGCCTATACCTTGAATACCGTTAGTATCTTCAATAACCATAATAACCGAATCCGTAGTGTTGCGTTTTGCCAAATGATGTTCGTAAGAACCTCCTTTAAAAGGAATTTGTAAACGATATAGTTTTGTAATGGTTAGCATCATTTTCTTGTTTTTTTAAACTTTCGACCCACTAAATAATGGAATAAATTTGCAAAAGTAGCCGGTGAAAAAGTAATCAGACCATTCCCTTCTACATAACCCGGATTCTTCTTTACAAAAAATTGAATGTATTCGTTTTGTAAATCTTTTTCCGTTAAGGTGATTTCATCTGCTAAAAGAACGCGATGTGCTTTAGATACGACACCCGTTTGCTTGTCATAACTTTCCGGATAGTATTTCATGCCCAATTCATCTCGAATGGCTTCAAATTCTTTTTGTTCCGTTTTATTTGGATTCGGATAAAAATCCTTTAATCCTTTGGCCATCACTAAATACGGGCGATAGCTAAGCGAATCATTCCAAATTACAATTTTATGAAACGGATTTTTAAATTTAAGGTGGAGCATAATGCGCATCACTGTTTTTTGGATGAGTTTTTTACCGCGATAATTTGGTAAAATAATGGTTTGACCCAAATAAATTGCGATGTATTTTCGAGAAGACGTCGTACAAGAATTTTTACGAATTCCTGTAAAACCAACCAATTCTTTTTTAGCATTGTAATACATGGCATACAGGTCCAAACGTTGTTGTTTATCGAGGAAAACCTCACGTTCCACAGCATAGGAAGTTTTGTAAATAGCCCAAATACGTTCTTGTTCGGGTTGGGTTAACGAACCAATAGTTCGAAATTGGATTTGCATCATCTCAAATAAAACAGTTTAATGGTTACTAGCGAAAAATTTTATTTGGGGAAATTTTGCGAAATTAAATCGTGCAAATATAAAAGAAAGATTTGATTTGGGAGTTGATTTGTTTCAGGAGAAGAGGTAGACTTTTGTTCAATTATTAAAAATTTTGATAGCATTTATAGGAGTAATTCATTTATTGAATAGATTCTTAAAGTGGAAATAATTCACTATTATTGAAAAAAAATTATTAATCAGTTTTTAGATTTCAATTATGTTTGCCTCAATAATTTTAATTATTATAGTTTTTGCTGTCTTTGTTATTGGTTCCTATATTTTCATAAAGAGTTTGAATTCTGAAAAGGGATTTGTTACAAAATTAAAAAAGGAAAGCAAGTCAGATAAAGAATATTTTAAAAACTTAAAAACCAGTTTAGAAGATGCGTATATTATTGATCCAGAAACTGGAGCTAAGCTAAGTTTAGAACAAGCTGAATCTGGTAACTGGAATTCAGATGAAGTAGAATATTATGATGATGAAAAAGACCCTTTTATGTCCGATGAGTATCGATTTTTCAAAGAGAGCAGTTCCTACTATATTGAAAACCTTAAGTATGAATTCAAAGAAATTGCTGATGATGCTATTGACTTAATTGAGTCATTACACATGTTTGCAAAGTATAGCGAATATTTTTTTTTCAAGACTTTTAGTAAGGTTGAAAAGAATACCATGATTGGTTTTGTAGCGGTTAGTTTAGCAAATATTGAATACAGCAGGACCAATCAGTTATTTTGTTGGATAAAAAATTTAGGTTTTTCAGGGCATTATATTTTAATTGAAAAGAGTAAAGTAGAAGAAAAGTTACTTCAGTTAAATGGAGTGAATTTGAAAACTTTTGGTTCGTATCATTGTGAACCCATTGAGAAGTCTACTTATGAAAGCCAATTATTTGATTTGTTTTCTAAATTTTCAGAAATTAAAGGATTGGATATTGAATATAAAGAAGGTCATCTTTTCTTTAAAACAAAAAATGAAATGACTCAAGAAGATATAAATAGATTTGAAGCACTACTCGATCAATTGACATAAAGATTAATTGAATTCCTAAACAATTATATTTGCAAATATAAAGAAAGGATAATTTTAGGGCTAAGATTACTAGCACGGATTGCACCCGAGGCTTCAGCCGAATAGACGAAGTAAATCCGCCTTTACTTTGCATTTTAAAAATCACTTATATTAAATAAGTTTTTAAAGAAAGTTAATGAAAGAAGTTGTCAATAGGATGTGTACTAAAAAAGAATTTTGTGAGTTTAAGAGGATTGCCTCAGCCTTTCCTTACAACTCGCTTAGAAAATCCTATAAAAAAAAGAGCAAAATTACTTGCTCTTTTTTTAAGTTTATAGAATTTATTCGTGACCTCGACAGGATTCAAACCTGTAACCTTCTGAGCCGTAATCAGATGCGCTATTCAGTTGCGCCACGAGGCCTATTTGAGGGTGCAAATATAGGTATATTTGATTAATTTGCAAATCAAAAAATAAAAAAAATCAAAAAATATTTGGGTTGCTTTTTTTGCCTTTTTTGAGTTTTAATCTAAACTCCTGATAGTGATGTAATAACGATATGCTAATAAGGCTTTTTGCCATTTGCTGGCTTTGGTAACATCTAGTTTTTGCTTGGTTAAACTAGGTAAAATTAGTTTGTTCAGTTTGGCCAAAAATTTATACATGTGTTTGTTTTTGACAAAGATACATAAAAAAACATCCTGAAAGTACAGGATGTTTTTATGCTGGTATTATATTTTTTTTAAGGCTTCTGCTCTTCTTTTTTGTTCAGCTTTATCGCGTTCCATTTCTGCTTTCATTCTTTTTTTCTCTGCTTCTAACTGTTTTTTTAGAGCTTCTTTTTGCGCTTTCATTTCCATTTTATGCGCTTCCATAGCTTCTTTATGTGCTTTCATCATCGCTTCTTGATGCGCTTTGTCCTGTACTCGATAGGCTTCATTGTCATGCATGCGCTCCATTTTTTCTTGATAAGCATGACGATTTTTTATCATTTTCTCTTGATAAATTTCCATCTCTTTTTCAAACTTTTCCATTTCCTTTTCGAAGGCTTTCATATCGGGTTCAAAACCTTCCATTTCTATTTCATACTTTTCCATTTCTCTTTCGAATTGTTCCATTTGAGGTTGCATCTTTTTCATGTTCATTTCGAAAGCAGCCATTTTTTCTTCAAATTCTTTCATACCTTTTTCGCTAGTTAAATCGGAAGGTACTGCTGGTGGAGCTGGAAAGCTTGGAGGACTTGGTGGAGCAGGTAAGGCTTTCATTTTTCCTAAAGCAGGTGGTGCTGGTGGAGCAGGAGGCGCTGGTATATCTTCGTCATCAAAAGCATAAGCCACAACGTCTTCATCCTCTTCATTCTCATCGTTGTTTCGGTACACGTATACTGCTGGTTTATTGCCTGAATTACTTAGACTTTGGAAGCCCATATTTCTTTTGCCATTGTGGTTGTTCATAAAAAACACAAAAGGTTTGATAGGTTCGTCTCCAGAGATTTGAGAAGATCCAGAATTTCCTTTACCATCTTTATAATCTACTTTTAAACCTACAATTTCATTAGCAGCATTTCTTTTAATTTTAGAAACTTTAACCGTTACATCATATTTTTCTTGTAGGTAAGTTGTTTCTTTTTTGATTTGTTCATCGGTCGAATTTTTGTCAATACGCAATTCCACTTTTTCTTGTGATTGTTGTGCTTTTTGAGGCGCTTGTTTTTGATTTTCTTTTACCTGTGCGATGGTTTCGATTTGGAAACAGAAAATAAAACCTACGATTAGTGGTAAGGCAATGCTGTATTTCCAAAGTTGTTTCTTGGAAGAAGGATTGGTGTTTAACATAACGATTCGTTTTTTGATTAATGATTGATAAAATTGATTAGTAATTGATAATTGATTCGCACAAATAACCGCTTTTAATAAGGTTTTTTGGTATTCATACGTTTTATTGGTTCGCGCAGAAGTTTGTTGGTCTGCAATAAATTCTAAATTTTCTAAAATGGCTTTTCGGTAACGCCAAACCATTGGGTTGACCCAAAACAACAAACACAAAAGTTTACTGATTAATACATCAATAGAATGTCTTTGTTGAATGTGAATTTTTTCATGTACCAAAATCAATTCTAGTTCTTCAGGTGAGAAGTTTTGTTTGTTGATTACGAGGTAATTAAAAAAGGAAAATGGATTTTGACTTTCATTGGTTTCAACCAAAACAATTTTCTCCGACTTAATTTTAGTTCCTTTTTTTATGATTCTAAAGAAAGAGAAGAGCTCCATTAAGAGTTTGCCCAAAAAGAAAACACAAACTACAATATAACAACTAAAAAAGAACTGATTCCAGTTAAAGGGTTTTGTTTCTATCGTATTTTCAAACGAGCCTAAAGGTAAGGTTTCATAAGCATAACTCGTTGTAAGAGGTTCAGGGTCTACCCAAATAATAGTAGTAAACGAAAGGAGTGGTAAAACGAATGAAGTGGCAATACCTAAAAGTAAAAAAATACGGTTGCTTTGAAAAAAAGTCTCTTTTCTTAATAAGAAATGATAAGCGAAATAGAAAACCAATAGTAATCCATTTACTTTTAGAATATATAACATCAGGTTTTCCATACTACTTTTTCTTTTCTATGATTTCTAAAATTTCACGAAGTTCGTCTGCTGAAATTTTTTCTTCTTCAGCAAAAAAGGAAACTAAATTTTTGTATGAACTATTGAAATACGTATCAATAGCCGTATTCATAAATTTTTTTCTGTAGTTTTCAATACTTACAATAGGAAAGTATTGGTGTGTTTTCCCATAAGCGGTGTAGCCTACATAGCCTTTTTCTTCTAAATTTCGTACTATAGTGGAAAGGGTATTGTAATGCGGTTTGTCTTCGGTAATTTCTTCCATGATGTCTTTTACAAAAGCTTTCTTCAGTTTCCATAAAATTTGCATGATCTCTTCTTCTTTATTCGTTAATTTTTGCATAACTCTTTTTTTGTTACACAAACCTACAACTATTTTTTTAGTTTAACAACTATTTTTATAGTTATTTAACTATTTTTTTAGTTTTTTTGGAATAGGATGTATATCGATAAATAATGTCGTTAATAGTTTTTTTATTCAGGAATATGAGAAAAATCTTATATTGAGCACTGTATTAATAATTTAAAATGATTTTTATGAAGAAAAATTACATCACTATTTGTTTCTTATTTGCCATGCTATTTGGATTTAGTCAAACGGAAGATATAGCACCTACTGTAAGTGTAAATTCGGGTAACGTACATACAAACTCAAATAATTTAACAGTTTTAACCACTGAGTTTTTATATGATATAGGAACAGCAATCGGTGCCCAAGGAAATGCTGGAATTGTTTTTATTAACAATCAATTTTGGGTATCTGCATGGAATTCAAGTAACATTCATGTACTCAGTAATGCAGGAGCATTCATTGAAACTTTTCAGGTTGCAGGTTTAAGCGGTACTCGATCGATGACTACAGATGGCACCAATGTATATTGTGGTACAGCTGGTTCTTCTATTTATGTTGTAGACCCAGTAACAAGAATGCTAACAAGTACTATCAGTATTACAACAACTTCTAGTGCACAAGCAAGATTTTGTACGTATGACGCTTCATTGAATAGTGGTGCTGGTGGTTTTTGGATTGCAAACTTTGCTACAGATATCGCTGCTGTTGATATGGCGGGTAATCAATTGTCTGTAATACCAGCTGCTACACATGGTTTTACAGGTATGTATGGAGCTGCAGTAGACGGCTCTGGATTATTATATATTTATCATCAAGGTCCTCCAAATAATGATACTATTTCAAGTATCGATTTAAATACAGGTTTGCCTATTGGTTTAGCATATGATTTTTTTACAAATGATGCTAGTGCAGCAGGTTCAACCAGTTCTTTAGCAGGTGGTTTATTTCTATCAACTGATGTTGTTCCAGGAGAAACAATTGTTGTAGGTGTTTCCCAGGCTACACCCAATAACCTTCTTTTTGGGATTAATGTGAATGACCTTTTATCAGTGTCGTCAAATAAGTTATCATCCTTTAATTATTATCCAAATCCAGTAAAAGACTCTTTTGTAATTACTTCTGAAAATGGAAATAATTTCGATGTTACAATACACAATTTGATAGGACAAGAGGTAAAACATGTAAAGAATACTTCATCTTTAGAAAAGATAGATATGTCTACGTTGTCTAATGGAACTTATATTGTTACAGTTAATTCCGATAATGCTCATAAAAGTTTTAAAGTTGTAAAAGAATAATTTTATAGAGATAAAACAATAAAAAAGAAAGCAAAGTAGTTATACTTTGCTTTCTTTTTTTATTAATAATAAGGTCCAATAACCCAGTAGTGTTCCGATTATACCTAAGCTCCCCATAAAAAACCAATTGTATTGATAGCTCTTAAAATAATCAATAATAAAGAAACCTGTTTTGGCAGATAAAATATGTGCAAAACTATAACTCATGGTAAATATAGCCATATAGCGACCTTCATGTCCTTTTGGTGCGCGACTCATTGCAAAGGAATTGGAAAAGGGAAAAGCAAGCATTTCTCCAAAAGTCATACAAAACATCATAATCCATAGTACTATTTCCCATTGGTTAATTATAAGGAGGTACATACATAATCCCATGATAAAAGTTCCAACGGTAACCACTTTTACTTTATCAAATTTTTTACGTTCAATATAGCTTACAATTGGCATTTCCATAAAGAATATAAGAATTCCGTTAAAAGCTAACAATAAGCCTGTGCGAAATTCTGTTAAGTTGAATTGTTCTTTGTGATAAATAGGTAAGGTAGAGAATAATTGAAAAAAGATAATTCCATTAATCAAACACATAATTAGGAACGTCCAAAATGGACCATCTTTAAAAACAGATGCTGTTAAAATTTCTCCAGGATTTTCTTTGTTTAAATAAGAGGAGTGTTGTTTTTCTTTTACCATAATCCAAAAGATAAGAATGGCAGTTACACAAGTAAAACCATCTACCCAAAATAAACCTTGGTAACCAATATTCATAATAATCAAGCCACCCAAAGCAGGACCAGCTGCGAAACCTAAATTAACAGCTAAACGAACTAAGGTTAGGGCACGTGTGCGATTTTCTGGTTTGGCATAAGCGGCCAAAGAAACGAACATAGCAGGTCGAAACATATCCGCTATGGTCATGATTAAAAAAATAGCAACTAATAAACCTTCATAAGTGGTAATGTGTTGTAAACCAAAAAACATGAGTCCGCTCGTAAGCAAACTAAATATCATTATTTTGTAAAAACCAATTTTATCCGATAATTTTCCACCTAACCATGAGCCTAACATCGAACCACAACCAAAACTCACCATAATCCATCCTACTTGATCTAGAGTGAAATTAAGGTCTTCTTTTAAATATTTGGATAAGAACGGTAACACCATGGTTCCAGCTCTGTTAATGAAGGTAATCAAGGTTAAAATCCAGATTTCTCTAGAAAAACCTTTGAAGTTCTCGATGTACTTGAAAAATGCTTTTTGTATCATGATTGGGATTGATTTTCAAAGGTACAAAATCGGTTTTTTAAAATTATATAAGTCAAAATATATATTTTTGCAAAAAAAAGAGATGTTGAGAATTGGGATAGTTCTGTTTTGGATAAGTTTTTCTTTCGCACAAAATAACGAAGTAGAAGCTGTATATGAATTTCAAAAAAAGATGAATGCTGAATTTGCAGATGCTGATGAGAGTCCGTTAACAGAAGAAGATAGAGTGCAGTTTAAAGGATTGGATTTTTATCCAATTAATGAAAAATTAATTGTTGAAGCGACCTTTAAAAAAGCAAAAAAAGAAAAACCTTTCAAAATGAAAACGTCTACAGATAGAACACCGATGTATGTGAAGTTTGGTACGTTGTATTTTGAATTGGAAGGGAAAACATTTCAATTGAATGTGTATCAAAATCTTGAATTGTCTAAAAGGCATGGTTTTAAGGATTATTTGTTTTTGCCTTTTTCAGATGTAACGTGTGGTAAAGAGAGTTATATTGGTGGACGCTACATTGATATGCGAATCCCAAAAACAGACAAAGTTGTGATTAACTTTAATAAAGCCTATAATCCCTATTGTGCTTACAATCATAAATATTCCTGCCCGATAGTTCCTTTAGAAAATGATTTGAATATTGCTATCGAAGCTGGAGTTAAAAAATTTCATGACTAATGCAATTTATTAATTTACATACACATTCCTCTACAAATGAAGCTTCAGTTTACGAAGTCGTCAATCAATATCCTTGGGAATTTCAAGAAAGTATTCCCAACTATTCCATAGGCATTCATCCTTGGTATATTGATGAAGATCGAATCGAAAAAGATTTAGCTTGCATTGAAGAGAAATTGGCATCAATAAATTGTATTGCTTTAGGTGAATGTGGCTTAGACAAACGCATCGAAATTCCTCTGGAAAAACAATTAGAGGTTTTTAAAGACCAATTAGCATTGGTACAAAAAACAAATAAACCTGTAATTTTGCACTGTGTAGCTGCCTATCAGGAAGTAATTGCCGTGAAAAAGGAAATGAATGTTCAAAATCCGATGATCATACACGGTTTTTCCAAAAATGAGCAAGTCGCGCAATCGCTTTTAGATAATGGGTTTTATTTGTCTTTTGGTAAATATTTATTACGAAATCCAGAATTAGAAACTGTGTTTCAAAAAGTACCCATGGATCGATTTTTTTTAGAAACCGATACTATTGAAGAAACCATTGCTCAAGTGTATGAAAAAGCTTCAGAAATGAAAAATATACCTATCAATGAACTCAAACAAATAGTGAAGAACAATTTTGAAGCAACATTTAAAAGAGAATTTTAAACCTTTAAACAATTAAAAAATTTAAACAGAAAGATAAATGGCAAAGTGGCAAGAACGAGCAGTTTTATTATTTAAAGAAGAAGGAATGCATAAGTTAACCCATGCAAATGTATTAGTAGTAGGTTTAGGTGGTGTTGGTAGTTTTGCTGCCGAATTTTTAGCACGTGCAGGAGTAGGAAGCATGACTATAGTGGATGGTGATACAGTTGATATTACCAATATAAATCGTCAGTTACCTGCTTTACACTCTACAGTGGGTGAACCCAAAGTGAAAATAGTAGGTGATCGTTTATTGGATATTAATCCGGAATTAAAATTGACGCGTATTCAAGAGTTTTTATCTCCTGAAAGAGCTTTTGAATTAGTTACACCAGAGTTTGATTATGTTTTAGACTGTATTGATAGTGTAACTCCAAAGCTAAACTTAATTATTGCTTGTAAAAGGAAGAAAGTAAAAGTGATTAGCAATATGGGAGCAGGAGGGAAATACAATGCCGAAAATGTAAAAGTAAGAGATATTAGTAAAACCGAATATTGTCCGTTAGCTAAAAACGTGAGAAAGCGTTTAAAAGCTGAAGGAATTTCAAAAGGAGTTAAAGTGGTATATTCAGACGAACGTCCGGATTATACAAGTATTAAAACTACCGATGGAACCAATTTTAAAAAGTCTTTTTATGGAACCAATAGTTGGATGCCTGCTTTATTTGGTTTGCATGCTGCTGAAACTGTAGTTAAAAATTTAATCAAGTAAATTGTAAGTTTCTATCTGAACCAATAAAATGTTCAGATAGAAACCCTATTTTATTTAAATAAATCCATGCCAGGAATATCTGGCATACCTTCTTTAGCTACTGCCGCTAACTCTGCTTCGTTTACATTAGTTGCTTTTTCAATGGCTTTGTTTAAAACCGTTACTAAATAATCTTCAAGCATTTCTTTGTCTTGTAATAAAGCATCATTAACTTGTATCGATTTAATACTGCGATTAGCAGTTAGTGTTACTTCAAGTAGTCCGTCGCTACTTTTTTCATCAATTAAAACGGTATCCAAACGTTTTTTTGTAGCTTCTACTTTGGCTTGGGTTTCTTTAATTTTACCCATCATTCCCATAAGGTCTCCAAACATAATTTTTAATTTTTTTATTAGTACAAAAATACTAAATTAGCTGTTAACTTTAAATGTATAACTTCATGAAAAAAATCTCTTTTTTTGTTGTCATTTCTATTATTTTTGCCTCTTCATGTAAAGACAAACAGGAAGAAATGAAAACAGAAATTCAACCACCTATTGCAAAAATAGTTCCGCATACGTTAGAAAAACACGGTGACATTCGTACAGATAATTATTTTTGGTTAAACCAAAGAGAAGACAAAGAAGTTATTGATTACCTGAATAAAGAAAATGAATACTATGAAGCTATGACAGCTCATACTAAGCAACTTCAGGACGATTTATTCAAGGAAATGAAAGCGAGAATTAAGGAAGATGATACTTCGGTTCCTTACTTTTATAATGGATATTATTATATTACACGTTTTGAAACGGGCAAAGATTATCCTATTTATGCTCGTAAAAAAGGAAGTTTAGAAGCCAAAGAAGAAATTATGTTCGATTGTAATGAATTGGCTAAAGGACAAGCGTATTTCAACTTAAGCGGCTTGAGCGTGAGTGAAGATAATAAATGGGTGACTTTTGGAGTGGACTTGGTTTCTAGAAGACAATATATGATTCAAGTTAAAAACTTAGAAACAGGTGAAGTTTTATCTGAATTAATTGAAAATACAACTGGAGGAACTACTTGGGCAAGTGATAATAAAACTTTTTTCTACACGAAAAAAGATCCGAAAACCTTGCGTTCCGACATGATTTACAAACATGTATTACATACAGATGTGAAACAAGACGAATTGGTTTATCATGAAAAAGACGATACATTTTATTGTTTTGTTTACAAAGAAAAATCAAAAAAATATATTGTAATTGGTTCTTCAAGTACGTTAACTTCGGAGTATCAATTTTTAGAAGCCGACAAACCGAATGGTACTTTTACAATGTTTCAAAAAAGAACGAGAGGTTTAGAATACAGTATTTCTCACTTTGGTGATAGCTTTTATATTGTAACCAATAAAGATAAAGCGACCAATTTCAAACTGATGAAAACTCCTGAAAATGCTACTGGGATGGAAAACTGGGTAGATGTAATTGAACATAGAGAAGATGTGCTTTTAGAAGGAATTGATATTTTTAGAGATTTCCTAGTGGTAGAAGAACGTTCTAATGGATTAAATAAAATTCAAATTAGACCTTGGAATGGAGAAGGCGCTTATTATTTACCTTTTGAAAGTGAAACCTATACTGCTTACACAACTACCAATCCAGATTTTGATACAGATGTATTGCGTTATGCTTACCAATCCTTAACAACTCCTTCGTCGGTAATTGATTTTAATATGAAAACCAAAGAGAAAGTGGTTTTAAAAGAACAAGAAGTTTTAGGAGGTAAGTTTGATAAAAATAACTATGTAGAAGAACGAATTTGGGCTACAGCAACCGACGGTACCAAAGTGCCTATTTCTATGGTGTACCGAAAAGGAATGAAAAAAGACGGGTCTAATCCATTCTTATTATATGCGTATGGTTCGTATGGAGCGTCTATGGATCCTTATTTTTCAACTACACGTTTAAGCTTATTAGATAGAGGCTTTATTTATGCCATTGCTCATATTAGAGGTGGAGAAGATTTAGGAAGACAATGGTATGAAGATGGTAAATTATTGAAAAAGAAAAATACATTTACTGATTTTATAGATTGTTCTAAATATGTAATTGCTGAAAAATATACTTCAGCAGAACATCTTTATGCTGAAGGTGGTTCGGCAGGTGGTCTTTTAATGGGGGCAATTATTAACATGGCTCCAGAATTATATCATGGAGTAATCGCTCAAGTGCCTTTTGTAGATGTGGTAACAACAATGCTGGATGATAGTATTCCTTTAACGACAGGAGAATATGACGAATGGGGAAATCCAAATGAAAAAGAATATTACGACTATATGAAGTCCTATTCACCTTATGATAATGTAGTGGCTCAAGCGTATCCAAATATGTATGTTTCCACAGGTTTACATGATTCACAAGTGCAATACTGGGAACCAGCAAAATGGGTTGCCAAATTAAGAGTTACAAAAACTGATAAAAATTTATTATTCTTGCATACTAATATGGATGCTGGGCATGGTGGTGCTTCAGGACGTTTTGAGGCCCTTAAAGAAGTGGCTAAAGAATTTAGTTTTTTGTTAGATTTAGAGAATATTAAGAAGTAGTTAATTTTTTTTTGTTAAATTTGCAGGGTTTTGGGGTTGTTAAAACACGATAATTTACCTCAAATATAATTTAGTTTTTATGAGAGAAGAAATAAATGCCTACAACAATGTTTTAGAGTTAATCGGTAATACACCTCTAATTAAATTAAATAGAGTAACTGAAAATATAGAGGGCAATTTCTATGCAAAAGTAGAGGCTTTTAATCCAGGTCATTCTACAAAAGATAGAATCGCATTATATATTATTAATGAAGCAGAACGAAGAGGTATTTTAAAACCAGGCGATACCATCATTGAAACGACTTCTGGTAATACAGGATTTAGTTTAGCAATGGTTAGTATCATCAAAGGATACGATTGTATTTTAGCGGTAAGTTCCAAATCATCTAAAGATAAAATAGACATGCTTCGTACTATGGGAGCAAAAGTATATGTTTGCCCAGCAAATGTTTCTGCAGATGATAAAAGATCCTATTATAGTGTTGCAAAGCGCTTACATGAAGAAACCAAAGGTTCTATTTATATCAATCAGTATTTTAATGACTTAAATATTGATGCACATTACAATACTACAGGGCCAGAAATTTGGGAACAAACCAAAGGTCAAATTACACACTTAGTAGCCTGTAGTGGAACGGGTGGAACTATTTCTGGAACAGCTCGTTTCTTAAAAGAAAAGAATCCGAATATCAGAATTTTAGGTGTTGATGCTTACGGTTCAGTATTGAAAAAATACCACGAAACAAAAGAATTTGATAGTGAAGAAATTTACCCATACCGAATTGAAGGTTTAGGAAAGAATTTAATTCCTACAGCTACTGATTTTGATATGATTGATAAATTCATCAAAGTTTCTGATGAAGAAAGTGCACATACTGCTAGAGAGATTTCAAGAAAAGAAGGGCTTTTTGTAGGATATACTTCAGGTGCTGCGATGCAAGCTGTAAAACAATTTGCAGAAGAAGGTGAATTTACAAAAGATAGTAATATTGTAGTAATCTTCCCAGATCACGGTTCAAGATACATGAGTAAAATCTATAGTGATGAATGGATGGGAGAACAAGGTTTCTTTGATAGTGTAAATATTGAAGAAGCTCAAAAAATTGAAATTATTAAGTAGTACAATTACTTTTTCAACATAATAAAAAACTCCGAGAACATTCTCGGAGTTTTTTATTTTATAAAGTATACAAGTTTATTTCTTGAAGTATTTTTTATATTTTATTGAAGCTAATATACCAATAACAATCACTCCAGCGAATATGTATAAATAATAGGTAACATTTTGTCTCTCACCCGAAGCATAAGAGTGTAACCCACTTAAGTGAAAGTTCACTCCTACATAGGTCATTACAATTGAAGCAAAAGCCAAAACACTGGCAAAGTTGTAGAACCATTTGCCTCTTAATCCTGGTACTAATCTAGCATGAATGACAAATGCATATACAAAAATACTAATTAATGCCCAGGTTTCTTTTGGGTCCCAACCCCAATAGCGTCCCCAACTCTCGTTGGCCCATTGACCACCTAAAAAGTTACCAATTGTTAACATAACTAAACCAACTGTTAACGCCATTTCATTTATGTAACTTAATTCATCTATTGCTAATTTTGTTTTTTTGCTGTTATTTTTATTGGTAAAAATCATTAAAAATAAAGCAACTAAACCTAATATCATTCCTAAAGTAAAAGGTCCATAACTTGCCACAATAACGGCAACGTGTATCATTAACCAATATGAATTTAAAACGGGTTGTAAATTTCCAATTTCTGGATCCATCCAACTCCAGTGTGCAACCATAAGCAACATCGAAGTAACAAAAGCTGTTGCAGATAATGTTAATTTGGACTTTCTACTGAAAGCTACACCAAAAAACATAGTTGACCAAGCTACATAAATCATACTTTCATACGCATTACTCCAAGGTGCATGACCCGATACATACCAACGTGCTATTAAACCTAAAGTGTGTAAGGAAAATAAGAGTACTATAGTTACATGAAAAAAGTTTACCGTATAATGAATCCATTTAGCAGATGTGAACAATTGATAAATAGCAAAGCCTAACATTAAAACTCCAGCTAGCATGTACAGGTAGAATAATCTTTTGAAAATATCGTATTTATTATACATTACTTCCGCATCAATTTTTTGATCAGAAAGCATTACAGCGCTACCATATTTTTTTTGATAGGCTTTTAATCCTTTTAAAATAGAATTAGGAAGTTTGTAATCTTTACTTTGGCTTGCTTTGGAAACGGCATCTAAATAAAAAGGAACAATATTTTTGATGCTATCTAAAGCTGTTTTAGTAGAATCATTCACTTCTAAATAGGAAATCCATTTGTTGTTTTTATCATTTGGTATAGGGAAAACACGTAAAATTTTGCCACTTAACGCATCATACAAAAGATTTACTTTTTTATCTGCTTCTATAAAATCTTTTTGAAAATTATTAGGAACTTGCGCTTCATACGCATCATCTAAATAAGGAGCTAATTTATAATTTCCTTTAGCATCAAAAAAGTCAATTAAAGCAGCAAATTTTGCTGCTTTATCAATGCCTGCAATTTTTCGAATACTGTCATTCCCTCTTTTTAAATAAATAATGGGAACAGTATACCAATATTGCGGAAATTGTGTCATGGAAATAAATGCCTGATCCGAATTCATTCCATTATATGTATCACTTTTAGATACTTTTCTTAGAAGTTCAGATGAAAAAGTATTAATAGGCTTCATTCGACCACCTTGATCTTGAATGACCATTTTTCCAAATTCTGTGGCATGTTCTTCTGAAACTTTATATTTTGAAAGAAATTCAAATGCTTTTTTAGCATCAGTTGTTTCGGTTTCATGAGTATGTTCTTGGGAAAAACCTAAAGCACTAATAAAGAATAAAAGCACTGTCATTAAACTGTTTTTCTTTTCTTTAATTTTATTTATTTTCTTTTTTAAATCTCCAAATCGTGTGTTTTTATCAAATAAAATTGCCATTAAACCAATGTATAATAAGAAGTAACCAATGTAAGTAGTCCAAGTTCCCAATTGATCGTGGTTCACTGACAAATGAGTACCTTTTTCATCTCTATCATAACTCGCTTGGAAAAGGCGATATCCTCTGTAGTCTAAAACATTGTTCATGTAGATGCTGTCTCTAAAAATATTATTTTTTTCTGTATCCTGAATTTCAACTTTACTTTTAAAAGCAGAAAAACTTTTCTCACTTCCTGGATATTTTTCAGCTATAAAATCTTCAAGTTTAACTGCAAAAGGGGTTTCATAGATTTTACTTCCATAAAACAAAGTGAAATCTAAATCTCCAATAGTAACGGTTTGTGGAACACCTTGTCTTCCTTTGGAACCTAACAAGGTAACTTTTTCTTCTTTACCTTGACTAATAACTTTAACAACTAAGGCGTCTTGAGTTTGTTTGTCGCTATAATTATTATTAGATTGATATGTGATGGTACCTTTTTTAGGTGCTTCTGGAAAAACAAATTGGCTGCCTGCAAGATTGTATAAAGATCGAAGTTGCAAAGATTGAATGGTGTCTTTGCTTACGATACCTTGTGATTGGTCGGCCATTTTCATATAATTACCAGCAAATGGAGTTTTCAAAGTCAAGCTATTATTCGCATAGAAGATATTAATAGCTCCATCTGTAGGTTGGTTGAAAGCATATAAAATGTTATGAATATTTTGAACTTGACCTTCTTTTAGGTAATGTTCGTGTCTTGAGCCATCACTAGATTCTACTAATTTTAGATAATACATTCCGTTAGTATCTTCTTTAATAGATTCACTAGCATTCATAATGAATTGTTCGTATTCTATTTTAAATGGAATTTGATTAAAATCTCCTTTAATAGTAAAATCATTTGAGAACAAAGGTTTTAAATACCAAGCTACATCTTCTGGAGCAAAATAATTACTTTTCTCAAAAGAACGTCTCCTCATTTCACCATTGTATTTACCGTCTACGAAACCATATACAAAAGTTTTGTCAGAATAAAATTTATTTTCGGTTTCACCTTCACGAATTAACATCATGCCTTCAAAACTCACATAGCGTGTAATAAAAGCTCCAATTAAAATAAATAAGAATGAAAGATGTAAGAGAAAAGTAGCCCATTTTTCTCTTTTGTACAATTGATATCTTTTTATGTTTCCAGCAAAATTAATGACAAAAAATGCCATAATAACCTCAAACCACCAAGCGTTGTAAACTATAATTCGAGCGGTTTCCGTATTGTAGGCATCTTCTATAAAAGTTCCAGCGGCCATTGCTGCTGCAAATACTATAAATAAAACAGCCATTAAACGTGTAGAGAATAAAAAAGAGAATATTTTTTTGTCCATTTCTGTTGTAGTAATTTAAAACGTTTGCAAAAGTACTTAAAAACAAAAACTTTATTGCAATGTTTAACAAGTCTTTGTTAAGTTTTAAGAATTTGGATTAGTACAACATTTGTATTTCTTTAATATCGTATTCATTAATGATGTCATCTTCAAGTAATACGATTAGTTTTCCAAAACTAGAAACGCCTTGAATGATTCCCATAAATTGTTTTTTTGAAGTATCTTCAAAAGCAACAGGCGTCCCTTTTTTATAGAGGTACGAATGATATTTTTTCCAAAGTAAATCGGAATGTTGTAATTGATGATAATGTTGTTTTAAAGATGTTAAAACTTCATTTAAAAGAACCTCTTTATCAAAAATCGTATTTTTTAAAATTGCCATGGAGGATGCTTTTGGTAAATTTTCAAAAGCCATTTGATTCACATTTAAGCCTATACCAATAATGCAATGAATACTTCCGTCTGATTTAATTGTATTTTCGATTAAAATGCCACAAATTTTTTTATTTTCTGACAAAATGTCGTTTGGCCATTTGATATGCAATTGTGACAATTGATGTTTTTTTAAAACTTCTACTATTGCTATTGATGCCACAATGTTGAAGGCGAATAGTTCGTTTGTAGATGCCGAAGTGTGATTTATAAATGTGCTAAATGTTAGGTTTTTACCATCTTCAGAGCTCCAAGTGGCTCCTCGTTGACCTTTTCCTTTTAGTTGGTTTTGGGTTACAACAGTTGTGAAGTTATCCAAGGTTTGAGTAGCTGACAATTCTTTTAAAAAATTGTTTGTGGAGTCTATGGCATTGAGTTTGATAATATTCATTTACAAAAAATGTAAAGTTTTATTTTTAATCTTATGTTAAGGTTCAAAAATAAAGACAAAAATTGGTAACTTTGCATAAACTTATAAAATTTAAATGGCAAAAAATAATAGTAACGACGATTTAGTAGTAAATATCATTAAGGGAATTGAAGATGTAAAAGGAGCTGATATAGATATTTTAGATCTTAGAGAAATTGATAACACAGTATGCGATTATTTCATTGTTTGTAATGGTAACTCTAATACCCAAGTAGTTGCAATCGCAAATTCCATTCAAAAAGTGGTGTCTAAAGAACTGAAAGAAAAACCGTGGCATGTCGAAGGCTTAGAAAATGGGGAATGGGTGTTAATGGATTTTGTAAATGTAGTAGTACACGTTTTCCAAACACATATCCGCGAATATTATAATATAGAGAGCCTTTGGGGTGACGCAAAAATAACTTCAATAGAAAGTAAATATTAGAAAGAAATTATGTCTGAAAATAAAAGTCCAAAAGTAAAAATTAGTCCGTGGTTGATATACGGACTTATTCTTGGTGTATTCTTATTAATTAATGTATTTGGTAATGGATTCAACTTTAGTAATCCAAAACCAACCACTTTATCTAAATTCTATGAGTTTTTAGATTCAGGTCAAGTGGATAAAGTTGTTTTTAGTAATACCAAAGCTCAAGTATTTCTGAAAAAAGAAGCTTTAGGAAATAAAGAGCACAAAGATGCTAAAAACGATGTGATGGGTAACCTAAATGAAAAAGGGCCTCATTATTATTTTGAAATTGGTGATTTAAAGACCTTTCAAGAAAGTTTAAAAGCAGCTTACGATAAAAAATTATTAAATACTTATGCTAAAGAACCCGAAGGTATTTGGGGTGATATTTTGTCTTTGTTGCTTCCTTTCCTTTTGTTAGCAGGTCTTTGGATTTTCATGATGCGAAGAATGTCAGGTGGTTCTGGAAGTGGAGGCGGTCAAATATTTAGTATTGGAAAATCCAAAGCAAAACTATTTGATGAAAAGAATGATGTTAAAGTAACTTTTGAAAATGTTGCTGGATTGGAAGGAGCAAAAGAAGAAATACAAGAAATTGTCGAATTTTTGAAAAATCCTGAAAAATACACATCAATTGGTGGTAAAATACCTAAGGGTGCATTATTAGTTGGTCCTCCAGGAACTGGAAAAACATTATTGGCTAAGGCAGTAGCGGGAGAGGCAAAAGTACCTTTCTTTTCTTTGTCAGGTTCAGATTTTGTGGAAATGTTTGTAGGTGTTGGAGCATCACGTGTGAGGGACTTATTCAAACAAGCTAAAGAAAAATCTCCTGCGATTATTTTTATCGATGAGATTGATGCTGTAGGTAGAGCGCGTGGAAAAAATAATATGTCTGGTTCGAATGATGAAAGAGAAAATACGTTGAATCAGTTATTAACTGAAATGGATGGTTTTGGTACCAATACTAATGTTATTGTTTTAGCAGCTACCAATAGGGCAGATGTGTTGGATAAAGCTTTGATGCGCGCTGGACGTTTTGATAGACAAATTTACGTTGATTTACCAGATATTAGAGAGCGTAAGGAAATATTTGAAGTGCATTTAAAGCCCATAAAAAAATCAGAAGAATTAGATACGGAATTTTTAGCAAAACAAACACCTGGATTTTCTGGAGCTGATATTGCAAATGTATGTAATGAAGCTGCTTTAATTGCTGCGAGAAAAGATAAAAAAGCTGTAGATAAACAAGATTTCTTAGATGCTGTAGATCGAATTGTAGGTGGTTTGGAGAAAAAGAATAAGATTGTTACTCCAGAAGAAAAAAGAGCTATTGCAATTCATGAAGCAGGTCATGCAACTGTAAGTTGGATGTTAGAACATGCAGCACCTTTAGTGAAAGTAACGATTGTTCCAAGAGGACAAAGTTTAGGAGCAGCTTGGTATTTACCCGAAGAAAGATTAATTGTACGACCAGAACAAATGCTAGACGAAATGTGTGCTACTATGGGTGGTCGTGCGGCTGAAAAAGTCATATTTAATAAGATTTCAACAGGAGCTTTGAGTGACTTAGAAAAAGTTACCAAGCAAGCTCGTGCTATGGTTACAATTTATGGATTGAATGATAAGTTAGGAAATATAACGTATTACGATTCTTCAGGTCAAAGCGAATACAATTTTTCAAAACCATATTCTGAAGAAACTGCCAGAGTAATCGATGATGAAATTTCATTATTAATTGAAACACAATATAAGAGAGCGGTTCAATTATTGGAGGAAAATAAAGATAAATTAATTCAGTTAGCAGATATTTTAATCGAAAAAGAAGTTATTTTTAAAGATGATTTAGAAACAATCTTTGGGAATAGACCACATGAAAAAACGATTGAAATCACTACAGAATAGATTGTTATAAATTACAGTCGAGTCAATTTTAAAAAAACTTGGTTCTTTATCCGTAAAGAACTAAGTTTTTTTTTATCTTTGGTTCGCGCAAGAATCAATCACCTACTAAAAATACATGAGTCTTTTTAGAAAAATTTTTGGAAACTCTGGCCATACATCAAAGGGCAATAAAGATGATGAAAAAAGCCCTTATGCACCAGAAGTTAAATTACCCATTGATGAAATGTTTACCCACCACTTTAAAAAAAATGGTGGGAAGTTTATATATTGTGAAAATTTAAATGAAGTAAGTGAAAATTTTATCAATATATTAGAAGAAAATGATTGGTTCGAAAGTGAGGTCATGTGCTATGAACCTCAATTGTTTCATTTGTTAGAGGAAAATAAGTTGACTTACAAAAAACCTTCAAATGGTGCAAAATTTTACTTTTCAACTTGTGAAAATTTAATTGCTGATGAAGGATCTGTACTTTTTTCTTCCAATCAATTAAAGCATTATAGACCTGCAGATTTACCTACTAATATGGTTGTTTTAGCTACTACGAGTCAATTAGTGGCTAATAAAAGCGAAGGATTGCGTCATATTAAGAAAAAGTATGATAAAGAATATCCAACTAATATTACTACAATAAAATACTTCGAAAAAGTAAAGGAAGAAGATTTTTTACACTATGGCAGTAGTCATAAAAATTTATACTTGCTTTTATTAGAAGATCTTTAATATGAATGAAACATTAAAGAGGGCAATTTCAGGTACTGTTTATATTGTCTTGTTATTAAGCTGTATCCTATATTCTAAAGAGAGTTTAGCTATTCTTTTTGGTGTTTTTTTGATTATTGCAGTGTATGAGTTCTGCAAATTAGCTAACTTAAATTATTTTGTAAGTGTACCAATAGCTTTGCTGCTGTATTATTTCTTATGGGATAAAAATAAAATTGATATATGGATTTGGACAGCAATTAGCTTATTTTCTATAATTATGGCAATAAAGCTATTGCTGTATCTTTATGATGCTAAGAAAACCAACTTTAAATTAGGTACGCGTTATGTATTGTTGTTGGGCTATGTCATTATTCCATTTATTCTGACGAATTATATTTGTATTGGAAAAGGTAATAGATACAATGAAAAAATTTTAATTACTATTTTTATTTGTATTTGGACAAATGATACTTTTGCTTATTTAGTAGGTAAAAATTTTGGTAAAAGAAAATTATTCCCTAGTGTTTCTCCTAAAAAGACAATTGAAGGTTTTGTTGGTGGAATGATTTTTACAATAATTTGTAGTCTAATTTTATCTAAATATTATATTGAAACAAAAAATATATACATTTGGATAATAATTGCTATAATTGTTAGTATTTTTAGTACACTTGGAGATTTGATAGAATCTAAATTGAAGCGTGTTGCTCAAATCAAAGATTCTGGAAATATTATGCCCGGTCACGGTGGAATTTTAGATCGTTTAGATAGTATTATATTTGTAGTGCCATTTATTAATTTGTTTTATTTAATTTTATATTATGTTTCATAAAGAAGGAGCCAAAATTATTTTAATAACGCTTATTTTAGTTGTAGCGGTTGTTTTTGCGTCAGATTTGATAGCTATCCAATGGTTGAGAATTGGTTTGATTGTTCTTGCTTTAGTTTTTTTAGTGTTGATTCTTCAGTTTTTTAGAAATCCAAAAAGAGAGGCAGACAATAGTGATAACCATATTTTGGCACCAGTGGATGGTAAAGTGGTGGTTATTGAAGAAGTGTATGAACCTGAATATTTTCAAGACAAACGATTAATGGTTTCTATTTTTATGTCTCCCATAAATGTACATGTTACACGTTATCCTGTTAATGGAGTAGTAAAGTATAGTAAATATCACCCAGGTAAATATTTGGTAGCTTGGCATCCAAAAGCGAGTGAAGAAAATGAACGTACAACTGTTGTGATTAATAATCGTATATATGGAGAAATTATGTACCGTCAAATTGCTGGTGCTTTAGCAAGACGAATTATTAATTATGCGAAAGAAGGAATGCGAGCAGTTCAAGGAAAAGATGCTGGATTTATTAAGTTTGGTTCAAGAGTTGATATTTACTTACCTCTTGGAACGGAAGTTAATGTGAAATTAGGAGAAAAAGCAATAGGTGCAAAAACCGTTATTTGTAAAAAAATAAATGAGTAATAAAGATTTAGATACTTTATTTAAAGAAGCATTTGTTAATGCACAATTGGTACCACAAGAATCGGTGCCACAAGATATACAATTGGTTTTATATGGATTGTATAAACAGGCTACAAGCGGTGAGTCTAACATTTCCATTCAAAATCCGCAAGATTTAATCAATGCTTTTAAATTGAATGCTTGGATTCAAGTCAAGCATCTTACAATTGAGGAAGCAAAACAAAAATATATCGATATTATTAACGAATTAATGAGAGAACGTAATTTATGAGAAAACATTACTCTTGTATAATTCTTATTTTATTTATTTTTTCCTGTAAGGATAAAGGCAATTTAGTAGAAGTACAACTTCCAGAACCAGAAGCAACAGTTTCTGTTTCATTTGGTAATCCAAATGAGGTAAAAGCAAAAGGTAAAAGCTTTCAAATGGTGCCTTTAACTTATGCTTATGATGCAATACAGCCAGCTGTCGATGGAAGAACCATGGAGTTGCATTATTCAAAACATTATTTAGGATATACTTCCATTTTGAACAAGCAAGTAGATGGGAATAAACAATGGGAAGGAAAAACCATAGAGGAAATCTTGTCAAAAGTTGGTCCAGAAGAAATAATTCTCAAAAATAATGCTGGAGGTTATTACAATCATTCGTTGTTTTTTCAAATTCTAAAGCCTAAAGGTGCTAAATCACCATCTGGAGAACTTCTAGAGGCTATCAATGCAAGCTATAGCTCTTTTTCCAATTTCAAAACAAAATTGCTATCGGAAGGGAATACTCATTTTGGTTCGGGATGGGTTTGGTTGATAGTGACTAAAAATAGAGAATTGAAAATAGTTACAACATCCAATCAAGATAATCCATTGATGAATGATGCTAAAACTAAAGGGATACCTTTTTTAGGTATCGATTTATGGGAACATGCTTATTATTTGCAGTATCAAAATAATAGGAAAGAGTATTTGGAAACTATTTTTGACAATATTAATTGGTCAGTAGTATCAAAAAAATATAGTGAAGCTTTAGAAAATCAGATGAAGCAACCTGTGCTTGTTACAGTTAAAAAAGAAAATAGCGTAAATACTGCTGTGATTGCCAGTGAGCCAAAAAAGATAGAACCCGCAAAAGAAACGAAAGAATAAATTTATATAAATAAAAAGGGGTTGTGTATTACAACCCCTTTTTAATAGTATCTAATTAACTGATTTATTTTTCAAAATCTTTTAAGGTATTAATAATGATTCCAACGCAATCTAACAATTGATATTCTGTCATTACTAATGGAGGTGCAAAACGAATAATGTTGCCATGTGTTGGTTTTGCTAATAAGCCATTTTCAGCAAGCTTAACGCAAATGTTCCATGCTGTTTCGCTTTCTTCACTATCATTGATAACAATTGCATTCAATAATCCTTTTCCTCTTACCAAAGAACAAATGGAGCTATTGGTAATGTATTTGTTCAGTTCAGATCTAAATAACTGTCCTAGGGCTTCAGCATTAGATGCTAAATTTTCCTCTTTAACGACTTCTAGAGCTGCTATAGCAACTGCTGCTGCAACTGGATTTCCACCAAAAGTAGAACCATGTTGGCCAGGTTTGATCACATTCATGATGGAATCATTGGTTAAAACTGCTGATACTGGATAAGCACCTCCTGATAAAGCTTTGCCTAAGATTAAAATATCAGGTTGAACATTTTCATGTTGTACCGCTAATAATTTACCAGTTCTAGCAACTCCAGTTTGTACTTCGTCTGCAATAAATAAAACATTATTTGCTTCACATAATGCTTTCGCTTTGCTTAAATAACCTTCGTCTGGGACATATACACCAGCTTCTCCTTGAATAGGTTCTACTAAGAAACCAGCTATGTTCTTTGAAGAAGTAATAGCCTTCTCTAAGGCATCAATATCGTTATAGGCTATTTTGATAAAACCAGCAGTGTAGGGTCCAAAGTTTTTACGTGCATTTTCATCATTAGAAAACGAAATAATTGTTGTAGTTCTTCCGTGAAAATTGTTTTCGCAAACAATAATTTGAGCTTCATTTTCTGAAATTCCTTTCTTTTCATAAGCCCATTTTCTACAAATTTTCAGAGCAGTTTCAACAGCTTCTGCACCAGTATTCATTGGTAATACTTTGTCAAAGCCAAAATATTCGGTAATGTATTTTTCGTAAACGCCTAATTTGTCATTATAAAACGCTCTAGAAGTTAAAGTTAATGTTTGTGCTTGCAAAGTCATTGCATCTATAATTTTTGGATGGCAATGTCCTTGATTTACTGCAGAGTATGCGGATAAGAAATCATAATATTTCTTTCCTTCTACATCCCAAACAAATACTCCTTTTCCTTTACTTAAAACCACAGGTAGTGGATGATAATTGTGTGCACCAAATTTGTCTTCTAGTGCAATAGCTTCTGCCGAGCTCATTTTTTGTAAAACTGACATGATAAATTTATTAGATTATTAATCTTCAATTCCTTCTTAAAAGTGGAGAGAAATCATCCGTTTTACAAATGTAAAAATTTTACTGCATCTAATCTTGTTTTATCCTTTTTTCTTCACTTTCATAATGCAAACAACCTCCATTTAATCAAATAAATAGAGGTTGTTCTATGATTTGGGTTAATTGGGTTTTATACCAAAGTAGCCGATGATGTAATTTCAGTATCAAATAATTTTGAAATGGGACAATTTTCTTCCGCTTTTGTGACCAATTCTTGAAATTCTTCATTAGAAATGTCTTTTATTTTTGCTTCTACTGTTAAATGTGATTGAACTATTGTGCCTTCTGTTAGTGTAATATCACATTTGGTTTTAATTTCGTCAATTGTAAAACCTTTTTCACCAATAAATGCTGACAATTGCATTGTGAAACACCCTGCATGTGCAGCGGCAACTAATTCTTCTGGATTGGTACCAACGCCATCTTCAAAGCGAGTTTTAAAAGAATATTGGGTATTGTCTAAAGTTTTGCTTTGTGTTGAAATTGTTCCTTTTCCAGTTTTGACATCTCCGTTCCAAACGGCTGTTGCATTTCTTTTCATGTTATTTTTTTTTATTGTTATACCTTAAAATTACTTAAAATAAACCAGTAATCATTAGGATTAACATTCTTATAAGTGACATTTAAAAAACAATTAACTTTTGTGTAAGCTAAATTTCTATTTCTTTATATAATTCTAACAATTTAGTAACGGTATTCCAATTGCGAATGGTGGCAGTTACTTGTAATTTCTTTTCAATATATTTTTGATCAAATTTGGTTCTTCCAGCACCTTTATCATATTTAATAAAGATTTTATTACTGTCAATTATGCATTCATCGGGTTTTACTTGACTCATTTTTAGTTCGTTAATTGCTTCTTTAGTTAGTGTTTTAGATATAAAGGCGACATACAATTTTTTAGAATCGATTTCTTTTTCTTGTAAAAATAAATTATTGGAAAAACAGTCTTCTAAGTCTTTTTTCTGAATAACAATCACAGGAACTTCGTATCCAAACGATTTAAAAATTTCTTGTTTTATTTGAAATCCCACTGCTGAGGCGTTTTCTTCTTTGCTTTTAACAAATACATTTCCCGATTGAATGTAGGTTTGTACGTCTTTAAAGCCAATGTCAGTTAATGCTTTTTTTAGAACATCCATTTTAATCATATTATGTCCCGAAACATTAATGCCCCTTAATAGCGCTAGATGTGTTGTCATATTTTTCTTATTTATTTGTTTTTATTGAAACTTATGAATTAAATTTTAATATTTTTTATATAAATACTATAAAATTTGTTAATTTAGTTCCGTTATTAATCCCCCAATTACTATGAGTAAAAAAATACTATTCTTTATAGTATCATTATTCTTGATTACTATATCTTGTTCTAAAAAAGAGAATACAATAGCAGAAAATTCAAATATAGAAGATGCTAGAAAAAAACACGAAAAATTTTTAGAAAATAACCCATTTAAAAAAGTTTTTAATTTATCAAATGCTGAGAGGAAAGCTGCTGGACTTCCACCAAATAAGTATTTTGAGCAAGAATGGTTGCTAGAAATGAATCCTTATTTAGGTAGGCCTACCCCCGAAAACATTTCTCATATAAGAAAAGACTTAGAATATGATAAATTACAAACCGCTACCATGCGAATTCCTGGTGACGGAACCGATAATAGTTGGGTTGAAAGAGGCCCTAACAATGTAGGCGGTAGAACTAGGGCAATTATTTTTGATCCAACTGATACCAATTCAGCGGATGGAATTACGGTGATTGCAGGAGGTGTGAGTGGTGGTCTTTGGAAAAATACAAATATTGCAAATGCAGCATCTACTTGGACAAAAATGCCCTTGCCAGAGCATTTGAATGTGCAAAACATTACTATTGATCCAAATAATAATAACATTTGGTATGTAGGTACTGGAGAATCCTATGTTTTTGGAGATGTTAATGGAAATGGCGTCTGGAAAACGTTAGACGCAGGTTTGTCATGGTTCCAAGTTTTTGGAGGAGGAACTGTCTCTTCAGTAAATCATCAAATTCAAAGATTGCAAGTTATTGCTCCATCAAACGGTGGAGTAATTGGGAACTATACTACGGGTCTAGCAGCATTTGGTAGTACTCCAGTAAGTCCTATAACGGCACCCATAGCTTTGGTAAATGACGGTATTGCACCTACAGAAGATGCGTGTACTGCTTTAACAGCTAATTCTATGAATGGTAAAATTGCTTTAATTAGAAGGGGAAGTTGTTCTTTTGAATCAAAAGTATTAATAGCACAAAACGCGGGTGCAGTTGCAGCAATTATTATGAATAATGCTGCTGGTGCCGGTGTTTTTACAATGGCTGGCGATGGTTCAGGAGCAACAATACCTGCTATTATGATTTCTAAAGAAGATGGCGATTTATTGATGGCTAATTTAACCAATTTAACAGGAACGATTACCCCAGCAATACAAGGCGAATTTTCTGGTTTAGAAGTGCAAGGTGTTCAAGTCGTAAACGATGTGGTTACAAGAAATAATGGAGGTAACACGGAAATATTTGTGGCTTTAGGAGATGGTTATTATGGAGGAATAGGAACCAATACCTATTTTTCTCCAACTACTTTTGGAGTATATAAATCTACCAATGGTGGTGAAACTTGGACAAAATCGACTTTTCCTTTAACTCCAAATGGAAATACTATTTGTCCAAATGATATTGAAATTGATGCCAATGGAGGTGTGTGGGCATCTTCTACTAATAGTTGGACCTATGGAGATGGAGGAGGAAGAGTTTTTCGTTCTACTGATGGTGGAGCTACATTTACATTAGTGCATACTGTTACTGGAAATGGAGGAGGAGAAAGAGTGGAATTGGAAGCATCTAGTACAAACCCAAATAAGTTTTATATTTTATCTCAATTATCTCAGGCCAATTCTAGTTCGCCAACTATTGAGGTAAAACTAGAAATGACTACAAATGCTTTTGGTTCTGTTTCAACGATTACATTACCACCAGCTTCTGGAGAAAGTCGTCTTACAACATATGGCTTTACAGGTGCTCAAGCATTTTATGATTTAGTCTTAGAATCTGATCCAAATAATGACGCTATTATTGTCGCTGGAGGAATTAATTTAGCGAAGTCTACGAATAGTGGTACTTCATGGACGCAAATCTCCAATTGGAGTAGTGCTAATCTAGTACATTCGGATCAACATGCTATTATTTTTAATCCAAATGACACTGATCAAGTTTTATTTGGAAATGATGGAGGTGTATATTATTGTCCTAAATTATCTCTTGCTTCTGGTACTACATCAAATATTACTTCTCGAAATACAGGTTTTAATGTCACGCAATTTGTTGGTTTGGCGGTAGCACCAAAAGGTCAATCCGGAACTTCTGGAGATTTCTTTGTTGCAGGAGCACAAGATAATGGATCTAATTATTTTGCAGCTAATACTACTTCTAATACAGGTGCTACAGCAGGAATTAATCCAAGTATTGAAGTACAAGGAGGAGATGGTGGAATTCCTTTAGCATCTCAAGATGGTGATAAGTATTACATCACAAATTATGTCTACAATCAAAGTATGAATAGACGGGGTATTGGTGGTGCATATGCTACCAAAAGTTTAGAGACCACGCAAGCAGGTATGTTTTATCCAGCTATGGCTTTGGATTCCAATCAAGATATTGTGTATTCTGAATTTTATGATTATGGTACAAGTGCTATCCAAATTAGAAGGATTTCTAACTTCTTAGGGGGAGCTCCAGCTAGCCGTACCAGTTTAACAAATGCTTTGTTAACAGGAATTCCTACGTCTTTAACAGTATCTCCTTATACAACTACTTCTTCCAAATTATTTGTGGGTACTATAAATAGTAAAGTATTACGAGTTACTAATGCAAACGGAACACCAACTTGGGCTGATATTTCTGGACCTAATTTTATTGGAAGTGTATCTGATATAGAATTTGGAGCCAATGAAAATCAAATATTTGTAACCTTTCATAATTATGGTGTTACTAATGTTTGGTATACACCAAATGGAGGAACCAATTGGTTCAATATTGAAGGTAATTTACCTGATTTACCTGTAAAATGTTTTATCCAAAATCCATTAGCTCCTAACGAATTGATGATAGGTACCGATTTAGGAGTTTGGTATGCCAATACTTTTGACCCTTCAGCAACAAATGATCAAGCTTTAGTTTGGAGACAATCATACAATGGAATGAGTAATGTAAAAGTTACGGATATGGATATTCAAAAGGATTTAAGCAATCCAAGTAAATTTAGTGTTTTTGCTGCAACATATGGAAGAGGTGTCTTTTCAGCTGATTTTTGGTATTGTGGTGCTACAACAACAACTTGGAACGGTTCTAGTTGGTCTAATGGAGTGCCAACTCCTAAAACAGCGGTTGTTTTTGCTGGAAACTATAGCTCTACAGCTAGCTTAGATGCTTGTTCCATAACTGTTAATAGTGGTGTTAATGTTGTTTTTAATGCAGGACATACCTTGCGAGTGGGTGATAATATCAATGTAAATGGAACCTTAACTATTGAAAATAATGCGGCATTGCTTCAATATGCAAAACATGCAATCAACACAGGTAACGTTATTGTAAAAAGAAATTCTGCTCCCATGATTCGTTTGGATTATACCGCTTGGTCTTCACCTGTTGAAGGACAACAATTATTAGCCTTTTCACCAAATACACTCCCCAATCGTTTTTATGAATATTTGTATACAGGAACAACAACTCCTACTGCTTATCAATCGGTAGATCCTACTAATAATTTTATTACTGGTAAAGGATATATCATTCGTGTAGATAACAATTGGAGTGCGTCTATTGCATCGCCTTATAATGGTGTATTTACAGGAGTGCCTCATAATGGAGTTTATAATTATCCAATTGGGAAAGGGTTTAATGTTCTAGGTAATCCTTATGCTTCTCCTATAAATGCGGATGAATTTATAAAAAGGAATGCGAGAGTGAGAACCTTATATTATTGGACACATACCGCTCCAGCAGTGGGAGGTGCTTATCCAGTTAATAATTTTGCTTCTTACACACTTTTAGGAGGAGCAGCTTCTGCAGCAGGTGGTGCAACACCAAATAATAGCATTCAAGTGGGTCAAGGCTTTTATGTTAGTTCATTAGATGCTTTTACGGTTGAATTTAATAATGAAATGAGACGAGATGCTATTGCTTCTACTCAATTTTTCAGATCTACAACTACAGAATCAAATGAAAAACACCGTATTTGGTTAAATTTAAATGCATCGTCTCATCCAGTAAATCAAATTTTATTAGGGTACATGAATGGAGCAACTAATAACGTAGATTCTTCAATTGATGGATTAACATTGGAAGATTCCAATTCAAAATTATATAATTTAATTAATGATAGAGCCTATGTTATTCAAGGTAGAGCTTTGCCTTTCACTAACGAGGATATAGTACCTTTAGGTTTTATGGCTAACGTCTCTGATACATTTACTATTTCATTAGAGAATTTTGACGGCTTATTTACCAATCAAGATATCTATTTAAAAGATAACCTTACGAATGTAATTCACGATTTAAAAGCAGGTAATTATCAATTTACTTCTCAAGCAGGAGTATTTAATAATCGTTTTGAAATTGTATATAGAAATACTACTTTAGATACACAAGAATTTGAAAATACTTCAACTATTTCTGTATTTGCAAATCAGAATGGAATTCATGTAATAGCTTCTTCATTTATTAAAGAAATAATTATATATGATGTACTTGGAAAAGTTGTATTACATAGTAAAAACATTAATTCCAGAACATATGCCAATGCCTCTGTTCAAAGACAAAATCAAGCTTTAATTGTAAAAGTAACCGATCAAAACGGTAAAATTTTTACAAAAAAGATTGTTTATTAATATCTAAAATTAAAACACAAAGGCTATCTGAAAAGATAGCCTTTGTGTTTTTAAGTTCAATTGCTTTACTTTTTCAAACTTTGTTTGTTCAAAAGAAATAGAATTAATAAGGGTCCTAAACCATGGCACAAACGAACTACAGTTTCAAAACCATATTGGTGTAATGTTTCCAAAGGGAAATCTGTTGAATAATTGGCTACAACTCTAGCTAAAGCTGTTAGAAAACCCCAAAAAACAGCATAAATTGCAGTAACTTTTAGTGTTTTTTTAAAAAATAAGAAAGGAAGAATGAATAGATCAATTATTCCTGCAACCCATAAAAATGATCGGGCTTGTTCTTCTGTAACTCCTAAAATGGAAATGGTCATGTCTATAAAATTTCCAGGTACAGGATAAAAGCCTAAGGCATACAAACCATGACATAAAAAGGTGAGTCCAACTATCACTTTTAAAAAGACCAATGCTTTTGATATGGAAAAAGACTTAGAATAAGTATATAATAATAGAATAGGCATTCCTAATTGCAAACTGTGTTCAAAATATTGTCCTATTTGGAAAAAAGACTCTTTGGTAAACAAAAAGACGACAAGAAATTGCCAAATAGTAATTACAGTTAGGACAACTTTAATCCATTTTTTAGAATTTTGGTTATATACAAGTACTAAGATTGAAGCTATAAAATAGAGTATTCCTATTGCTTTAATAATCCATTGAATTTTGGTATCTGTTTCTGTATTGCTAACAAAGTCTTCCCAATCAACCTGAAACCAATTGAGCGCTGGTCGCATTAAGTTTTCATACCATAAAATGGCTCTATAAGGAACATCCCAAAAAAAATGTTGATACGCTCTTGCAATAAAAATGGTTACTACAGATAGTTTAAGAACAAAAATACTTTTAGAATTCATTATTTTTTGAAAGCAATGATACACTTTTGATTTTTCTAAAACATCATTGAAATATGTCTATTTCGTTAAATAATTTTTAAGAGTATTATAAAATCATTAAGTTTTTTTCAATGTAAAATTGGTTCTCATTATCCAACTATTTTTACGTTACAAACAAATAGAACAATCATGAAAAAAAAGTACCTTTTATTTTTTTTATTAAGTTATCTCACGGGCTTTAGTAGCAATGATAAATACCGTATTATTTTATCGGATAATCCAAGTACTACCATTACCATTGCATGGAATCAAATTTCAGGAACTAATCCAACGGTGTATTATGGAACAACCGACTTTGGAACCAATTGGAATTCCTATCCTAATACTAAAACCGTAAATCGCTCCATTTCTTACAGAGGCATGAATAATCAATTTGCTAGAATTACAGGTTTATCCGCAAATACAGCTTATTATTTTGTAATCAAAGATAGTCAAGGAACAAGTCAACGTTTTTGGTTTAAAACCACACCCAATGATTTGAGTCGTTTGTCTTTTATTGCAGGTGGCGATTCTAGAAACAACAGAACACCTCGTCAAAAAGCAAATAAGTTAGTGGCCAAATTAAAACCGCATGCTGTTTTCTTTGGAGGTGACATGACAGATAGTGACAATGATGCACAATGGAAAGAATGGTTTGACGATTGGCAATTAACCATTGCTTCAGACGGTAGAATGTTTCCAATTATTCCCGCTAGAGGAAACCATGAAGGCGCTTCAACGATTTATAATTTATTTGATACTCCTACCTCAGATTCTTACTATGCCATTACTTTTGGAGCGAATTTAATACGAATGTATTCGCTAAATTCTGAAATTTCGGTAACAGGAAATCAAAATACCTGGTTAAACAACGATTTGCAAAACCATAGTAATGTAATTTGGAAAGGAGCACAATATCATAAACCCATGCGACCTCATAATGCTGCAAAATCGGAAGGAACGAGTGTTTACAATGCTTGGGCACAAACTTTTTATACTAATGAAGTGCGTATGGTGATTGATTGCGATTCGCATACGGTAAAATCTACTTGGCCTTTAAAACCCTCAACGCAATCGGGTAATGACGAAGGTTTTGTAAGAGATGATAACAATGGAACCGTTTATCTTGGAGAAGGTTGTTGGGGTGCACCCTTACGTGCTAATGATGACAATAAAAGTTGGACTAGAAATTCGGGGTCGTTCAACCAATTCAAATTGATTTTTGTCGATCAAAATAAAATTGAAGCCCGAACGATTAAAATTGACAATGCAGATACCGTTGGTTCAGTTTCTAACACCAATCCGTTTGTGTTACCAACCAATTTAGATGTGTGGAATCCTAGTAATGGAGCTGTGGTCGAAATTTTTAAAAATACCTATCAAGCAGCACCTGAAATTGGATTATCATCGATTACCAATGGACAATGTTATGAGGATGGAAATAATATTGCTATTAATGTGAATGTAATTGAAGATGGAGGAGGAATTGTAGATGCTAAATTGTATATAAATGGAAATTATGTAGCTTCTGATGTTACTGCTCCTTATGCTTTCAACTATAATTTTGCAGCAGGTACACAAACGATAACCGTTGTAGTTACTGATACTACGAATAGAACAGCTTCCGTAGAAAAGTATATTTATGTAGAAAACTTTACAAATACTGAAACTTTCTCTATTCTTACAGGAGATGATGATGTGGAAGAAGCTCAAGATGGAAGGTTGTATACAGATAGCTCTGATTTGGAATTAACCTATGACAGTTATAACGGATTGTTATACCAAAATATCGGATTGCGATTTGTTAATATTCGTATTCCTCAAGGAGCCATTATTAATAGTGCTTACATTCAATTTACGGTAGACGAAGCGAATAGTGCTACTTGCGAATTAGAAATTGCGGTTGAAAATACAAGCGATGCAGCAGAATATGTAGAAGCTTTATCATATGGAGTAAGTTCGAGAAACTATTACGGAACAACAGTAAGTTGGTCTCCAGTAGCTTGGCCAACAACCAATCAAAGTGGTACCGGACAACGCACCCCTTCTTTGGTGAATTTAGTGCAATATTGTGTCAATAAATCCAATTGGCAAAATGGTAATGCCATTGCTTTTAAAATAAAAGGAAAAGGGGTTAGTTTAACCAATACTACTGCTAAACGCGTCGCAGATTCATTTGAAGGTGGTTCAACCAAAGCTCCAAAGTTAGTAGTGAGTTATACGTATGGTTGTAATACATTGGCTAAAAGCCCATTTAAAAACCAACAAGAATTAAATGTGAAAACAAACCCTAATGACCTAATACTTGATTATGCTGAAGAAATAGAATCGGTAGCGGTGTATGAAATTACAGGTAAATTAGTATGGCAAAAAGAAAGTATCCGTCAAACTTCGGTTGTAATTGAAGGCATTCCAAGAGAAAATCAAGTTTTGTTGATTAAAGCAACAACTAAAGAAGGTAAAAGTATCACCAAGAAAATTATATTTTAAATAAAAAATTCTCTTTTTACTTTAAAACCCGATAGGTACTCTTACTTGTCGGGTTTTATTTTTTAATTAAGTTTTGAAAAATGTAGTTTTCATTATAATCTATTTAAGTAGTATTGTTTATTCTAACTTTTTTAAAAATTTTAAAGGGAAATGGTTTTGGTTTAAACCAAATTAAATAAGTAATAAACCAAACTCAATTTACATGAAACCAAATTCAATTACTAATAAGCAAAACTTAATAAGTAATAAGCATTATCTAATTCATAGTAAACCAAACTTGATTTGTATTAAACCAAACTCGATTCATAATAAGCAAAACGTAATTTGTAGTAAACATAATTAAATTTGGTTTATACTAATTGCGTTAAAAGGAATCTCTTTAGGAATGCTTTTTGGTAAAATAATAAAAAACGATATTTTTTTCTTAAACTATATCTATAAATGTTCGCAATACTTTATTTTTGCGCTATGGGAAAAAAGAGAACAGAACGAATCGTATTCGAAAACGTAGCAATCCTTGATGCAGGTGCAAAAGGCGTATCGGTTGCAAAAGCTCCTGATGGTAAGGTAATTTTTATACCTAATGTAGTTCCAGGTGATGTAGTAGATGTGCAAACCATGAAGAAAAGAAAAGCTTATTATGAAGGTAAAGCAACAGTCATTCATCAATTTTCTGAAGATAGAGTGGAAGCAGTTTGTCAACATTTTGGTGCTTGTGGTGGTTGCAAATGGCAAAATATGAACTATGATAAACAATTGTTCTATAAAAATCAAGAAGTTTATAACAATCTCAAACGCATTGGTAAAATAGAAATGCCAGAATTCGAACCTATCTTAGGTTCTGAAAAGCAATTTTTCTATCGCAATAAAATGGAATTTGGTTTCTCTAACTCACGTTGGATGACAGATGAAGAGGTGAGAAGTGGTGCTACTTTTGAGCATAAAAACGCTTTAGGATTTCATATACCAAGAATGTGGGATAAAATTTTAGATATTGAAAAATGTCATTTACAACAAGATCCTTCTAATGCCATTCGAAATGAAATTAAAGCATTTGCAGTAGCTAATGGCTTAGAATTTTATAATCCAAGAGCACAAGAAGGTTTGTTGCGTACGTTAATGATTCGTACGGCTTCTACAGGTGAAATCATGGTGTTGCTTCAGTTTTTTAAAGAAGATAAAGCGCAAAGAGAATTAGTATTAAACTTTTTAGCCGAACGTTTTCCAGAAATTACGTCCTTATTGTATGTAATAAATGGCAAACCTAATGATACCATTTACGATCAAGATATTAAGCTTTACAAAGGAAGAGACTACATTTTAGAAGAAATGGAAGGGTTGCATTTTAGTATTAATGCCAAATCGTTTTACCAAACCAATTCAGAACAAGCTTACGAATTGTATAAAATTACTAGAGATTTTGCAGGTTTAACCGGTGAAGAACTAGTGTATGACTTATATACAGGTACAGGAACGATTGCCCAATTCGTTTCCAAAAAAGCGAAAAAAGTTATTGGAGTAGAAGCCGTTCCTGAAGCCATTGCAGATGCCAAAGAAAATGCGAAACGTAATCAAATCACAAATTGCGAGTTCTTTGTAGGTGATATGAAAAATGTGTTTAATGATACATTTATTACTACCCACGGTCATCCTGATGTTATTATTACCGATCCACCTCGAGATGGAATGCATAAAGATGTAGTGGCACAAATTTTAAAAATTGCTCCAAAACGTGTGGTGTATGTGAGTTGTAATAGTGCTACTCAAGCGAGAGATTTAGCGTTGCTAGATGAACTGTACAAAGTAGTACGTGTACGACCTGTAGACATGTTCCCACAAACACATCATGTTGAGAATGTTGTACTTTTGGAAAAAAGATAATAAAAGACTAAATTGATGCCATGAAAAAAATAAGCGTAATAGCACTTATAGTATTGGTTTTACTTTCTTTTTGGAATTGTGAAAAAGATGATTTGTGTGCAGAAAGTACCCCTACAACTCCTCGAGTGGTCATTGAATTTTATGATAATGCCAATCCAACGGAATTAAAAAGTGTAACGAAGTTAATGGTAGAAGAAACGGTTACCAATAGTAAACTCGTAGCAGATGCCTCTTTGGAAGAAACAGATGATACTCGTTATTTGTTTACTACCAATAAGATTCTTCTTCCTTTACGAACCACTGTGGATCAATCGGTTTTCAATTTTACTTTAAATAAAGGTGAAGTCAATGAAGCTACTGATGAACTACTATTTGATTATACTAGAAAAGAAATTTATATTTCAAGAGCTTGTGGCTATAAAACGAATTTTGAAATTACCAACCCAACCCCTATTGTTGCTACTTTACCAGGTTCTTGGATACAAAGTATTACCGTTGAAAATGTAATAATAAATAACGAAAACGAAACTCATGTTAAAATATATTTTTAGTCTTACAATTCTTTGTGTTTCAATACAAATGAGTGCACAAGATACTATTAAAAAATATCCAGAACGATATGGTTTACGTGTGGGTGTCGATTTGCATCGTTTGGCAAAATCTTTTTATGATGATAATTATAAAGGGTTAGAAGTAGAAGCAGCTTATCGTTTGACGAAAAAGTTTTACATTGCTGGTGAAATTGGAAACGAAGAAAAAACAGTGGACGACGACCGATTTAATTTTACCGCTAGTGGTACCTATTTTAAAGCTGGTTTTGATTTTAATTCTTACGAAAATTGGCTAGACATGGAGAATTTAATTCACATTGGACTACGTTATGGAGTAAGTACTTTTAGTCAACAATTGAATTCGTATAAAATTTACGACCCAACTAATTTTTACGGAGTGAATACGGTATATCCCAATCAAAAATTTAGCGGACTAAATGCGAGTTGGATAGAAGTGGTTGGAGGCGTAAAAGCGAAGATGTTTAACAACGTGTATTTAGGCTTTTCTTTACGATTGAACTATTTGGTATCGAATAAAAGACCCGAAAATTTTGATAATCTTTATATTCCTGGATTTAACAGAACCTATGACGGAAAGTTTGGAGCAGGATTTAATTATACCTTAAGTTATTTTATTCCGATTTATAAAAAGAATAAAACCACAATAAAAAAGACAACAAACGAATGATAGTTTGTTGTCTTTATAGTACCATCTAGTTAATTAGTTACAGACTAAAATGACAGCTTACATCAACTGTCTTAGCTACTTTCTGACTTACTACACTTGGTATTTTAATATCAAAGTCTTCCGGTTTAACAGTAAATGTATTGTCTATAATAATTGTGTTTCCCGATTTTTTTATTAAGGCAATAGAAACAATATTTTTAGTTTTACCATGTAATTCTAAAGTTCCGTTGATTGTAAACTTTTGCTCCTTTTCATTTAATTTAGACACATCAAAGTTTTCAATTTTTCCTTTAAAAATAGCTTTTGGATACTTACTGCTTTCAATGTAATTTTCATTAAAGTGTTCTTCCATTAAAGCCACTTTAAAACGAAAACCTTTCACTAAAGCCAAAGAAGCAATTTCACCAGTTTGCGTATTTAAAATACAAGAAACTCCTTTGTTTGTGGCTTTTACTTCTTCAAAAGAAGGAACAGAGGCTTCAAAAGTAATTTCACCTGTTTTGGTCGATTTTTTTTCTTGAGAAAACCCTAATGTCATGCATAATAGGTATGCAATTAGAAATGTTTTTTTCATATCAGTTGTTTTTTATTGTTCAAGTAATCCATCGGTATACCATTTTTTCATGGCATCTATAGTAGTTTGAGGTAATCTTGGTCCTCCAAAAGGCATTGAAAAATTAGGATCAAAACTAGATATTCTGTCTAATAAACCTCTATTTATAACTGCATTTTTTACATCTTCATAAGTAGTAAGTTGCATAGGTGCTCCATTTTGAGGCGGACTTGTATGACAAAATAAGCAGTTTTCACTAACCACATTTTTTACATAATTATCATAAGTGACTACTTCAAGTTTTACAGGTTCACTTAAATCGGATTCAGAATCATTGGCACAGCTTAAAAGAAGAACTGCCAATAAAGACAGTAATAAAACTGATTTTTTTTTCATAGCATTTGAAATTTATTATAGTAAAAATAGTTTTTTTAATATAGAGATAAAAATTTTATTCTATTTTTGTTAAAAACAAATAACATTATGAAAAGAAATAAATGGATTTTAATACTTGTAATCCTCGTTTTAGCAGGTGTTTTTGGATACAATTATATTTACAAAAGTCATAGAGATATTAGTAAAGAAGAAGCAAGTTTTTCCATTACAGTGGGAACATTAATGACTGAATTTGCTGCAGATGAAACTAAAGCCAATGAAAAATATTTGGATAAAACAATTGCTATTAATGGTAAAGTTACTTCTATTGACACTGAATCGAACTTGATAGTAATGGATGAGGTTTTATCGGCTACACTTTTGGAAAAACCCAATCAAGAAATTGAAAAAGGTAAAACGATTACAATAAAAGGGAGATTTATTGGTTATGATGAGCTTTTAGATGAGTTCAAAATGGATCAAGCCTCTTTAATTAAATAAATTGCTAAAAAAATCTATGAAAAAGTTTTTATTTGTTCTGCTATTGCCGTTTTGTTTACAGGCACAAGATGATTTGCTTTCTGAAATTGATACCGATTCTACAGAGGTACAAGTAACATCTGCTTTCAAATCTCTAAAAATTGTTAATTTAGAATCAACTAAATTAGCGGCAAAAGGAGATTTTTACTTTATTGTTTCGCATCGTTTTGGAACAATAAAAAATGGAATTGATACCTTTTTTGGGTTGGACGATGCCAATACACAAATTAAGTTTTTATATGGAGTAAATGATTGGTTAACGGTTCATGCTTCGAGAAGTGGATTTCAAAAATCGTATGAAGGAGCTGTGAAATATAGATTACAGTCACAGATTGAGAATGGTTTTCCAGTAACTATTGTTGGTTTTAGTAGTGTGGTGGTAAATACAGAATTAGATAAGGATTTATTACCTAAATTAACATTTACAAATCGTTTGAATTATACTACGCAACTTTTAATTTCAAGAAAGTTTTCGGATCGCTTGTCACTAGAATTAGCTCCTACTTTTTTTCATGAAAATTATGTTGTGAGTGATTATCAAGATAACAGTCAATATGCTATAGGAGCTGGAGGAAGATATAAAATTTCCAATCGTGTTGCATTGACTATGGATTATGCAGCGCATTTGAATAGATCGGCAAGTTCATTGGCGCATAACCCTATTTCTGTTGGTGTAGATATCGAAACCGGTGGGCACATTTTTCAATTGCATTTTACCAATGCACAAGCAATGAATGAAACAGGTTATTTAGCGCATGGTTTAGGAAATTGGTCGAAAGGAGATATTTACTTTGGATTTAATCTCGTAAGAGTTTTTTAAATTATAAGAGCGTTAAAAAAAGTCCAATTTAACAAATTGGACTTTTTTTATGCGTTTAAATAGTCAATTAAAACCGGATCAGCATTTTTAAATGTTGGAGGCTGTTCTATAATACTGGCTACTTTTTTCTTGTTGATTTTCATAGTAATATCGTCTTCTGTAGTAAACAGTAAGGCTGTTAAAAATGGATTTGTTAAATAAGGTTTTACTTCACTTTCTAAATTTTCCAAATCATGTACGGAAGTAATTTCTTTTTTTTCTCCGTCATAGATTTTTTTAGTTAAAGTAAATTTTAATTTATTTTCTTCTACAATTAATTTTACATAAATATTTTGTAATTCGGGTTTACCAATGGTTTTAGCTAACGTTAATTTAGCGAAAGTACCTTGAGTTATACTTTCTGAAACCAACGAAAAGAATTGTGAAAAGGTGATTTCGTTTGCCATGTTATAAGCCTAATTCTGTTTTTATTTTTTCATCAAAAATCATGTTAAATAGTTGATTTTCTTTGTCTTTATTTAAAAATTTCCATTGATTACCAGTTAATTCGTCAGAAACAGCTATAAGGGTTGATCGCATTTCAATTTTAAATTCGTTTTTCTCCTTATCGAACGTTACATTCATAGCATCCATAGACTTTTTAAAAATTTCAGTCATTGCTTCAGCATCTTCCATAGGAGTTTTAAACTTCATCATCATCACATTGTCATGGTCTATTAGACAGAATTTTTGGGTACCAATCGTTTTAATTTCACCAAATGTAAAATTAGGTTCTACTTCAACCAATTGAATTGTGAACTGTTCATTATCCATCATCTGCTCAAACATTTCTTTCATAGATTCTTTAGGAATAATGTCAAATACTTTTGGATATGTTGTGTCAAATATTGCATCATAGTTCATGGAAGTCGTTGCTGAGTATGTTTTGAACGCTTCTTTTTTCAAACTTTTCATGTCTTGTGAAAAGTTAGAAAAAGAGATAAAAAATAAGACAATAAATAATGTTATTTTAGTTTTCATATGAAATGATTTTCTCAAAGATAAAAAAATCCTCAACTCTGAATGGAATTGAGGATGTTTTTAACTTAGTTTTAAAGAATTATTGTGCTAAAACCCACTCACCAGAAGCGATTAAGTTTTCTGCTTTTTTAAATTTCATGGTTTCCGTTTTGCCACTCATAACGTGTTTGATAGTAACAGTGTCATTACGGTTGATTTTTGGAGTTTCTCTCACAATAGTTTCTGTAACTTGTGGACGATTTTGTGTTTGTTGACCTGCTTCTCTATTTCTAGCTGCCAATTCATCACTATTTAAAACTTCTTCTTTACTTTCTGTATAGCTTTCTTTTCTTTTTACTTCTTTTGCTTCACTAATTGTATTGGCATTTTGAGAAGGTAAATCGGCTTTAAATAAGAATGAAATTACTTCTTTATTTACTTCATCCATCATTCGTTTGAATAAATTAAAAGCTTCGAATTTATAGATAAGTAAAGGATCTTTTTGCTCGTGAACGGCTAATTGAACCGATTGTTTTAGCTCATCCATTTTGCGTAAGTGTTTTTTCCAAGCTTCATCAATAATAGCAAGTGATACATTTTTTTCAAAATCTGTTAATAAGGATTTTGCTTCAGAAGTATATGCTTTTTCTAAATTGGTAACCACATTTAAAGATTTGATACCATCTGTAAAAGGCACTACAATTCTTTCGTACTGACCATTGTTGTTTTCATACACATTTTTAATCACAGGGAATGCTTCTTTAGTATTGCGCTCTGTTTTATCTGTGTAGTGGTCTAAAACTGATTTATAGGTTTTACCAATGATATCACGTTCTTGTAATTTTGAAAATTCTTCAGCAGTAATAGGTGCGCTAATTGAAAAATAGCGAATTAATTCAAATTCATAATTTTTAAAATCACCAGCAGCTTTATTGTTTTGTACAATCACTTCACAAGTGTCATACATCATGTTTGCAATATCCACTTTTAAACGTTCTCCTTCAAGAGCGTGGCGACGACGTTTGTAAACTACTTCACGTTGCGCGTTCATAACATCATCATATTCTAATAAACGTTTACGTACACCAAAATTATTTTCTTCTACTTTTTTCTGAGCTCTTTCGATAGATTTGGTCATCATAGAATGTTGAATCACTTCACCTTCTTTTAATCCCATTCTATCCATTACTTTGGCTACTCTTTCAGAACCAAACAAACGCATTAAGTTGTCTTCTAAAGACACATAGAATTGAGAACTACCTACATCTCCTTGACGACCAGCACGACCTCTTAACTGACGGTCTACACGTCTTGAATCATGACGTTCTGTACCAATAATTGCCAAACCACCCGCTTTTTTAACTTCATCAGATAGTTTAATATCGGTACCACGACCCGCCATATTAGTAGCAATCGTTACCACTCCTGGTTTTCCGGCTTCTGCTACAATTTCAGCCTCACTTTTATGCATTTTAGCATTCAATACATTGTGCGGAATATTTCTTATTTTTAGCATTCGGCTTAATAATTCCGAAATTTCAACAGAAGTTGTACCAATTAATACTGGACGACCTGCTTGTGATAAACCAACTACATCTTCAATTACCGCATTGAATTTTTCACGAACGGTTCTATAGATTAAATCTTCTTTGTCTTTTCTGGCAATAGGTCTGTTTGTTGGTATTTCAACTACGTCTAATTTATAAATTTCCCAAAACTCACCCGCTTCTGTAACTGCAGTACCTGTCATACCAGCAAGTTTGCTATACATACGGAAATAATTCTGTAAGGTTACAGTTGCAAAAGTTTGTGTAGCGGCTTCAATTTTTACGTTTTCTTTGGCTTCAATTGCTTGATGTAATCCGTCAGAATAACGACGCCCATCCATGATACGACCTGTTTGCTCGTCAACAATCATAACTTTATTATCCATGATTACATATTCAGTATCTCTTTCAAATAAAGTATACGCTTTTAGCAATTGAGTTAATGTATGAATACGTTCTGATTTAACAGAAAAGTCTTTATATAATTCCTCTCTTTTTTCTGCTTCTTCTTCGGTAGATAAGTTTTGTTTTTCAATTTTTGCAATTTCGGTACCAATATCTGGTAAAACGAAGAAATGCTCATCGGTATCTTGAGAAAGGAATTTAATACCGTTATCGGTTAATTCTACTTGATTGTTTTTCTCTTCGATTACAAAATATAATGCTTCGTCTACTTTTGGCATTTCACGATTGTTATCTGCCATGTAATGATTTTCCGTTTTTTGAAGCAATTGTTTGATTCCTTCTTCCGATAAGAATTTAATTAACGCTTTGTTTTTTGGAATGGCTCTATAGGAACGTAATAAGTAGAAACCACCATCTTTAGTGTTACCTTCTTTAATTAGCTTTTTAGCTTCTGTAAGACAGTCCGTAGCTAATTTTCTTTGTAAAGAAACTAAGTTGTCAACTTTAGGTTTTAATTCGTTAAATTCATGACGATCCCCTTGCGGTACGGGTCCTGAAATAATTAAAGGTGTACGAGCGTCATCGATTAATACAGAATCCACCTCATCTACAATAGCGTAGTTGTGTTTTCTTTGAACTAAATCTTCAGGTGAATGCGCCATATTATCTCTTAAATAATCGAATCCAAATTCGTTATTTGTTCCATAAGTAATATCTGCATTGTAGGCTTTTCTTCTCGCTGCTGTATTGGGTTGGTGATTGTCAATACAATCTACAGTTAATCCATGGAACTCAAAAAGCGGTGCTTTCCAAGTACTATCACGTTTTGCTAAGTAATCATTTACGGTAACCAAATGAACCCCATTACCAGTTAATGCATTTAAATAAAGCGGTAAAGTAGCCACTAATGTCTTTCCTTCACCTGTTTGCATTTCCGCAATTTTACCTTGATGTAAAACAACACCTCCAATTAGCTGAACATCATAATGAATCATGTCCCAAGTGATAGCTTTTCCAGCTGCATCCCATGAGTTTGCCCAACTAGCATGATCTCCTTCTATACTAATGTAAGGTTTTGTAGCAGATAATTCTCTGTCTTTTGCGGTTGCTGTTACAGTAATAGAAGTGTTATCTTTAAAACGTTTTGCGGTTTCTTTCAATACAGCAAAAGCCTCTGGAAGTAACTCATTTAATACATTTTCAGAAATTTCGTAGGCTTCTTTTTCTAGAGCATCAATTTCAGTATAAATGTCTTCCCTTTTATCAATATCTGTAGTGTTTTCAGCTTCTACTTTTAAAGCTTCAATTTTACTGTCTTTTTCAGCGCGAGCAACTTTTATCTTTTCTTTGAATTCGGTAGTTTTAGCTCTCAGTTCGTCATGTGATAAAGAAGCTAGTGCAGTTTCAAAGGTTTTAACTTTGTTAATAAGTGGTTGTATGGCTTTTACGTCTTTTTGAGATTTATCTCCCACAAAAGCTTTTAATATAGAATTAATTAAACTCATAATAATTTTTATTCAAAAATTAGGTGTGTAAATTTACAAAAAAAAAGCCTCAATGTGAGACTTTTTAAATGTTGTTATTTTATTTTTTTAATACTCATCCTCGTTCCAAAGATAATCCTCGTCAGTTGGATAATCAGGCCAAATTTCCTCCATAGATTCATAGATTTCGCCCTCATCTTCAATTGATTGAAGGTTCTCCACAACTTCAAGAGGAGCACCTGTTCTGATTGCGTAGTCGATAAGTTCGTCTTTGGTAGCAGGCCAAGGAGCATCACTTAAATAGGATGCTAGTTCTAATGTCCAATACATTTTTCTATCGATTTAAATTTATGCAAAAATAATTTTTTAACTTAAAAAATCAAGTTTTTTTTGATTTATTTTTTATTATTTATAAGAACGTCTTTTTTTTAAGTAATTTCTGACTCTTTTTTTACTATTTTTTTATTCGTTTTTTAAACTATGAATAGTACAAAAGAGTTACGGTTTACCAAAGACTGAATACTAAAAACTACTTCCTAGGTATCCATTTTACTTCCTCAGCCTTTACATCGTAGGACAACTTTCGTGCCAGTACAAAAAGATAGTCAGAAAGTCGGTTTAAGTATTTCATAACATAGGTGTCTGTTGGTTCTATGTCATTCAAATGCGTCACTAAACGCTCCGCTCTACGGCAAACACATCTCGCAATATGACAATATGACACAGTTGTATGTCCGCCAGGTAATACAAAGTGTGTCATAGGAGGAAGCTTTTCTTCCATAGTGTCTATTTCTTTTTCCAAATATTCGATATCGCTTTCTTCGATACCTAACTGTTGCAAACGGGGTTGACCATTTTTTAAGGTTTCTTTTTCTGGTGGTGTTGCTAAAATAGCTCCCAATGTAAAAAGACGATCTTGAATTTCAATTAAAACGGTTTTGTAATGCGACTGCATCTCTTGATCACGAATTAATCCAATGTGAGAATTTAATTCATCAACTGTACCATAACTTTCAATACGAATATGGTGTTTAGGAACCCGTGTCCCACCGAAAAGTGCTGTTGTTCCTTTATCTCCTGTTTTAGTATATACTTTCATAAGAATTTAGAATTTAGAAACCTTGTTTTTAAAAATTGAAATTAGGGTTCTAATTTTTTTGTGTTGTCTTTGTTTTTGTTATAAGCAATTTGAAATGGCTTTCTATGATTTAAATTTTTTGATTTCTTTTTTTGAACCAATCGTAATACAATGTATAAAAATGCTAAAATTCCAACTAAGTAAAATAGTTTCATTTTATTTTCAAATTTACTGAATTAATTGCACTATTGCTTGGGTGAATTTTTGTAATGCATTTGGAGCATAATCAAAATACAAATCAGGTTCAATGCATTCAACTTCCATTAAGTGAATGGTGTTATTTTTTACAATTCCATCTACACGTGCATATAGTAATGGTTCTGGAAATTGATTGACAATTTCTTGCGCTTGTTGAATAAGCGATTCGGAAGGTTGTATTAAAGTATATTGGCCACCAAATTGTACTTGTATTCTAAAATCATTTGCAGCAGGTTTTTTATTGACAGCATGTGAAAAGGATTTGTTAAAGAAAATAAAGGAGGTTTCACCTAAGGAAGTAATTTCAGGTTGAAATTCCTGTAGCAATAATTCTTTTTCTTGAGCAATTATTAGATATTCTTCCTCGATTTGTCCTATTTCACTTGGTTCGAATACTTTGGTTAAATAAGAACCCGCAGAAAAAGCAGGTTTTATAACTATTTTTTTCCAATGTGTTGGAATCTTATTTTTTAAATCGAGATGAGCAGTTTTTTTCTGAAAATAGGTAGGTAAAATAGTAATTCCTTTTTGTTCCAATTCTTGCAAGTAGAACTTGTGTTTGTTTTGTTGAATTACATTCAATGAATTTAGTGTAGGAATGCCTAGATGTTCTATTTTAGAAAGCCATTGATTGAATGCTTCTTCTTTTTCGTAATAATCCCATGTATTTCTAAAAACGAGATAATCATACTGCGTCCAATCTTCTTTTGGATTATCCCAAATAGCAGCTTGAGCCGTAATATGATGCTTTTTTAATTCAGGAATAAGTTGTTGGTCGGATGGTTTTAAGTCAGGTAATTTATCGCAAGTGAGCAGTGCAATTTTTGTCATGGATTTATTTTTGTTTTCCAAAGATAAGAGAATGTTATGATATAATTAAAAAAGGCTATTCATTGAATAGCCTTTTTTAATTATAAATTGAATGAAAACATTAGAATCCAAAAATTTCATTTAATGTTAGAATTTTTACTTCTCCTAACGTATTCATTTCTTCCATAGAAATATTTTTTTCTGATGCAACAATGGCATATGTATAAGGTTTGTTAGCAAGGAGATTTTTTTCAAAAGTAACTAAATCATTCATATTAATTTTATTTACAGTTTGATATATTTCTTTTCTTATGTCTTTATCAATCCCTAAATCTTTTGCATTTAAATAAGTAAAAATGATATCATCTTGTGTTATTCTTTGTGTTTCAATATCTTTTCTTACTTGATTTTTTGCTAATTCCAAATTACCACTAATTTGAGGGGTGTTATTTAACAATTCATTCATACTTGAAGTAGCTTCTTTAAATTTGTCAACTTGGCTTCCTACGTATCCAATATAATAATAGTCTTCATTACTTTTTTGAGGAGAAACGTAATATCCATATGTACTGTATGCTAAGGCTTTACTTTCTCTTATCGTTTGGAAAACTAGTGAACCCATACCGCCACCAAAATAATTATTAAATACGTTAACTAAAGCTTCTTTATTTAAATTGTATTTTTCTGTATTTCTAATCCATCTCGTTTCAGATTGAACCATATCATAATTTGTAAATAATACTTGATTTTTATTTTGCTGGATTTGTACAAATTCTTTTTTAGGATTAGGAGTTGAAAATTGGGTTGGAACCTTATGAAGTTTTTTTAACTGACTTGCAATTGTATTAATTTCAATTGGACCATAGTATATAATAGTTTGTTCGTAATTATTTAATTTTTTAATACGTTCAATTAATTCTTTTGAAGATATTTGTGTCAATTCTTCATTAGAAAGGTTGTAATTAAATTTATTTTCGGGTCCATACATTGCATAACTCGTTAATCCTTGAAGAATAGATCTTTTATTGGATTTGCTATCGTTTCTAGCTTTTAAGTTTCTAGCAATTAACCCTTTTAAAGCTTCTTCATCGGCTTGTAAATTAGCAATAGTTTCTTCGTAGAGGTTTACCGCTTTTTCAAAATTTTCTTGTAATCCTTCAATATAAACAGTTGTATATTCTTCACCTGTACTTACATAAAAATTGCAAGCAATATTATAAAAAGCTTTTGCTATTTCTTCTGATGACATAGAATTTGTTCCTAAAAACTGAATATATTGAGAAGCTAATGCTAGTTTTAAATCATTTAGAGTTCCTATTTTATAACGATATCTTAAACGGAAAATCTGATTGTCTTTGTTTTGTACAGTAAGCAATTCGGCAGCACCTATTTTTGATTTTTGAATGTCTTTGTTAAAGTCCAAAAAAACAGGTTTTGAATTATTACTAGCTATATTATCTATGCTTTTAACAAATTCAGACTGTTTGTCTGCGTTAGTTTCAACTGGAGTTATTTGTGGTTTTTCGATTTTTTCAGTAAGTTGACTTTCTCCTTTTTTCTTTAGAATGGCAACATAATTATCTTTTAAATACTTATTTGCAAAATTTACAATATCTTCCTTTTTAATTGTTGATAAGTTATTGATGTAGGCAACTTGATTTTTCCAATCTAATTCAGAAGTAAAGGCATCCATTAATACACTTGCTCGATTAGAATATTTTTCGCTTTCGTAAATTTTTTCTTTTTTAATGTTGTTAATAATAGCAGTAATTAGATTATCATCAAAATTTCCGTTTTTTAAATTTTCAATTTCATTTAAAACTAATTTTTTCACTTCTTCAAGTGATTGTCCTTCAGTAGGAGCAGCGTAGAAATATAAAATACCGTGATCAATTAAAGTGTAAGTAAAAGCACTTGCTCTTAATAAGCGTTGTTTTTTTACCAAATTAAGATCTAGTAAACCTGTTTTACCATTAGTTAAAATTTTGCCTACTAAATCGGCTAAAAGAACATCTTTGTCTTTATTTCCAGGTAATCTAAAACCAATTGTTAAGCTTTCAGCATCTGGACCAACCACTTCTTTTATGATAGGATGTGTAAGAGGCTCTTCTTGTTGAAAAGTATATTTTTCAAATGCTTTTGGTTGCATATATGAAAAAGCTTTGTCTATTTTGACAATAAGTTCATCCGGATTAAAATCACCTGAAATAATTATTCCCATGTTATTAGGAACATAATATTTGTTAAAATATTTTCTAATTTCAATCAAAGATGGATTTTTTAAATGCTCAATCGTTCCAATAGTAGTTTGTAAACCATAATTGTGTTTTTTGAATAAATTACTGAATAATTCATCAAAGACTTTTTCAGAATCACTATCTAAGCTTCTGTTTTTTTCTTCATATACAGCCTCTAATTCGGTATGAAAAATTCTAAAAACAGGATTTCTAAATCGTTCGGCTTGAACAGCTAAATATTTATTGATAGCACTACTCGGTACATCATCTGTATAAACAGTTTGTTCAAAAGAAGTAAATGCATTTGTTCCTTGGGCACCCATAGCAGACATCATTTTGTCATATTCATTTGCAATAGCATATTTACTAGCTACACCAGAAATTGAATCTATTTTTTTATAAATTTCTTTTCTTACTGTATCATCTTTCGATTTATTATACTGCTCATATAATGCATCAATTTTTTCTAATTCAATTTTTTCTTTTTCCCAATCCAGACTACCATATTTGTCTGTTCCTTTAAAGAGCATGTGTTCTAAATAATGTGCTAAACCTGTATTAGTAGCAGGGTCGGTTTTACTTCCTGCTTTTATAGCAACATATGCTTGAATTCTCGGGTCTTTATTAGTTGGGCTTAAAATTACGGTCAACCCGTTTTTTAAAGTATAAAACCTTGCTTTAACGGGGTCGTTGGTAACATATTTGTATGTATATCCATTTTTTGATTCTTGTTTCCATTCAAATTGATTTTGCGCAATAGAAATGAAACTAATTAAAAAAAATAATGATGATAAAGATTTTTTTTTCATGTGTTCTAACTAGAGATTTATAAAATTATATGTATAGGTAAGATGTTTGTTATTGCAAGTAAGTTGCGCAATTTTTGTCATGGATTTATTTTTGTTTTCCAAAGATAAGGAGTTCCTAACAAATGAAGAAATGGAAAAATAACTAGCCCTGACAGTAGAAAGTAGCTCCCGATTTTTTTCGGGACTACTTAGAATGGCAGGAAAAAGGATAGCCGATACCAACCAAGCCATTCGCTTCTAAAATTAACTTTTCGCAGTGTTGTTTTTTTGCAATAGCGCTAATAATAAAAGACCTAATCCTACGCCTGCTAACATACCTTTGGTAAAATCGTTAAATTGAAAATAATGTGTAAGAATTTGTGAAATGCTAACGATTAAAATTCCCGCTATAAAAAAAGTTTTTGATTTCATAGTGGTATTATTTGTTAAGATTGTCACTTTCAATAATTCCGTCTCGTAAACGAATGATACGATGTGCATACGCAGCAATATCTTCTTCGTGTGTTACTAAAATAACGGTATTTCCTTTAGCATGAATTTCATTGAAAAGATTCATGATTTCTACCGAAGTTTTACTGTCTAAGTTTCCAGTTGGTTCATCAGCTAAAATAATGGCAGGTTTGTTTACCAAAGCTCGACCTACGGCTACACGTTGTCTTTGACCACCAGATAATTGATTCGGTTTGTGATCCATACGATCCGCAAGGCCTACTTGCGTTAGTACTTCAGTAGCTCTTTCGTTTCTTTCCGATTTTGAAAAACCAGCATATACCATGGGTAATGCTACATTGTCCAACGCAGTTGTTCTTGGCATTAAATTAAATGTTTGGAAAACGAAGCCGATTTCTTTGTTACGAATTTCCGCCAATTCATCATCGTGCATTTGACTTACTAATTTTCCATTCAGTATATAACTTCCTGAAGTGGGAGTGTCTAAGCAACCTAAAAGATTCATTAAGGTAGATTTTCCAGAACCCGATGGTCCCATTAGTGCCACATATTCCCCTTTGTTAATAGTTAAATCAATTCCTTTTAACACGTGAATAGTTTCATCACCTAATGGAAAATCTCTTGTAATGCCTTTTATTTCAATAATTGGTTGTGCCATCTTAAATTAGAATTTAGAATTTACAATTCAGAAAGTTGAATTCTTAACTAAACATAAGTAGAAAAAGCAAGTAATTTGTTACAATTAGATTCTAATTTTTTTAAAGAGGTAGGAACTAAGGTTTCTTTTGGGATTAATTATAAAATGTTCTTTCATTTGTTCTTGTCTAAAGAAAACCAGTCCCCATTGAAAGGTATCTATGGTTACGGTTACTTTAGGATGATTTTGTATTATTTTCCAAGCTTCTTCCATGTCTTTCGACCAATGTATGTCGTCAAAAATCCAAACACTATCATTAGTAGCCGTTGAGAGCAATATTTCAAAATAAGCTAAGGTTGCTTTTTTAGAATGATTGCCATCGAAGTAAATAAGTTTCCAATTTTGTTGTTTTCCAAAGGCATTCAAATAATTTGAAAATTCTGTAGCAATAAGTTGCACCGAATTAAGATTGAATTTTTCAAGTTGGGTTTTAGCTATGCCTAATGTATTGGGACATCCTTCTAAGGAAGTTATTTTTGATTTTGGATCTAAAGTTTTTGTTCCCAAAGCGAGAGCAGAAGTGGCTAATCCTAAAGAAGTGCCAATTTCTAAAATAGTTTCGGGTTGAAAATACTGTGTAATACGAAATAATAATTGGGCATTTTTAGGACTAATTCCTGCGTTTTTAGCAATAGCTGAGATAGGCCTCGTGTTTGATTTAAAAACTCGTGAACCCGCTCCAAAATCGGTTACTTCTATAGTGTTTTTATTTTCTAAAAGGGCTTTCCTGTAGTTTTGTAAGATTGAATATTCAGAATAATTGGAGTTATTATAAAAGCATTTGGTTATCAAATCAAATACAAATGGAGAGTGGATTCCATGTTCGCTTTTGGAATGGAGTAAAAATTTTAGATATGAAATTATAAGGTTTTGCAAAGTTTTCAGTCTCAGTTTTCAGTCTCAGTTCTTTTTGGATTACAGCCAAATTTATCTGGATTATTGATCATATAATTGATTAATTTACCAATTTCTATTGATTGGTTTGTTAAGTCTTTATGTATTTCTAACGAAATATAGTTGCATTCAAGAGCAAAATATATCCAAACCATAGTTTCAGAATTTTCAGCGTCACAGTCAGTCAATTTGCTTATGAAATGATTTACATATTTTCTTTTTCGGTAGGCTTCAGCTAAATTAGCAGAAACACTTCTTGAAGATCTTCTAATTTGATCAATTAAAGAATATTTTTCTTCTTTTGGGAAATTTCTACTTAAATTAAATATTTCCATTGCTAAAGAAAATGATTTTTGATATACTAATAATTGTTTAAAATCCATATTGTTTTTATACTGTGACTGAAAACTGTGACTGAAAACTGAAAAATCACTCCATTTTAGAACTCAATTCAAACCATCTTTCTTCTTTTTGTTCTAACAATTGAATTACTTTTTGGAGTTCATTGGCTTTGGCTTCAATCTTGTCGTCAGCTACTTTTCCATCTGCAAATTCTTGTTCGATTTTAGCTTTTTCAATTTCTAAATCTTTTATTTCGCGTTCAATTTTATTGAATTCTTTTTGTTCGTTAAAAGATAAGCCTGAAGTACTAGCATTTTTTTCTTTCCAATTGACTTTTTCTGTACTTACGGCATTCAGTTCTTTGGGTTCAGCGGAATCTTCATACGCTCTAAAATCGGAATAATTTCCTGGAAAATCCTCTACTTTTCCTTCCCCTCTAAAAACGAATAAGTGATCTACAATTTTATCCATAAAATAGCGATCGTGACTTACTACTAAAAGGCAACCAGGATAGTCTAATAGGAAACTTTCAAGTACATTTAAAGTCACAATATCCAAGTCATTGGTAGGCTCATCGAGAATTAAGAAATTTGGATTTTGAATCAAAACGGTACACAAGTACAATCTTTTTAATTCGCCACCACTTAATTTTTCTACAAAATCGTATTGTTTTTTGGCATCAAATAGAAAACGTTCTAACAGTTGAGATGCGGAAATAATTTTTCCTTTGGTTAATGGAATGTATTCTCCATATTCTTTGATGATGTCAATTACTTTTTGTCCTGGTTTTGGATTGATACCACTTTGAGTATAATAACCTAACTTTATCGTATCACCTATAATTACTTTTCCAGAATCGGGTGGCGCAGTTTGCGTTAAAATATTGAGAAAGGTAGATTTTCCAGTTCCGTTTTTACCAATAATTCCGATGCGTTCGCCACGTTGGAAAGAATATGAAAAATCATCGAGTATGGTTTTTTCAGGAAATTTTTTAGTCACTTTTACCATTTCAATGATTTTACTACCCATTCGCTCCATGTTGATTTCTAATTCTACAACATTTTCTTTTCTACGACTTTCTGCTTTTTCTTTAATTTTATAAAAGTCATCTTGACGCGATTTGGATTTGGTAGTTCTTGCTTTGGGTTGGCGACGCATCCAAGCTAATTCCTTAACAAAAAGGTTTTGTGCTTTATCGATACTTGCATTTTCAGAAGCAATTCGTTCTTCTTTTTTTTCTAAGTAATACGAATAATTTCCTTTGTATTGGTAGACTTTGTTATTGTCTAATTCAATAATTTCATTGCACACACGTTCTAAGAAAAAACGATCGTGTGTTACCATAAATAGGGTGATGTTTTCTTTGGCAAAATAATCTTCTAACCATTCAATCATTTCTAAATCTAAATGATTGGTGGGCTCATCTAAAATTAATAAATCCGGACGATTGATAAGAATGATGGCTAATGATAAACGTTTTTTTTGACCACCAGAAAGGTTTTTAACTTTCAGTTTTAAATCGTCTAATTTTAATTTGGATAAGATTTGTTTGTATTGGGTTTCAAAATCCCAAGCATTGTAGCGATCCATGTCGTCAAAAGCCCTTTGGTACAATTCTTCATCTTCTGGGTTTTCCAATGCTTTTTCGTAGGCTTCAATTATTTTTAAAGTATCATTATCCGATGCAAAAATGCTTTCTTCAATCGTTAATTCGTCTTGTAAATTATTATTTTGAGATAAAAAAGCCATATTGATACCTTTTCGAAGGACAACTTGACCCGTATCGGGTTCGTCTAAACCGTTAATCATATTCATGATGGTAGTTTTTCCAGAACCATTTTTGGCAATGAATGCAATTTTTTGGTCTTTATTAATCCCAAAAGAGACATTGTCAAATAAAACGCGTTCTCCGTAAGCTTTCGATATATTTTCTACTGAAAGATAATTCATAAATGTAAGGTGTCAATTTTCAAGAAGGCAATTTGCCATTTGTTTTGCAAAAGTAATTTTTTTGTTGAAGCTTTAAAGTTTAAAATCTAAAAGTTTTGAATTTTAAGTCATGTTGTAATTTGTCGATTTTAGTAATAAAAAAAGCTGTCTCATGACAGCTTTTTTTATTACTAAAATTATTTTAAAACATCTACTTCAATCGAACTATCGCTATACACTTTCATAAAGGCTTTGGTATAATCGTCTTTGGTAGCTAAATACGGATTTTCTAAGAAGCTTTGAGGGTTTATCATCATTAAAGGATACCAAGTGCTTTGGATTTGGATTTGAATTTTATGCCCTTTTTTAAAGGTGTGTAATACATCTTGCAATCTAAATTCAATATCGGTTTTGGTATTTGGTTTTAAAGCTTCAGGTTTTTCAAAACTGTTTCTAAAACGAGCAGGCATGATTTCACTACGCACCATTTGATGGTAGTTTGCATAAAGTACATCTGGTTTGTCTTTGTTTTCAGGTTCCTCTAAAGGATAAATGTCAATTAATTTTACAATAAAATCAGCATCTGTAGCTTCCGTTGCAATTTTAAGTTTCGCCATGATTTCACCTGCAAGAGTAATATCTTCTTCTAAATATTCGGTTGTAAAAGTTAACACATCTGGGCGACTTGTAGTAAATCGTTGATCTTCACTCATATAATTTCTAGGAGTAAAACCATTAAAATCATCATAACTTTCACTACTTGGAACAGGTTTGTTTGGATCACTAAAATATTCGCTAAAGTATATTTTTTGAGGTTTTCGTTGGACTAATTCTCCAGAAGCATATAAATAAAAATTAAGTTTAGTTGCTTCTTTTGGAGGCCAAGTTGTAAATTCTTGCCATTCTTTTTTTCCAGTATTATACATATAGGCTTCTGGTAAATCGATAGCTGTTTTAGTATCTCCTTTTAAGTAATGATTGAAGAATTTATATTCTATATTTTTTTGATAGAAAGTAGCAATACTATCTCCAAAATAGATGTCGTTATGATAATGTTTTCCATTTTCACGAGCCCAAGCACCGTGTGAAAAAGGTCCCATTACGATCGTGTTTTTAGCATTCGGACTTGTTTTTTCTATGGTTTTGTAGATATTTAATGGTCCTGCTAAATCTTCTGCATCAAACCAGCCACCCACAACCATTACGGCATGATTGATGCCTTTTAAATGCGGTAATAAATTTCTTTTTTGCCAAAACGAATCATAACTAGGGTGTGTAACAATTTCCTGCATGAAAAAATTGTCTGCATAATATTTGTCGGTTGCTTCTTTAATAGTTCCTAATTCATTATAAAAAACAGAACCATCTTTAGAGGTAGGTTTGATATATTGATCCATATACCAAGCTTTATCTTCTGCTTTTGTTTTTTGTACTCCAAAAACGGGGAATGTTCTGAAATAACCCGTTACGAAAGAACCATTATGATGAAAATCATCAAAAAAGAAATCAGAAATTGGAGCTTGAGGAGAAGAGGCCACTAAAGCAGGATGATTGGCTAAAGTTCCTACAGCCGTGTAAAAACCAGGATACGAGGTACCGTATTGTCCTACTTTTCCATTATTGTTTTTTATGTTTTTTAGTAACCAATCGATTGTGTCATATGTGTCGGTACTTTCGTCAACATTTGTTTTTGCAGTGTGTTCTACTTGAGGCGTCATATTGGTAAAAGTACCTTCGCTCATATAGCGTCCTCTAACATCTTGGTATACAAAAATGTATTTATCTTTTAAAAGAAAATCGTTAGGTCCTAATGATTTTTTAAAATTTTCTTCTCCATATGGAGCCACACTGTAGCAGGTGCGTTGCATTAGGAAAGGATATTTATTGCTTTTAGAAATGTCTTTTGGAGTGTAAATTGCGGTAAATAATTTTACCCCATCACGCATAGGAATATACACTTCTTTTTTATCATATAAGGTGGAAAGATCTTCTTGCGAAAAAGAACATAAAGTGATAAATAGAAAGAAAAATTGAGTTATTTTTTTCATTTTTTATTGAGATTTTATTTTGCTGTTCGAAGATAGAGAGTTTTTTAAATATGTCAAAAACTAATGAATAATAGTTTTTTTAAATTTTATAAGAATATTTATATTCGCAGCATGCAACTCTCTGTTATTATTTTAAATTATAATGTGCGCTATTTTTTAGAGCAATGTGTGCGTAGTGTTCAAAAGGCATTGGATCACATGAGTCCTGAGTTTTCGGGTGAAATTATTGTTATTGACAATCATTCATCGGATGATAGCTGTACTATGATGAAAAAGCTTTTCCCAGAGATTCTTCTTATAGAGAACCATCAAAATGTTGGATTTACAAAAGGGAATAATATTGGCGTTGCAAGAGCCAAAGGGGAATACATTTGTATTTTAAATCCGGATACAGTAGTAGCAGAAGATACTTTTTCTAAATTATTACAAGAAGAAAATTGGATTTCCAATACAGGAATGATAGGTTGTAAATTAATTGATGGTACTGGAAAGTTTCTTCCAGAAAGCAAAAGAGGTGTTCCTACACCATGGGTTTCTTTTACAAAAATTTTTGGTTTATATCATTTTTTTCCTAAATCTAAATGGTTTAATCAATATTATGCCCAACATGTTTCAGAAAATGAATCAGGAGAAATAGCTATTTTGGTAGGTGCGTTTATGATGATGAAACGTGATTTATATTTGAATATAGGTGGCTTTGATGAAGATTGCTTTATGTATTCCGATGATATTGATTTAAGTTATAGAGTGCTTCAGGAAGGATTTAAGAATAGGTACATATCTTCTACAACAATCATTCATTACAAAGGAGAAAGTACAGTAAGGGATGGGACTTATTTTAAGCGTTTTAGTAAATCCATGCAGTTTTTTTATAAAAAGCATTTTAAAAAATCGCTTTTTTTTGATGTTTTTATGAAGTTAGGAAGTGTTGTTTTTACTGTTTTAAAGATGAAACAGCAAAAGAAAACAATTCGAAAAATTGAGGCTTATATTGTTTTTAGTAAAGAAGAGTTGAACTTGAAATTAAACAAAAAAGTAACGTATCTGTCTTCATTTGAATTGTTTAAGGGTATGATTGGAAAAGATAATAAAAATGTTGAAATTATATTTAATACCAATGATTTCAATAATCGAGAAATTATTAATTTTATGCAGTCCAATAAGAACTCGAATTTTACGTATAAAAATTATATCAATCCATCTGGTTATCTTATTGGAAGTAATGATTCTAACGATAGAGGTGAAGTTAAATTAGTTTAAAATAATATTAAATTCTTGATAAAAACATCTTATTTTTATTATTTTTGCAAAACAAATAAAGAAAAACAACTTTAGTTTAAAAATATGGCAAAGTTTGAATTGAAATTACCTAAAATGGGTGAAAGTGTTGCTGAAGCAACAGTGACTAACTGGTTAAAAAAAGTTGGCGATACAATTGAAATGGATGAGGCAGTACTAGAAATTGCCACTGATAAAGTAGATAGCGAAGTACCTTCAGAAGTTGCAGGAACATTAGTTGAAATCTTATTTAATGTAGACGATGTAGTTCAAGTAGGTCAAACAATTGCAATAATTGAAACTGAAGGAGGTGTAACTGAAGCACCAAAAGAAAGTGTTACAGAAACCACAGTTGAAGAAACGGCTGCTGCAGAAATCACAAAATCTATTGATACTGCAAAAGAATCGGTAACAACTATTGATTTTTCTGACTCGGCTAAATTTTATTCTCCCTTAGTACGAAATATAGCAAAAGAAGAAGGTGTTTCTCTTGAAGAATTAGAGGTTTTAGAAGGTTCAGGAAAAGACGGTAGAATTAATAAAGAAGATATCTTAAATTATATAAAAGAGAGAAAAACTAAATTCGCTGTTCCTCAAAAAGAAACAAAAGTAGAGGAGGTTGTTTCTCAACCAAAAACAAGTACTTCTGATAATCAAATGGTTGCTACTGTAGCTCCTGTTTCTGTTAATGGAGCAGATGAAATAGTAGAAATGGATAGAATGCGAAAACTGATTTCTAAATACATGGTAGAATCTGTTCAAACTTCTGCACATGTTCAATCTTTTATTGAAGTCGATGTTACGAATATTGTAAAATGGAGAGATAAAGTAAAAGGTGCATTCGAAAAGAGAGAAGGAGAGAAATTAACTTTTACACCTATTTTTATGGAAGTAGTGGCAAAAGCATTAAAAGATTTTCCAGGTATGAATATTTCTGTAGATGGTGACTACATCATTAAAAAGAAGAATATTAATTTAGGAATGGCAGCTGCTTTACCTAATGGGAATTTAATTGTTCCGGTTATCAAAAATGCAGATCAATTAAACTTGGTTGGTATGGCTAAAACGGTTAATGATTTGGCAAACAGAGCTAGAATTGGTAAATTAAAACCAGACGATACACAAGGAGGAACGTATACTGTAACCAATGTGGGAACTTTTGGATCTGTTTTTGGAACGCCAATTATTAATCAGCCACAAGTAGGTATTCTTGCTTTGGGAGCTATTCGAAAAGTACCTGCTGTTATTGAAACACCAGAGGGCGATTTTATAGGAATTCGTCAAAAGATGTTTTTATCTCACTCTTACGATCATAGAGTAGTGGATGGAGCTTTAGGAGGTAGTTTCGTGAAGAGGGTAGCTGAATATTTAGAAGCTTGGGATATTAATAGAGATATTTAAGAAAATAAAATTTGAATTTACCCGACAAGCTTACTAGGTTGTCGGGTTTTTTATTTTTAAATTTTATCTTTGCAAAATAAAAACAAAACAAACAATGGAATTAAAACTCAATAGGCCCATTTGCTTTTTTGATCTTGAAACTACAGGAATTGATGTAGCAAGAGATAGAATTGTAGAAATTTCAATCTTTAAAGTATATCCCAATGGAAATAAAGAAAGCAAAACCTGGTTGGTTAACCCTACTATTTCTATTCCTCCACAAACCACAGCCGTTCATGGTATAACGGATGAAAAAGTAGCTAATGAGCCTACATTTATTGAATTAGCACCACATGTTTATAATATGATTAAGGATTCAGATTTGGCAGGATTCAATTCAGATCGTTTTGATATTCCTTTATTGGCAGAAGAGTTATTACGTGCAGGAGTTGATTTTGATATGAAGAATCGAGTTTCTGTTGATATTCAAACTATTTTTCATAAAAAGGAAGAACGAACGCTAAGTGCAGCCTATAAATTTTATTGCAATCAAAGTCTTGAAAATGCGCATAGTGCTGAAGCCGACACTATGGCAACTTATGAAATTTTAAAAGCACAGCTAGATCACTATGAAGATTTAGAAAATGATATTAAATCTTTGTCTGAATTTACCACAAGAAAGAAAACAGTTGATTTTGCAGGTTTTATTATTTTAAATAAAGACGACAAAGAAGTTTTTTCTTTCGGGAAACACAAAGGAGTATTAGTCGAAGAAGTTTTGGAAAAAGAACCAGGTTATTTTAGCTGGTTGCAGAATGCCGATTTTCCTCTATATACCAAAAAAGTCCTAACCGGAATTAAGCTTAGAAAGTTAAACACGAAATAAAACTTTCAAAAAAGTAAATAGTATTTTATTTAATGAATCAATAGAACAATGAAGATAATTTGTATTGGTCGCAATTATGTGGATCATATTTCAGAGTTGAATAATGAAAGACCAACCGAGCCTGTTATTTTTTTAAAACCAGAAACGGCTGTATTACCTAAAAAGACTCCTTTTTATATTCCTGATTTCACACAAGATGTACATCATGAAGTTGAGGTTTTAGTTAAAATCTGTAAAGTTGGTAAATATATAAGTCCGAAATTTGCTAATAATTATTATGAAGAAATTGGGCTAGGAATTGATTTTACAGCACGTGATTTACAAAATGAGTTAAAAAGTAAAGGTTTGCCTTGGGAAAAAGCAAAAGCATTTGACCATTCAGCGATTATTGGTAGCTTTTTACCGAAAAAAACGTTCTCGTCCATAGAAAATATTAACTTTGAGTTAAGAAGTAATGGAGAAATAGTACAAACTGGAAACACTTCATTAATGCTCTGGAAAATTGATGAAATCGTAGCTTATGTTTCTCAATTTTTTACTCTTAAAAAAGGAGATGTAATTTTCACCGGAACACCCAAAGGTGTGGCTTCGGTTAAAGCAGGTGATGTTTTAGAAGGTTTTATCGAAAACAACCAAGCTTTCAAGATTCAAGTTAAATAATAATATATGGCATTACAGTACAATTTATCTAAAGTGTATGAGATTTCTGAGAACGACGTAGAATTTGCACTTCAAATTGTCAATCTTTTTTTACAAGAAGTACCCGATGAGATAAAATCAATTAAAGTGGGTATTGAGGAAAAAGATTATTCTAGAACTTATGCTGCTGCACACAAAATTAAACCTTCTTTAGATTTGCTAGGAATGGATTTAGCGTATGATGAAAATATTCAAATCATGACCTGGGCAAAATCGGAAGGGAAAAAGAAAGATATCAAAGAGATTTATAAATCACTTAAGGATAGAGTAGATTTGGCAATTAAAGAGTTAAAAAAAGATTTCAAATTGTAATTCAAACTGCACATGAAAGCTGCCATAGTTACCATAGGTGATGAAATACTTATTGGGCAAATTGTAGATACAAATTCTTCCTATATTGCCAAAGCATTAGATAAAATTGGTATTGCAACCTATGAAATGTTTTCCATTTCTGATGAAAAAGAGCATATTATCAATACACTTTCCTACTTTCAAAATAAAGTAGATGTTGTCATACTTACAGGAGGTTTAGGTCCTACCAAAGATGATATTACCAAAAAAACTTTTTGTGACTATTTTGAAGATGAGTTGGTAGAAGATGCAATAGTTTTGGAACATGTACGTAATTTAATTGAAGGTTTTTACAAAAGGCCAATTACTACTATTAACAAAGAGCAAGCATTGGTACCTTCTAAAGCTATTGTTTTATTTAATAAAATGGGTACTGCACCTGGTATGTGGATTCAAAAAGAAAATACCGTTTATGTTTCATTGCCTGGTGTGCCTTATGAAATGAAGTATTTGATTGATTATGAGGTTGTGCCACTTTTAATTCAAAAGTTTAAACGGCCTTATATTGTTCATAGAACTATTATGACATATGGAAGAGGGGAAAGTTTAATAGCTGAGCAAATTGAGGTTTGGGAGGATAATTTGCCTAAAAATATAAAATTGGCCTATTTGCCTGCACCAGGTAGGGTGCGATTGCGATTGACCGCTAGAGGAGAAAATGAAGAAGCCTTAGGAATAGCTTTAGATATGCAAATCAAGGCATTGTATGAATTAATAGGTGAGATAATAACGGGTATAGACGAAGATGAGGCTATAGAAAGAGTTATTGGGAACCTTCTGAATGGTAAAAAAGTGACTTTAGCTTTGGCAGAAAGTTGTACAGGAGGTAAAATAGCAGAATCTCTTACCGCTATCCCAGGAGCGTCCTCTTATTTTAAAGGAGGCGTAGTTACTTATGCAACAGCATCCAAAATAAATATTTTAGGAGTTGATAAAGCTCTAATTGATGAATTTTCTGTGGTAAGTGAGCAAGTAGCTAAAAGTATGGCTCTTGAATCGAAGCGTCTTTTTGATTCCGATTATGCTTTAGCAACTACAGGAAACGCAGGCCCTAATAAAGGTGACGCGAGAGCGGAAGTTGGAACTGTTTTTATAGCTTTAGCTACTCCAGAAACAGTTTATTGTGAGGAATTTAATTTTGGACAACCCCGTGAAAAGGTAATTGGAAGGGCGGTAAATAAAGCGTTTGAAATGCTTTATAAAGAAATTTTAAAAAATTAATAAAAGATAGTTGTGTAATTGGATTCAATTTTGTTTCTTTGCACCCTGATTTTGAATAACGAAATAAAGAGTATAAATAATGTCAAGAGTTTGTGAACTTACAGGTAAAAGAGCAATGGTTGGGAACAATGTTTCTCACGCTATGAATAAAACTAAGAGAAAATTCTCTGTTAATTTATTTAAAAAGCGTTTTTATATTGCTGAAGAAGATAGATGGGTAACCTTAAAGGTTTCTGCATCTGCATTAAAGACAATTAATAAAAATGGTATTGCTGCTGTTCTTAAAAAAGCAAAAGCAGACGGAATGATTAAATAATTCCTAGAATCCTTAATAATATATCAAGATGGCAAAGAAAGGCAATAGAATTCAGGTTATTTTAGAGTGTACAGAGCACAAAGCATCTGGTGTAGCAGGAACTTCTCGTTACATTACTACTAAAAATAAAAAAAATACTCCAGATAGATTAGAGATTAAAAAATTTAATCCAATCTTGAAAAAAGTAACAGTTCATAAAGAAATAAAATAATATAAGTCATGGCAAAGAAAACCGTAGCAACTTTACAAACTTCTTCAAAGAGATTAACCAAAGCTATCAAAATGGTTAAATCTCCTAAAACAGGTGCTTACACATTCGTAGAAGCAGTTATGGCTCCTGAACTAGTGGATGAATTCTTAAAAAAGAAATAATTCTTTTTTTCAATTATATAGAAAAGCTACTTTCATTTGAAAGTAGCTTTTTTATTTTTACATTTGCCAATAAATAGAAATATAAATATGAGTTTTTTTAAAAGAATTTTTTCTTCCGAAAAAAAGGAAACTTTAGATAAAGGGCTGGAAAAGACCAAAACAACTTTCTTTTCTAAATTAACAAAAGCTGTTGCAGGAAAATCAAATGTGGATGATGAGGTGCTCGATAATTTAGAGGAAATTTTAGTCTCATCTGATGTTGGTGTAAATACAACCTTAAAAATTATTAAACGAATTGAAGAGCGAGTAGCTGCTGATAAATATTTAGGAACAGACGAATTAAATAAAATTTTAAGAGAAGAAATTGCGGGTTTGTTAGCTGAAAATAATACGGGTAATGAAACGGATTTTGTCGTTCCAGAAGGTAAAAAACCGTATGTAATTATGGTAGTTGGAGTAAATGGTGTGGGTAAAACTACGACCATTGGTAAATTAGCCAACCAATTTAAAAAAGCAGGTTATAGTGTTGTTTTAGGAGCAGCAGATACTTTTAGAGCAGCTGCTATTGATCAATTGCAAATTTGGGCAGATCGGGTTAATATTCCTATAGTACGCCAACAAATGGGAAGTGATCCTGCATCTGTAGCTTTTGATACATTGCAATCCGCAGTTGCTCAAAATGCAGATGTTGTTATTATTGATACAGCAGGACGTTTGCACAATAAAGTTAATTTAATGAACGAGTTGACCAAAGTAAAACGTGTCATGCAAAAAGTAATAGAAAATGCCCCACATGATGTAATGTTGGTTTTAGATGGTTCAACAGGACAAAATGCTTTTGAACAAGCCAAACAATTTACAGCTGCAACCGAAGTGACTAGCTTAGCGGTTACAAAATTAGATGGAACTGCCAAAGGAGGAGTAGTTATTGGTATTTCTGATCAGTTTAAGATACCCGTAAAATATATTGGAGTAGGAGAAGGTATTGAAGATCTTCAAGTTTTTAATAAGTTTGAATTTGTGGATTCTTTCTTCAAATAGAATATGTTAAGTCGCATTTTTAATTTTTTAATAAATATATCTTTTATTTGGTATTTTATTAGTTCTGTAGTCTTGGCAGTCATCGTATATCCCTTTGAGGAAACACACAATGAAATATTCGTCATTACCAGATTAATCAGTTTTATATTATTTTATTTCTCAATAATTGTATTGAGTCTTCAAATAAAAAAATAAATAAAAAAGGAGTTTATCTAATACATAAACTCCTTTTTTTATTAATTGATTACCGCATTTATTTTTTCCCATAACACATTGTCAAAATCAGATAAAGCAAAATTAGAACCATCAGCAGCGTCTCCCATTCTAATGACAACTAACTTTCTACTAGGAATTACATAAATTTTTTGATCGTTTTTGCCTAATGCCATATACATGTCGTCTGGTCCATTTGGGATTAACTCCCCAGGAAATTGAATTTGAGTTTGTGGTAAATGATACGTTGATTTACCATTTAACCACCATAAATAGCCGTAAGCTTGATTGATGCTTTGTGAAGTTGTGGTCGCATTAGCAAAAAAAGAGGTATTAATAATTTGGGTGCCGTTCCAATTTCCGTTATTTAAAGCTAATAATCCAAAACGAGCCATACTTCTAGTGGTACTCCAATAAACACTTAAATCACCATTGGGGATCCATGCACCAGTCATTCCAATGGGATTTTTTAATTTACTATTGAAATAATTTTCCCAAGTTTGACCAGAAGCAGCCGCTACAACATCTTGCAGTTTTACATATACATTATGGTAGGCCCATCTTGTGCCAGCATCTGCTACATATTGAAGGTTTGAAGGAGAGACATTATCACCTAAACTATCATCAAGCCCTGAACTCATGCTTAATAGGTGTTTGCATGTAATCAAATTTTCTTTCGCTAATGGTGCGCTAGTCCATCCTGTACCTAAATGATCTGAAACCTTATCGGTAATAGAAAGTAAGCCTTCTTGTTCTGCAATTCCTGTTAAAGTAGAAGTTAAGGTTTTACCAGCACTAGCCCAATACCAAGCACTAGAATTGGTATGACCGTTAAAATAATATTCCATAACGATTTTACCATTATGAAGTACTATAAAACTTTTACTGTTTTTAGTTTCTAAATAATTCAATAAGGCTGGAATATTACTTTCGTTCCAAGAAAGACTCGCTGGAGTTTTTGTGGTCCAAGTAGTAGCGTCATTAGGAGGGAAATACATGTTTTCTTCTGTAGTAAAAGTAACTTCGTTTCCGTAAGCTGTACCTTGGCTGTTTGTAGCATATGCCCTAATATAATAGGTTGTATTTTCGGATAAATTTGTAAGCGTAGATTGGAAAGTTCCGCTTTGAATGTTGGTGCTATTAAAATTTTGACTTATTGTTGGATTCGGATTGATGTCCCAACAAAAACCGCTAGCTGTAATTGAAGTTCCTCCGTTTTGAACAATAGTTGCTTCTACTGTTACTGAAGAAGTAGTTGTATTTGAAACTGTACCCGTTTGTATGGTTGGAATAGTTAAATTAGTGCTGGAATCATCTTCTGAAGAACTACAACTGACCAATAATAACAGTAAAAAAAGGAAACTTATATTTTTCATAAAAAAGAAATTTCTAGGTTGGACAATAAAAGTAGTAAATAGTTTAATTTGTCAATTTGAAATTGTAATTTTATTTCAAATTTTTGCATATGAAAAAAATACTATTTATTAGTCTGTTTTTTATTCTTACATCTTGTTCCAAAAAGATTTCTTCTTTGGATTTACAATTTTTAAACGGGTTTTGGGAAATTGAAAAAGTGGTTAAAGAGGGAGAAACGGTTAAAGAGTATAAAATAAACGAATCAGTTGAACGATTTGAATTTCATAATAATAAAGGGACGCGTAATAAAGTAATTTTACTTTATAATGGAAATTTTGTACTTAATAATGTGATGCAAGAATTTTTGATTGAAGAAAAAGAAGGAACTTTTTATTTGTTGAATCATACTGAATTTTCAGATTGGAAAGAAGAAATAGAAAGATTAAATGGAAAAGAATTGGTAATTAAAAATGAAGAAGGAATTCAGTATTTTTTTAAAAAAAGAACAGATATTAATTTAGGAACAAATGGCAAAGAGATTTAGTGAAGAAGCTTCAATAAAAGACGTTTTAAAAAGCTTTGTAGTTCAAAATAAGTTAGAGACAGGAATAGATAAGGTGAAAATTAAAGAAATATGGTTTGCTGTTATGGGGAATGGCGTGGCAAATTACACTGAAGCTATAGAATTGAAAAATACTACTTTATATGTGAAATTGACCTCCTCGGTTTTAAGGGAAGAATTGTCTTATGGTAGAGAAAAAATTGTTAAAATGATAAATGATGAGATGGGCAAAGAAATTATCAATAAAGTCATTTTAACGTAAAATAATTAAAGCATAAAAAAAGCGCTGTTTTTAAAACAGCGCTTTTTTGTTTAAAATGCATTGTCTATTAATAATATGTATAACGTCTTACTTTAGAAATATATTTAGCTAAGCGAATTACTTGGTGACTATAACCATATTCGTTATCATACCAAACATACATTACAATATTTTTACCATCAGCAGAAACAATTGTAGCATTACTATCATAAATAGATGGAGCAGAAGTGCCTACAATATCTGATGAAACTAATTCGTTGTTTAAAGAATATTTAATTTGCTCTACTAATTTCCCTTCTAAAGCGTATTTTTTCATAATGTTATTTAAATCTGCAACAGAAGTTTCTTTGTTTACTTCTAAATTTAAAACAACTAGGGAACCATTTGGTACTGGTACACGAATGGCATTAGAAGTTAATTTTCCTGCTAAACTTGGTAATGCTTTTGCTACTGCGCTTCCAGCTCCAGTTTCTGTAATTACCATGTTTAAGGCAGCAGAACGTCCTCTTCTGTATTTTTTATGCATATTGTCTACCAAGTTTTGATCATTGGTATACGCATGAATCGTCTCAATATGACCTTTTACAACTCCTAATGTATCTTCAACTACTTTTAAAATTGGTGTAATTGCATTAGTAGTACAAGATGCTGCTGAGTAAATGGTAACTTCGTCTGGATTAAAATCTTCATGATTTACCCCATAAACAATATTAGGAACTCCTTTACCTGGTGCAGTTAATAAAACTTTATCCACACCTTTTGAAGTTAAATGTCTTTTTAATGCTTCTTCAGTGGTGAAAGCTCCTGTGTTGTCAATTATTAAAGCATCTTCAATACCATAAGTAGTATAGTCAATTTCTTCCGGACTTGAAGCGGTGATAATATGTACTGTTGTACCATTGATAATTAAAGCGTTATTGTCAACATCTGCTTGAACAGAACCTTCAAAATCACCATGTACAGAATCATAACGTAATAAAGAAGCTCTTTTTTCTAATAAAACAGCATCTGTTTTATCACGAGTAACGATAGCTCTTAAGCGCAATTGCTGTCCTTTACCAATTTTACTCATCATTTCACGAGCTAAAAGACGACCAATTCTTCCAAAACCATATAATACCACATCTTTGGGTTTGATTTCTTGGTATTCTTTAGCATTCTTTAATTTGTCGATTACAAAAGCTTTAGAATCGTTGTATTTATCGTCTTCTAAATGATATTCATAGGTGAGTTTACCAATGTCAATTCGTGAAGGTGGTAAATCTAAACTTTGAATAGCACTTGCAATTTCAACAGAATCGAAAATGTTAATTGGTTTTTCAACAAATTGGCCTGCATATTCATGAAGGTTGATAATATCGCTCACGCTTCTGTCAATCAATTGATTTCTAAAAAGAATTAATTCAATAGATTTGTCATACCATAAATCACTGATGATTTTAATAAATTCGACACATGCTTTTCTTCTATCCGCTTGAAACGTAAGCTCTTTTTCGTATAAAGTGTTGTTGTTCATGAAGTAAAAAATAAAATGGTGTTGTGTAATTTTTTTGCAAAAGTACTCATTTCAATCGTTTTCGTAAAATATTTTTTTAAATAAAAAATCAGTATAAAAATATTTTGTCTCCAAGTAAATTAAAGTATTTTTGGAGCTCCTAATTTAACCCAAAATGAAATTTGTTTTTACGGCTATTTTCTGCTCGCTTTATTTTATTGCTTATTCTCAAGAACAAACTACTGAAAAAAAATGGTTGCGAATTGGTTTAGTATCTGGATATACTTCCCAAGACACCTTTTTAAAACAAGATAGTGATTATTTGTATGAAAATATTAGTTATAAAATCTCCAGTCATTTTAATTTATCTAAAAAGGATAATCATACTTGGGAATTATTAGTAGAACCTAGTTATTACCGATCAAAACATCAGTTATTTAATTATTGGTTTATTAGTCATACAGTACCAAATGGAGATGAGTTAAGGGCTAAATTCATGCCTTTTAAGTCTATGAATGAATACGTCTTAAATTTGGGTGTTATCTATCGTTATTATTTTAATTCAAAGACTTCTGTATATGGTTTGGCAAATGTTGGACCAATGTATATAGATACAGAAACGGAACGTTTGCAAAAAGGATTTGCTTTTAGTGATATATTTGCTTTAGGTTCGAATTACAAATTTGGCCGAATTTCTTTAGATGTAAAATGTTTATTTAGACATGTATCCAATGCCAATCTTCAAAAGCCAAATTTTGGATATAATGCAATAGGTTTTGAATTAGGGACGTATTACGAATTTAATTAAATAAAATAAGCAGGATTCTTTTAAAGAAGAATCCTGCTTATAACTTAAATAATAATGAAGATGAAAATTAAAAGATAACCTGTATCAATTGACCATCACTTGTGATCAATTTGTATTGTGATCTAGGGTTTCTTTTGCTTTTAATATAAGAGGTTACTTTTTCTGCGTCTTCTGCTTTTCTTCCGTCAACAGTCAGTACAATACTACCTTGTAGCGCTTCCGCATATTCCATTATTTCAGGGTTTTTTATGGTTTTAATCCGTACACCATAATCTATTTTGTTTTGTTTTTTATCAGCGCTAGAAATATCCTCAAATTCTACACCATTGGCTTCTAAAATCAATAATTCCCTTTTGGTTAGTTTTACTGGAATGGTTTTTTCACCTCCTTCTCTTAAAACCGTAACATTAACTGTTTCTTCTGGACGTTTTGAATTAATGTAGGTTGTTAAATCATTAAACTTATTAATCTTTTTGTTGTCTATCTTTATAATGATATCTCCTTCTTTAATTCCTGCTTTTTCAGCTCCCGATTTTTTGGTAACACCTCCTACATAAAATCCTTGTGTTTCATTCACTCCAATTTCTTTTGAGAAAACACTGTTCAATTCTCTTCCTTCAATTCCTAAAACACCTCTTTGTACATTTCCAAACTGCATCAAATCTTCAATAATTTTTAAGGTTATATTAGAAGGAACTGCAAAGGAATATCCAGTGTAACTTCCTGTTGGGGAAGAAATCATGGTGTTAATGCCAATTAGCTCTCCGCGAGTATTTACTAATGCACCACCACTGTTTCCAGGATTAACAGCAGCATCTGTTTGAATAAAAGATTGTAATCCTTGGTTGCTTAAATCTCGGGCTTTAGCTGATACAATTCCAGCAGTAACAGTTGAGGTTAAATTGTAGGGATTACCCACTGCTAAAACCCATTCACCAACTTTTAAGTTTTCAGAATCACCAAAAACAATGTAAGGTAATTTTTCGTTCGTATCAATTTTAATTAAAGCAATATCCATACTAGAATCAGTACCAATTAACTTTGCTTTGTAACTTTTATTGTTATTTAACGTTACCTCTAATTGACTCGCATTGTCAATCACATGGTTATTGGTTACAATATAGCCGTCTTCAGAAATAATAACACCAGAACCTGTTCCTATTTGCATTTGCTGTTGCGCATCACCTCTTCCATAGCCAAAAATGTATTCCATTGGATTGCTGTATACTCTTTGCATTGTCATGTTTTTAACGTGAACCACACTATGAACTGCTGTTTCAGCTGCTGCAGTAAAATCGATATTTTCAGCTCCTAAGGCTACATTTCTTGTGTAATTTGGAGCTACTGTTACTAATGCATTATTTTCAGGCTCTAAAAATAATTTGTAAGCACCTAAAGTAATGGCTCCACTTAATAATGCCACTAAAAAAATACTTCCTAATCGTTTCATATAAATTAAATTTTCTATAGTTATAAAAATGGGTTACTTTTTATTTAAATATTTATAAATAATGAAAACCTATCTAAAAATTAATAATTCTGTTGAGATATGATTTCATTGTAAAATTAAACACAAAATTTTAACAAAAAATCAGTTTAACGCTCGGTTAACAATGTTTAACATCTTATTAGTAATTACAAAAAGTAAGATAAAAGTGAACTAAAATTAAATTAGGGATACGAAAGAATAGTTTTCAATCGTTATTTCTTTGTTTTATCTTTGTACTTTATTCATTAATTCCATGAATCTTACATTTTATAAATATCAAGGAACGGGAAATGATTTTGTAATGATTGATAATCGTACAAATTATTTTCCCAAAAATAATACCAAACTCATTGCCTTTCTTTGTGATCGAAGATTTGGTATTGGTGGAGACGGATTAATTTTATTGGAAAATCATGGGCAATATGATTTTAAAATGGTCTATTATAATTCGGATGGAAATGAGAGTAGCATGTGTGGAAACGGTGGTAGGTGTTTGGTTGCTTTTGCGAAACAATTGAATATCATTCAAGATAAAGCTGAGTTTGAAGCAGTTGATGGATATCATTATGCAACCATAGATGCAAATAATAAAGTTGCTTTGCAAATGAAAGATGTAGAGGAATTACAAGTCTTCCAAGATTATACTTTTTTAAATACGGGTTCACCACATCATGTAGAAATGGTTACAGATTTAGCGCAATTTGATGTAAAAACCATTGGTGGTCAAATTCGATATTCTGATTTATATGGTAAAGCAGGAAGTAATATCAATTTTGTAGAGCAAATGGATACAGATCATTTTGCGGTACGAACTTACGAAAGAGGTGTTGAAGATGAAACTTTGTCTTGTGGTACGGGAGTGACAGCTGTGGCAATTGCAATGCATCATAACAAGTTGACCCAATCCAATACATTGAAATTGAAAGTGGAAGGTGGTGATTTAGAAGTGAATTTTGAAGAAAATAACGGAAAATATACGCACGTTTTTTTAATCGGTCCTGCACAATTTGTTTTTGGAGGAACCATCGAAATTGAAGCTATATAGTGATTACTTTAAAAGGACAACATATCTATTTAAGAGCATTAGAACCTGAAGATTTAGAGTTCGTTTATGCTATTGAAAACAATGAAGAAATTTGGAAAATTAGTAATACTCAAACCCCATACAGTAGGTTTTTAATTCGCCAATATCTTGAAAATGCACACCAAGATATCTATGAAGCCAAACAACTCCGATTAGCAATTTGTCTCTTGAATTCTGATATAGCTGTTGGTTTAATTGATTTGTTTGATTTTGATCCCAAAAATAGTAGAGCGGGAATCGGTATTTTAATCCAAAAAGAAGAAGATAGAACCAAAGGAATTGGTACCGAAGCACTTCAATTACTAATACAATATGCGTTCAATCAATTGCAATTGCATCAATTATATGCAAACATCGGTGCTGAAAACTCACGTAGTTTACAACTTTTTTCTAAATTTGATTTTCAGAAAATAGGAATCAAAAAGGATTGGAATAAAAACAATGGGAATTACCAAGATGAATATTTGTTTCAATTAATTAATTTTAAAAAATAGCCAATTGAATTTAAAAAAAATCGTTGCTTTTATAGCAGTAGCAGGAATTATAGTAGCAGGAATAATAGCTTTTGTAATTTATAACAAGGCTTTTGTTCCCAATACAAAGTTTACTCAAAACGAAGTGTATGTTTACATTCCAACGAATGCTTCTTACGAAGAAGTGAAAGATACCTTAAGTCATTATCTAGTAGATCTTGATAAATTTGACTTTATGGCTACCAATCGTAAATACAACCAAAATATCAGAGCAGGTCGTTTTTTACTAAAAAAAGGAATGTCTAATTTTGATATTGTACGTGCCTTACGACTGAATGTGCCTGTAAAAGTGGCTTTTAATAATCAGGAAAGTATTGGAAATTTAGCAGGAAGATTAGCCTCACAAACAGAGCCGGATAGTTTGGATTTTGTAAAAGCCTTTACAGACCCTACATTTTTATCTGAAAATGAATTTACAGAAGAAACGGTTTTAGCCCTTTTTATTCCAGATACTTATGAGTTTTATTGGAATACATCTGCAGACAAAATAGCAGATAAAATGGCGAAATCCTATAGAAGGTTTTGGAACAATGAAAGAAGGATGAAAGCAGCGGATAAAAATCTTTCTCTTATACAAGTGGCTACGCTTGCTTCTATTGTGCATAAAGAAACGGTTAAAGTAGAGGAAAGACCTAGAGTAGCAGGTGTATATTTAAATAGATTGGCTACAGGTATGCCTTTGCAAGCTGATCCAACGATAATCTATGCCTTGAAAAAGCGTTCAGGCGATTACAATCAAGTGATTAAAAGAGTCTTGTATGAAGATTTAAAAATAGATTCTCCTTACAATACGTATGTGAATGCAGGCTTGCCACCAGCACCTATTACGATGCCAGATATTTCTGCTATAGATGCTGTCTTAAATGCAGAAAAACACGATTATTATTACTTTTGTGCGAGTCCTTCAAAACCTGGATATCATGCTTTTGCAGCCAACTATGCACAGCATCAAATTAACGCAAGAGAATACAGTCAGTGGGTGAATAAATTAGGAATTAACAGATAGTTTTTGAAGCGATTCATCCCTACATATTTGATTTCCTTTTTCCTGTTTTTTGTTGCAATCTTTTCTTATTTGAATCAAAATAAGAAAAGGATTTCCACATCAACCAGGGCTAATTGGGTTTTCATTTTCTTTTGGGTGAGTGTTTTTTCGTATTCGCAATCCACACTCAATCTATTTTTAAAACCTTCTGATACTTTAAATAGTACTAGAAAAAAAAGTGTTTACATTGCGGAATCAGTGGTTTTAGGAGGTGCGTTAATTGGATTAAATCAATTATGGTATAAAGATTATCCTAAAAGTAACTTTCATTTTATAAATGACAATGAAGAATGGCTTCAAATGGATAAATTGGGTCATATGTATTCGTCCTATCATTTGGGTAGGATAGGAGCAGAATCTTTAGCATGGAGTGGCGCTTCTCAAAAAGAACAATTGCTGTATGGTGCAACTTTAGGTTTGGGTTTTTTAACTGTAGTCGAAGTTTTTGATGGTTTTTCTCAAGAATGGGGTGCTTCTTCAGGAGATATGATAGCTAATGTTACAGGAACGGCTTTATTTGTTTCTCAAGAATTACTTTGGAAAGAGCAACGAATTATGCCAAAATTTTCTTTTCATCAAACTCGATATGCAGCTTTGCGACCAGAAACTCTAGGAAACGGATTACAAGAAGAAATACTAAAAGATTATAATGGGCAAACCTATTGGTTGTCTTTTAATTTACATTCTTTTTTTAAAAAAGAGTACTTTCCTAAATGGCTCAATTTAGCCGTCGGTTATGGTGGTGATGGAATGATTTTTGGAAATCAACATGAAGCTTTGAATGCTAATTTTAACACTTCCATTTCACGTCAATTTTACTTGAGCTTTGACGTAGATTTGACGAAAATTAAAACAAACTCCCATTTTTTACAGACTATTTTCTCTGTTTTTAACACGGTAAAAATTCCGGCTCCAACACTCCAAACTACTGATTTTAACGGATTTAAAATGCACTTTATCTATTTTTAGAAAACTTTAACAAGCTCATAATCAATATTGTAAATTTTGTCGTATCTTTGCCCCCGGAAATTTCAGTGCTGTGACAGGGCCTGAGAAATTAAAATTTATGATAAAAAAAGGTTCGTATTTTTTTGGATTGACCATCCTAGTAGTATTAGTTTCATCGGGATTTAATTCTTATGAAATTGAAAAAGTAGAAGGGTTTCATTTAGGAGAAAATGAGAAAATTTCTTACTCAGTTCCTAGTGAGAATGAAGATGAAATCGAAATCGAAAGCAGCTTAGTTGCTGTCCCTTACGTTGGAAAGACTTTTGTTGGTTTTAAACAAGCATTAGCTTTCAAAGAATCAAGAGGTATTTTAAACATGGTGAACTCTTATGGGTACATGGGTAAATATCAATTTGGAAAAAGTACATTGCGTTCTGTAGGAGTTTATGACTTTGATGAGTTCTTAAGAAATCCAGAATTGCAAGACAAGGCATTTAGAGCTTTAATTGCAAAAAACAAATGGGAATTAAGAAAAGAAATCAAAAAGTATAACGGAAAAGTTATAAATGGTGTTAAAATTACAGAATCAGGTTTAATTGCTGCTGCTCACCTTGGAGGTGCTGGTTCAGTAAAAAGATACCTAAGAAGCAATGGTCAAAGAGGTTTCAAAGATGGTTTTGGTACTTCGCTAAGAAGTTACATTAAAAAATTTGGAGGGTATGATATTTCTCACATTGCTCCAAATAAAAATGCCAAAGCTAAAATTAGTTAGTTAATTACATTTTATGTACAATGAAAATGCAAGGTCGCTTATGTAAGTCGACCTTGTTTTTTTTCCACTCTGCTACAGTTCTAGTTTTAATAAATTCTGTAGGAAGTGTAATATCGCAAGCAATACATAAATGCGTATTTGGTTGTAATAGTTGTAATAAATCGTCCACTAATTTATTGTTTCGGTACGGAGTCTCAATAAAAAGTTGGGATTGATTTTTTTCTTGTGATATACGTTCTAGGTACTTTACTTCGTTTTTCTTTTCATTTGCATCTATGGGTAAATAACCATTAAAAGCAAAACTTTGTCCATTCATACCACTCGCCATTAAAGCTAATAAAATGGAACTTGGACCTACTAAGGGAACTACTTGAATTCCTTTTTCATGAGCTAATTTTACAATAACAGCACCTGGATCGGCTATTCCAGGACAACCAGATTCGCTTAATAAACCTACATTTTTGCCTTCTAATAAAGGTTTCATCATAGTATAATGCTCAGAAACCTCGGTATGCTTGTTTAATAATGAAAGTCTTAAATCAGATTGTTTTTTTTCAGGTTGTATTATTTTTATAAAGCGACGCGCTGTTTTTTCGTTTTCTACAATGTAATCGTCAATAAAATCAATACTTCTTTTAATAGTTTGAGGTAATACGTCTTCAGGAACTACAGTTGTTTCTCCTGGATTGGATAAAGTACAAGGAATCAAATAGAGTTTTCCAAAAGAGGTATTCATAGTTTACTTTATTTTTTTTGCAATGACATCGCATGCTTTGTCTAACATTTGGTAAACATTTTCAAACCCTTCTTCTCCTCCATAATAAGGATCAGGTACTTCAATGTTTTCATTGGGAAAAAGCTCATTTAAAATCAATTTCACTTTGACTTTAGCTTCTTCATTAGGGGCTAATTGAAGGATATTTTTGTAATTTGACATATCCATTGCATAAATAAAATCAAATTGGTCGAAGTGTTTTGCTTTAAAATGTTGGGCTCTTTGGTCAGTAATATCAATTCCATATTTTTTAGCAATGGCAATTGAACGTTTGTCTGGTAGTTGTCCTACATGCCAATCTCCTGTTCCGGCTGAGTCTACTACAAATTGATCTTTCGGTAGTTTGCTTTTTAAAATACCTTCTGCCAATGGTGAACGACAGATATTTCCTAAGCAAACCATTAAGATTTTTGTAGCCATTTTTTATAAAGAAAGTTTTTTATTAATGTCATCGACAAACTTTCTAAATTGTTTGTCGGTTGTTACTAAATTATCAACCGTTTTACAGGCGTGTAATACGGTTGCGTGATCTCTATCTCCAATTTGATTTCCAATGTTAGCCAAAGAAGACTTGGTGTATTTTTTTGCAAAAAACATGGCTAATTGTCTTGCTTGTACCACATGTCTTTTTCTGGTTTTAGATTGAAGTGTTTCAATGTCTAATTGGAAATAATCGGATACAGTTTTTTGAATATAATCGATAGAGATCTCTCTTTTTACATTTTTTACAAACTTTTCAACTACTTGTTTTGCTAATTCTATAGTAACTTCACGTTTGTTGAAAGAAGATTGGGCAATTAATGAAATGATAGCGCCTTCTAATTCTCTTACGTTGCTTTTGATGTTTTTAGCAACATATTCAATAATTTCTTCAGGCATTTCAACACCATCTCTATATAAAATATTTTTTAAGATAGAAATTCTTGTTTCGTAATCAGGCTGATGTAATTCAGCAGACAATCCCCATTTAAATCGAGAAAGTAAACGTTGTTCAATATCTTGCATGTCTACCGGAGCTTTGTCTGAAGTTAAAATAACTTGTTTTCCGTTTTGATGCAGATGGTTGAATATGTGGAAGAATACATCTTGAGTTCCAGATTTTCCTGATAAAAATTGAACATCATCTATAATAAGAACGTCAATTAATTGGTAAAAATGTATGAAGTCATTTCTTGTATTTTTCTTAACCGAATCAATATATTGTTGGGTGAAAATTTCAGCTGAAATATATAAAACTGTTTTTTCAGGGAATTTATCTTTTATTTCTACACCAATAGCATGAGCTAAGTGGGTTTTACCTAATCCTACACCACCAAAAATTAATAATGGATTAAAAGAAGTTCCACCTGGTTTATTGGCTACTGCCATTCCAGCACTACGAGCCAATCGGTTGGAATCACCTTCTAAAAAATTATCAAAACTGTAATTGGCGTTTAATTGCGAATCAATATTAATATTTCTAATTCCAGGAATAATAAAAGGATTTTTTAATTCTGGATTTTTTTGAACAATAGGAACATCAACTTCTTGTGTTTTTACAGCCTGACGATTGTTACTAGGAATTTGTTCAGTGAATGGAAGTTTGTTCCCGTAGGTGTTTTCCATTTTAATTTTATAAAGCAACTTTGCGCTTTGTCCTAGCTCTTTTGTAAGCGCTACTTTTAAAAGCTTTACATAGTGCTCTTCTAACCATTCATAAAAAAACTTACTAGGTACTTGGATAGAAAGTGCGTTATCATTAAGGTCAACTGCCTGTATCGGTTCAAACCATGTTTTATAGGCTTGTTCCTGTATGTTATCTTTTATAAACAACAGACAATTTTTCCATACTGATTGCGCAGTTTTATCCATATATTTGTTTTTTTTATAATTATTTAGCTTTTTATAGTAGTTGTCTTACAAAGATGAATGAGTTAATAGCTTTGTAAACGGGAGAACAAATATGTGAACAATTTTTGGTAAAAAAAAACAAAAACGCTATTGATTTTTAAAAAAAAATATTGTAAGCCTATAAAGGGTTGCTTAACGTTAAATTAAGATGTATTTAATATGAGAGAATATCAGTTTGATGTGCGTGTAAGATATGCAGAAACAGATCAAATGGGAGTGGTGTATCATGGAAATTATGCGCAATACTTTGAAATGGGAAGAGTAGAATGGCTAAGAAACTTAGGGGTTTCTTATAAATGGATGGAAGAAAATGGAATTATGTTGCCGGTAGTTTCTTTACAAATGAATTATAAGAAGCCAGCGCGTTATGATGATGTGTTAACTGTGAAAACAATCTTTAAAAGTCAAACCTCTGTTAAGATAGAATTTGATTATGAAATTTATAATGATAAGGAAGAGTTATTAACAACTGGATATTCTATGTTAGTATTTGTAAATATGAAAACAGGTAGGCCAACTTTACCTCCAGATTATGTAAGTGAAAGAATAAAACAACTATAGTTTTTTAAGTTGTTATTTTTTTACAGTCTATTTCAAATAAAGATTCAAATAATTCTGTGATTTTTGTTTCATTCTGTTTTCGGGTTGCAATTTCAATTTGACAGTTCATTTCCATTTTTTGTGAAATAATTTGTAATTGGTGTTCTTTAATCACACGCATTACTTTATTCATATTTTTATAATCAAAAGTGATAAGAAAATGAATATCAATCGTTTTTTTAACAATGGTTGCGTTTTCAAGAGCTAATTGAGCAGCTGTTTTATATGCTGAAATTAAACCGCCTACACCTAATTTAACGCCTCCAAAATAGCGAACAATTACTATTAAAACATTGGTTACATCAAAAGATTGGATTTGACCATATATTGGAGCGCCAGCACTGTTGTTAGGTTCTCCATCATCATTAGCGCGGTAATATTTGTTTTCTGTGCCAATTTGAAATGCATAACACCAATGTCTGGCAGCATGATGTTGTTTCTTTAATTCCGAGATGTGTTCTTTTATTTGTTCTTCATTGGTAACAGGAAATGCATAACCGTAAAATTTGCTATTTTTTTCTTTGAAGAGTACTTCTTCTGATGAAATTTCAATTGTTTTATAAGTGTCGGTTTCAGGTAAACTCATTTAAAAAGATACTAATACTAATGCCAGTATCGCTAAGGCAATACCTACATAATTTTGTTTTTTTAATTTTTCTTTGAATAAAAGAAGTCCAATTAATGTGGTAAGCAAAATTACGCCAATATTTATTAATGTGAACAAAGTTGCACTTTGAATTTTTTCATTTTGCAAGGCACGGATTAAAAAATACATGGAAAAATAATTAGGAATACCTAAAGCAATGCCGCCAATTAAGTTTTTAAATTGAAATTCAAATTGGTTTTTGTAATGTTGGTAAGCGAAAACCAAACAGCCTACTAAGAAAGCACTTAGAAAGGTGAAAGAAGAAAACAAACTAGTATCAACTAAGGGTACTTTTGTTTTTTGAATAAAATGAATGCTGGTATCAATAATTCCTGAGCCAAAAAATAACAATAAGGGGTAAATAAAGTTAGAGGTTTCAATAGAAGTTGTGCTCTTTTTGGTTGTAAAATAAACGGCAAATAAGGCTATACCAATTCCTATGGTTTTTAAAAAGCCAATACTTTCTTTAAAGAATAGAAGTCCGAATAGAACAGGTATTATCAATGACATTTTGCTAGCTACAGAGGCTACAGAAACGCCGTTGAGTTGAGAGGTTTTTCCCATAGTGAAAAAGATAGCAATGAAAAGACTTCCAAGATAGATACAATACAATAACCAGGGTTTTTGTAGTGTTGTTGCTAAGGAAATTGATTGTTCGGTCGTGTAGATTCCTACTGTAAAAGCTACTATGTAATTACAAACAATAGCTTGAAACGTGTTAATGTTGTATTTGGAAAAATACTTAAATACAATAAATAATAAGACGGAGAAAAAAATAGCCCAAAAAAGAGAAATCATTAAATGTTTTTTATAAATTCTAATAAGGACGTAACATCTTCTGTTTTTGGGTTAAGGTGCCAAGTTTGTAAACCTGCTTTTTTTGCTCCTTCAATATTTTCTAATTTATCATCTACAAAAAGCGTTTTTTTTGGAACCAAATTATGATTGCCAATAATATATTTATACGTGTTTTCGTCTGGTTTTCTTTTGCCAATTTCAAACGAAAAATAGACTTTTTCAAAACAACCATAAAAATCGCGCGCAAAAGATTGTCCTACTTTATGTTCAAATTTATCAATATGGGTGGAGTCAGTATTGCTAAGTAAAAACAAGCGATATTTGGAAGCAATCATTTGAAGAAATTCTAATCGATACAAAGGAAAGTCTAATAACAAGGCATTCCAAGCTTCTCTTATGGTAACTAAATCGGCATTGTGTGTATGTTTCTGAATACCTTCAATAAAAGCTAATTCGTCTATTTTGCCTACTTCATATTTTTTATTTAATATATCTAAATCGGAGTTCCATTCCTTTACGCCTAGTTGCTCTAAAGCCCTTTCTGTAGCACCATAATCTAAATTGATGAAAACATCACCAAAATCAAAAATAATTGTATCAATCATAATTTCTGAATAATTTAAGTGTATCGTCCATTATGCTAATTGTTTCTAAAGCTGTTGAATTAAGAATCGGGGCTTTAATTCCTGAATTCAATTTTTGATTGCCTTTAAAAACACGAGCTTCGTCCCATAAATTTAAATCTATAAAGGATTGCAAGGTTTGACTGCCTCCTTCAATAATTATAGATTGGATTTCTTTTTTGTGCAAACGATTTGTTAAAATTAATAAAAAATCGGTATTAAAAACAATATTTTCGTAAATAATATTTTCATTTTTTGTTAAAATATCATTTTCTGTAAAGATGATTGTTTTTGTAATATTGTCTTTAACTGCGTAATTGTCAGTTATTTTATTCGATTTATCCAATACGATTCGTATAGGATTATTTCCTTTAAAATCACGAGCATTTAACTTTGGATTATCCTCTAAAACAGTTGTTGTGCCTACTAAAATACCTTGTTCTTCTGTTCTCCATTTGTGTACCATTTGTCTAGAATAAGAATTAGTTATCCAAACGGGACTTAATTTATGATGTTCTTTTAATCTCAAAGAATGATCTGGAGCAATAAAACCATCTTTACTTTCCGCCCACTTTAGAATAATATAAGGTCTCTTTTTCTCATGAAAAGTAAAAAAGCGTTTGTTTAACTCGTTGCACTCTTTTTCCAAAATGCCTACTATAACTTCACAATTGTTCTCCCGTAGTTTTTTAATTCCATTTCCAGCTACTTTTGCAAAAGGGTCGATGGTTCCTACTACAACTTTTGGAATTTTATGGGTAATGATTAAATCGGAACAAGGTGGTGTTTTTCCAAAATGACTGCAAGGCTCTAAACTAACATAAATAGTCGCTTTGGAAAGTAAAGATTTGTCTTTTACTGATTGAATGGCATGTACTTCGGCATGTGCTTCTCCTGCTTTTCTGTGCCAACCTTCGCCAATAATTCTATCGTTATACACAATTACACTACCCACAAGTGGATTAGGATACGTGGTTCCTAAACCATTTTTGGCCAGTTGGATGCATCGCTTCATGTAAAACTCATGTGTATTCATCTTACAAATGTAGTATTTTTAATATATATTTTAGAATGGATTTGTGGCAAATTATGTACTTTTACCACACAAATTCGTAGATATGATTCTTAGAAAAATCGAACCTAAAGATAATGTACAAATAGCTAAAGTTATTCGTGATGTTTTTGATGAATTAGATGCGCCAAAAGTAGGAACTGCTTATGCGGATCCTATTTTAGATACTTTGTTTGAAGTATATCAGCAACCCAGAAGTATTTATTATGTAGTTGAAAAAGATGGAGCTGTTTTGGGAGGTTGTGGTATTGCTCCTTTAGAAAATGGCGCAACTCATATTTGCGAATTGCAAAAAATGTATTTCGCACCTGAAATTAGAGGTACAGGAATGGCTAAAACAATGATTGAAAATTGTTTGCAATTTGCCAAAGAAAATGACTTTACTCTTTGCTATTTAGAAACCTTGTCTTTTATGAAAGCTGCTCAAAAATTATATGCTAATTTAGGATTTAAAGCTATTGATGCTCCTTTAGGTTGTACAGGTCATAGTAGTTGTGAAGTTTGGATGACCAAAGAGTTGCAACAATAGAAATTAAGAAAAATGCTTTTAAAAGATTATAAAAAAAAATTCATTGCAAATCTTGAATCTCTGTTTGATCCAATGGAATCTGAAAGTTTCTTTTTTCTTATTCTAGATTATTTGCATCAGATGAAAAGAGTGGATTTAGCTTTACAACCTGATTTTGAAATTTCGGATAACGAACTCTTTAAATGGAATGAAATACTTTCCCAATTAAAAAAAGAAAAACCAATTCAATATATTTTAGGGGAAACTGAATTTTATGGATTGCGTTTTTTGGTCAATGAAAACACCTTAATTCCAAGACCTGAAACGGAAGAATTGGTGCAATGGATTATCGAATCCCAAAACAAATCCTCTCAAGAAATTACTATTTTAGATATAGGAACGGGTTCTGGTTGTATACCTATTGCAATAAAGAAAAATCTATCGAATGCAAACGTTAGTGCGATAGATGTTTCTAAAGAGGCACTTTTGGTTGCAGAAAGAAATGCTCTTTTAAATGAAGTTGCGATTCATTTTATACATCAAGATATCTTACAAACCGGAGCTTTGAAAACCTTTTACGATGTTATCGTATCCAATCCTCCTTATGTGCGAGATCTCGAAAAAGAAGAAATCAAGAAAAATGTATTGGACTACGAACCTCATTTGGCATTATTTGTAACCAATGAGGATGCGTTACTTTTTTATCGAAAAATTGCACAATTAGCCAAACATAGTTTAACGCCAAACGGATATTTGTTTTTTGAAATCAATCAATATCTGGGTTTGGAAACCGTTAGCTTGTTGCAAGATTTAGGATTTCAAAACGTTACATTGAAAAAAGATATTTACGGAAACGACCGAATGATTCGTTGTACGTTATAATTATTATTCGTAACGAAGTGCTTCTACCGGATCTAGTTTAGAGGCCTTAATTGCTGGATATAAACCAGAAATAATAGTGACTATTAAAGTAGTAATAAAAGCAGCAAACATCGCGAGCCATGGAATTACAAAGGAAAAGCCAAATAATAAAGCCAATGCAGTTCCTAATACGATTCCAAAAATAATTCCTAAAATACCTCCAATTTGACTGATAATAAACGTTTCTGTGAAGAATTGCCATGCGATCGTACTTCTTTTGGCACCAAGTGATTTTCGAATACCAATTTCTCGTGTTCGTTCACTTACCGATACTAACATGATATTCATCAATGCGATGGTGGAACCAAAAACCGTAATGGCACCAATTATCACCGCTACTAAGTTAATAACGGCTAAATTTGATCCTAACGTTTGAATTAAATCATCACTGCGTTCGATACCAAAATTGTTTTTTTGAATAGGGTTCAAGCGTCTAATTAATCGCATAGTTAAAGTAGCATTGTCAACCGCTTCATCTAGTAAGGCTTCGTTATGTACTTTTATATTTAAATCATAATTAATATTTGGTGCAGAAAAAATGGAACGTGCAATTTGATTGGGAATTAAAACTCGTAAATCCTGACTGTTTCCAAAGGTTGAACCTTTTTCTTTTAGTACACCAATAACTTTAAATTTAGCACCACGAATGGAAATCGTTTTATCTAAAGGGTTTTTATCTTTAAACAGTCCTTTTTCAAAATCAGAACCTAAAATACAGACATAATTGTTGTTGGAAACATCAAAGGAGTTGAAATTTCTCCCTTTAACGACTTCTAATCCTTTGTTCGGACAAAAATTTTCATCCACACCTATAATGTTAATTTCTGGATCGGTTTTGTCTCCTTGATGTTTTACTTCAATGCCACTTGCAGCAGTAAATGATAGGGAAGTAGTAGTGTAAGGAAAATTGAATTTATCTTTAAAGGCTTTAGCCTGCGGATAACTAATAATAGGATTGATTTTTTGATCGGCATCGTTACGATTAATTTGAGCCGAAAAATCATACCGACTTATAGAAAACGTATTGGCTCCCATAGAGGCAAAATTGCCAAATAAATTTTTCTCTAAGGCTTTCGTTAAGGTTAAAATACCTACCAAAAAGGTAATTCCTAACATAATAATGAAAACCGTTAACGATGTACGCAAAGCCTGACCCTTAATCGAGTCGATTGCTATTCTTGTATTTTCTCTAAATAATCCTATCATAACGACTATTAGACTTTAGAATACAAATTTTGTTACATAAAAATGCAGAATTTAGAATTTAGAATTTAGAAAAACGATAAAAAGAGTAATTTTATAATTCAAAAAAATAAAATTTTTAAATGAGCGAAAAAGATTTAAAAACAAGAACAAAATCTTTTACATTATCTATTCTTGATATTGTTGAAGAAATAGCACCTACTATTTCTTCTAAAGTTATTATTTATCAAATTTCTAAATCAGGAACTTCTGTAGGTGCTAATTATCGAGCATCTTGTAGAGCAAGAAGTGATAAAGAGTTCTTGTCAAAAATGAATATTGTTTTAGAAGAAACTGATGAAACTTTATTTTGGCTTGAAATTATGCAAGAAAGAAATTTAATAAAAAATGATAAAATCAAAAAAGCAATACTTGAAGCCAATGAATTAGTTTCTATATTTGTAACCATTATTAAAAACACTAGAAAAAGAATTGAAAACGAGAGTCAAAAATAAGTTTGAATGGATAATTCATACTACTCATTTTCTAAATTCTAAATTCTAAATTCTAAATTTAAAATGGCTCAAAAACCAAGTATACCAAAAGGAACACGCGATTTTTCTCCTATTGAAGTCGCAAAACGCAATTATATTTTCAGTACGATAAAAACCAATTTCGAAAAATTTGGTTTTCAACCTATTGAAACGCCTTCTTTTGAAAATTCGGAAACCTTAATGGGAAAATATGGAGAAGAAGGTGATCGCTTGATTTTTAAAATATTAAATTCTGGAAATTATTTTTTTAGTAAGAATAAAATTGAATTACCAAATAATATTGTTGAACTTCAAAATAAATCAGCGGAAGATATTTCTACAGAAGAACTTATAGAATTAAATAAATTTACAAGTAAAATTTCAGAAAAAGCATTACGTTACGATTTAACGGTTCCTTTTGCACGTTATGTGGTGCAACACCAAAATGAAATTGAATTTCCGTTTAAAAGGTATCAAATTCAACCCGTTTGGAGAGCAGATCGCCCTCAAAAAGGTCGTTTTAGAGAGTTTTATCAATGTGATGCGGATGTGGTGGGTTCTAATTCGCTTTGGCAAGAAGTGGAATTGGTACAATTATACGACTCCGTTTTTAGTCAATTAGGATTAAACGGTGTAACCATAAAAATCAATAATCGTAAAATTTTATCTGGAATTGCTGAAGTTATAGGTGCTTCTGATAAATTAATCGATTTTACAGTTGCTTTAGATAAATTGGATAAAATTGGAGAAGAAGGTGTTAAAAAAGAAATGCTAGAAAAAGGAATCTCTGAAGAAGCCATTTTAAAAGTACAACCTTTATTTACTTTTACGGGAACCATTGTTGAGAAAATAGAAAAGTTAGCGCAATTGCTGGCTGCTTCAGAAGAAGGAATGAAAGGAGTGGAAGAGTTGCAATTCATTTGTAAAAATGTAAATGAAATTGGTTTACAAACCGCTACATTAGATTTAGACGTTACTTTGGCACGAGGTTTAAATTATTATACAGGAGCTATTTTTGAAGTGGCTGCTCCAAAAGGTGTGGCTATAGGTTCCATTGGAGGTGGTGGTCGTTATGATGATTTAACCGGTATTTTTGGTTTGAAAAATATGAGTGGTGTAGGGATTTCGTTTGGTTTAGACCGAATCGCTTTGGTAATTGAAGAATTAAACTTATTTCCAGAAACTGTTACTGCAACTTCTAAAGCGTTATTCTTAAACTTTGGATTGGAAGAAGCCAAATATGCCATGAAAGCTATTGCAAAATTAAGACAAGAAGGTATTAAAGTGGAAATGTATCCAGATGCAACAAAAATTGGAAAACAGTTTCAACATGCTGATAAAAGAGGTATTCCATTTGCCGTTTTAGTTGGGGAAGAAGAGATGAAAAAGCAGCAATATGGAGTTAAAAATTTAGCTACTGGAGACCAACAAAAATTGTCTTTTGAAGAGTTGGCTAAGCTGTTAAAAGAGAATAAATAATCCTTATTGTCAAATAGTTATTTTGTAAGTAATAGTACATTTCAATTGGTTCAAAATTCTTACTTTTGGGCTTCAATAAAAAAATAGATCATGTCAGATACAATAGAAAAAGTAAAATGTTTAATTATAGGTTCTGGTCCTGCAGGATATACTGCAGCTATTTATGCGGCTAGAGCCAATATGTTTCCGGTTTTGTACCAAGGTCAGCAACCAGGTGGACAATTAACCACTACAAATGAAGTAGAAAATTTTCCAGGTTACCCAAATGGAATCACGGGTCCGGAAATGATGATAGAATTACAAGAACAAGCCAAACGTTTTGGTACCGATATTAGAGACGGTTGGGCAACTAAAGTAGATTTTTCAGGAGCGATTCATAAAGTATGGATTAATGATACGATTGAAATTCATGCAGAAACCGTTATTATTTCAACAGGTGCTACTGCAAAATATTTAGGCTTACCTTCAGAACAAAAATACTTACAATTAGGTGGAGGTGTTTCAGCTTGTGCGGTTTGTGATGGATTTTTCTATAGAAATCAAGAAGTAGTTATTGTTGGAGCAGGAGATAGTGCTTGTGAAGAAGCGCATTACTTGTCTAACATTTGTAAAAAAGTGACGATGTTAGTTAGAAGCGACCAATTTAGAGCATCTAAAATTATGGAAGCACGTGTTAGAAATACATCTAATATTGAAATTTTAATGCACACCGAAACGGAAGAAGTTGTAGGTGACGGACAAGTAGTTACTGGTGTGAAAGCTAAAAACAGAGCAACTGGTGAAGTAGTAGAAATTCCAGCAACTGGATTTTTTGTGGCAATTGGTCATAAACCCAACACCGATATTTTTGCTGATTATTTGGATTTAGATGAAACTGGATATATCAAAAACATTCCAGGTACAGCTAAAACGAATGTTGCAGGTGTTTTTGTAGGCGGTGACGCTGCAGATCATGTATATCGTCAGGCGATTACAGCTGCAGGAACAGGTTGTATGGCTGCATTAGACGCGGAACGATATTTGGCTGCAAAACATTAAAATAGAAAGCATTACTGAACAAAAAAGTCATTCTTTTGAATGACTTTTTTGTTTTATAAGGAAGAAATTTTATTTCTCTTTTTTGTATAAAGTTGTCGTATTCGTAAATTTTCTCATTTCAATTTTAGGCTCGCCATATAATTCCACTTGGGTTTTCCCAGAAGCAGATAAGGCAATTTCATTGGCAGCGTTTACTTCACACTTCGCATAGTTTTCCACCGTTAAATCAATAGTTCCTACTGTAAATTTTTTAGCTGTTAAAAGTGCACTATTGTCTAATCTAATTTTTGCATTTGCAGCGTCACCTTCAATTGTAGCTTCTGCTTTTTCATACATGTCTATTTTTATTTCTGGTGAAGCGACTAAGGCTTTTAATTCGGCACTTTTGCTTAATTCTAAAACAGTATTCTGCGCTTTTATGTTTAATTCCGCTTCAGATTTGTCATTTAAAATAAGTTTAAACGAATTGGAATTAACATTTAAATAGGAAGCAGAATTATCAAAATTTTGAATCGTAATGCTATCTAATTGTAAAGCATTCAATGCATGTAATTTGGCATCATTTTTTACGGTGATAAGTTTAAGGTCTGCCACATAATTTACACGTAAATCAAATTTTTTAGCACTGCTAACCGTTTTTAATGTAGTCACTCGCAATGTGTTTCCTGTAACAACAAAATTCACTACATCGTGTAAATTGTCATCTGCTTCAATTTCAATGGATGGAGTGTCTGCTTTAACCAAATAGATTTCTACATTGTCTTCTACTTCAATATTGACAAAATTTTCAACTTCTTTAATCGTGTGGGTAATAATTTTAGAACCTTTAATTTTATCTTTCTTTTGAGCAAAAATAGTAGTGAAAGTAAATAATATTACAAGTAAAAAAGCTATTTTCTTCATTTTATATAATGTGATTTGATGGGTTAAGTTATACAATAATCATTCCAAAAAGGAATTTTGAAAAAAGTATAACATAGAGCAAATATAAAAAAAAACATCAGTGATTAGCTGATGTTTGTTAAAGTTATTATTTTGAAGAAACACTACCTCCGGAACTTTCATCTTTAATTAAAGAAGAAGGCTTCGTTACAAAATGAATACTGCTTCCACTCGAGGCATCAGCTTTGAGTTCATTAGTAACATTTACATTTGTTGAGCTTCCGCTAGAAGAACTAGATTGACCATTTTCTGCAATCAAATTTTCTAAATCTATGGTACTACCACTTGAAGATTCTGTAGTAATTGATTTAGCACTTCCTTTAGCAATAATTGAGCTACCGCTACTGCTTTCGCAGGATAGATAATTGCTTTTCACAGTAATATCTATTACACTTCCGCTGCTCGATTCTAATTCTAAATTCTCAAAGTCTAATGTTTTCTCACTGTTTATACTTGCGCCACTTGAAGAGGAGATTTTGTTTAAATTAGGTGCGCAAACATAGATTTTTTTAGCTTGGTAGTTTAAAATATTAGCATCAGAATGTATGATTAATTCGCCATCTTTTACTTCTGTAAAAATATGATCTAGTAAATTTTCATCAGCTTCTACTTTAATGCTCACGTTGTTGTCCTGTCTTATGATTACGTCTAAACCAGTTTGCGCTTTTACAGCTTGGAAAGGTTTATCTACAGTTCTACTTACTTCCACTATTTTTCCATTTCCCGAAATAGTTTCTCTATTCCAATTGGAATTCATACAAGATTGTAATAACAAAACGGTAAGTACAATTACAAACAATTTTGTTATTTGAATAATTAATTTAGTCATGACAAGTTGTTTATTAGTTATTGTTTTTTTTATTCGGCTTCTATTCGTAGTCTATCATCAGTAACATCAATATTGATTTCTTTGTTGTTTACTCGAATAGACATTTTTTCTACAGTATCTTCGTCTTCACTGTCACTTTCATCCTCATTATCTTCAACAGGACAGTTGGTACAAATCGTTTTATTTCCTTCAACTTTATATACATATTCGTCAGAATCATAATGTAAATTAAAGAAATCATTATCCGATCTATCGTAGTCTTGAATGCTTTCATCAGGTTTTACATACGTTCCATTTGGTAAGTAGATGTAAATATTTACTTCTTGATCTCTAAATTTGTTTCCAAAAGCAGTTGTGAAATAATTATCTAAAGTAATTCTATTCCCTTGAATATCAAAATTATATCTTATTTTTTCTGAACGACTTGTTGCTTCTTTATGGGATTTTCCTGTTGCCGAACGTTCTACTTGTAAAAAAGGTTGATTTTCTTCTGTTTTTAGAAAATGAACTCTAACCTTTGTAGAATAAATAATTTCTTTATTATTTTCATCGTGGGTGTATTTATGGTTTTCTCTTTCATACAAACTCTTTGCATAATAGTTATTGTATTGCATTCTTACAAAAAGTGTATCGGTTGGTTGGATAAAAATTTGTTCTTTTTTTACCGATTTACCTTCAAAACCCACTGCAGTTGCTTGCTGAATTCCTAAATAGGTAATTCCAATAAGCGCTACAATCCAAATAGCTAATAAAGAATATTTAAAGTTGTTACCAAGAGATTTCATGTTGGTTACCAATAGTTTAATTCCTAATACTAATAAGAAAAACAAAGGAATACCAGCAGCAAATAATAATAACAAACCTTGTATCCACATAGGAACATCAAAATCTAAAGGCGTATGGAAATTATTAAAGATATACGAATCAGGTAATGAAGAGGAGAATATCATAAAAATAGACCCAATGAGTATCCCTAGCAAAGCCATAGCAGAGAAAAAGATGATAAATAATCCAATTACTTTCGAGATGATTTTAAAAAAGCTTAGGAATAAATCGCTAAGTGTTGTACCAATTTGATTGGCCCCAGATCGAGCAAAATTTGCTATTTTTTGATGATCAATGTTGTTGATTTTATCACTAATGTCGTTAATTCCTTCCTTGACTTTTTTTTCAATATTAGAAATTGTAATAGGTTCACCTCTCATTTCTAATTTCTGAGAGGTGGTGATTGCTTCAGGGACAATAACCCATAATAATAAATAGATTAATATTGGGCTACCTACTCCCGCAACAACGATTAATACAATTCCTAAACGTATCCATAACGGATCAATGTTGAAATAATGTCCGAAACCAGAAGCCACACCTCCTAAAATAGCATTATCTTTATCTCTGTATAATCGTTTATTTCTTGCCGTTTTAGTACTTGAAGTATAAGCTCCTTCGTTGCTATATGAAGTTTCTTCATCAATTTTATAATCTTCAGGTTGCCCCATGATTGCGATAACTTCATCTATTTCAGAAAGTGTAATTACTTGTTTTTCATTTTTGATTCTTTCTTGAAAAAGTTCAGCAATTCTACTTTCAATATCTTTTATGATTTCATCTCTTCCTTCTGGTGAAAGCGATCTTTTTACAGCATCAAAATAACGTGATAATTTTTGATACGCATCTTCATCTATATGAAAAAAGAAACCTCCTAAATTTATACTAATTGTTTTGTTCATGACTCTTAATTTTGGCTAGTTTGTGTTATTATATTCACTGCATCAGATAATTCTGTCCAGGTACTATTTAATTCATTTAAAAATTCTTTTCCTAATTCGGTTAGGCCATAATATTTTCTTGGTGGTCCCGATGTGGATTCTTCCCAACGATAATTTAATAATCCATCGTTTTTTAATCTAGTTAATAGAGGATATACAGTTCCTTCAACTACTAGTAATTTTGCATTTTTTAGAGTCTCTAGAATTTCAGAAGTATACGCATCATTTTCTTTTAAGACAGAAAGGATACAGAACTCTAAAACACCTTTTCTCATCTGAGCTTTTGTGTTTTCAATATTCATAATTCATTTTGTTTTTTAATTAAACTGTTCATTTTTTGATTTTTTTAATTCCTCATTTTGTTGAGAAATTGATTGATTGATTGATTGTGATTTGATGATTGAAACTATTTTATAAAATTTATGGTTAGTGGATATTGATAATATTCTCCGTTTGCACTTTTAAAAGAAGCATAAATAATTAAAAAGAATTCACCTAACTTTAAAAAAAGGGCAATTATTACAGCTACAATACCTAGAATTACCATTCCACTAATGTTTTCTGCGGTTATAATCTCTCTCACTGTAACCTGTTGGCCACTAATTTCTAATCTTTCAATTATATTAATAAACCAATATAAGCAAGTAGGAATTGCAATTACTAAAGCAATTAAAGAATATAGTAACATGCTTAATTGAAAATTTAAAGCTTGTTTACCAGTATAGTTTATAAAAGCGGATTTTTCTTTTTTAGAGGACCAAAGTAATAAAGGAAATAAATAATTTCCGAAAGGAATTAAATATTGACTCAAGGTACTTAGATGTATTAATGAACCTATACTTTTTTCGTTTGAAGTTTCCATAATTATTTGTTTTTAGATTTGATGATTTTTAAAAGAACTATCTTATAGCTATTAATTTCTTATACAAAGATAAGTCTAAAAACAAGTATTATGTTACGCATAGTACTAATATTTAACATAAAATTAACATTTAATAAAATAGTATGAATGCATAGTATTTTTTGTATTTTTACAAAAAATATACTAGTTATGCGATTTACACCGTCAAAATTAAATGCTTTCATGTTCTTTAAATTGCCATCCGCTTACTGGTCTGGCGTAAGAGTTAAGAATATTAATACAGAGACTTGTTCTGTTACAGTAAAACACAGATGGTTTAACCAGAACCCTTTTAATTCTATGTATTTTGCGGTTCAAGCTATGGCAGCTGAATTTACAACTGGGGCTCTAGTTATGTATCAAATTAAGGAAAGTGGAGCCAATATTTCCATGTTAGTGGCAAATAATAAAAGTAGTTTTACAAAAAAAGCAACTGGAAGAATTACATTTAGCTGTGTGCAGGGAAATCAAATTAAAGAAACCATTCAAAAAGCAATAAGTACTAAAGAAGGGCAAACTATTTGGTTAACTTCTATTGGTGTAAATGAAAAAGGAGAACAAGTTTCTGAAATGCAATTTGAATGGACCATTAAAACAAGAGGTTAATTGTACACATGTTAACATTCGTTAATTAAATAGTAACGCACTGAATTACTTTGTATTTTTGTTAAAAAAGATAGCATATGAAAGTCTTAATAACAGGTGCGACTGGTTTAGTAGGAAATGAGTTATCCAGTTTATTACTTCAAAATGGAGTAACGGTACATTATTTATCGACTTCTAAATCTAAATTAGTCTCTGAATCCAATTATAAAGGTTTTTATTGGAACCCAAATGCTGGTGACATTGATAAAAATGCATTGGATGAAGTAGATGTCATTGTACATTTAGCAGGTGCTTCTGTTTCAGAAAGATGGACCACATCTTATAAAGAAGAAATTATAAATAGTAGGGTTTTATCTACTCGATTATTATTTCAAACACTTTCTAAAAATCAAAATCAAGTGAAGCATATTATTTCTGCTTCTGCTATTGGTATTTATCCGAGTAGTTATGATGCTGTTTATAGTGAAGATAATCAGGAAGTTGATGCTTCTTTCTTAGGGGAAGTTGTGCAACAATGGGAAGAAGAAGTGGATCAATTTGAGCGATTGGGAATTCTTGTGTCAAAAGTAAGAACAGGTATTGTATTAGCAGAAGAAGGAGGAGCATTACAAAAAATGGTAAAACCAATAAAATTAGGTTTAGGAGCCGCTTTTGGTACAGGTAAACAATACCAATCTTGGATACATAATCATGATTTAGCTTCTTTATATTATTATATTATTCAGTATAAATTAGAAGGGATTTATAATGCGGTATCTCCTTATCCTGTAACCAATGAAGGATTAACAAAAGCGATTGCTAACACGTTGGCTGTGCCTTATTTTATGCCTAATATTCCAAAATTTATACTAAAAATAATACTCGGTGAAATGCATCAAATCTTATTTACGAGTCAAAATGTGAGTGCTAGAAAAATTTTGGAAAGGGGATTTCAATTCAAATATGCTTCCTTGGATAAAGCCTTGCAAGATTTATTAACGTAAAAAGTAGCTAAACTAGTAGTGATATTTTTATATAGAAACATTACAAAACTATTTTGTAGCTTTTACTTTTACTGTTAGTTCAATTTCGTCATCAATAAACTGATCTTTTAAATCATCAAAAACAGATTTAGAAGCATAATCAATACCCCATTTTGTTCTGTTAATTTTGAAAGTATCTGAAATTATAGAAATTTCATGTTCAGAAATTGAAATTTTTGCTAGAAATTGTACATCATTAGCAATTTCTTTTATAGTCAAGATTCCTTTTATCATGTATTTATTTCCTTCTTGTATACAAGAGTTGATTTTAAATGAACAAGTAGGATATTTAGAAGTATTAAAAAAATGATCTTCAGATTTCTTATCTCCTAATCCTTTTAAATGATTTTCTAATTTAATTTTTTCATCTTCTGTTTCTATATCTGTAACATTAATTGTAGTCATGTCAATAATAAATAACCCATCATTTATTTGACCGTTAATTACTTCAAAGTTACCTTCTTTGAGTTCTATTGTACCAGTATGTTCGCCAGTAGGTTTAGAACCAATCCAATCAATAATAGAAAAAGTGGTGTCAACAGTATAATTTCCAGAATAATTTGTTGTCACCTGATTCTCATTAGTACTATTTTCAGTATTTTCAGTTGAAGCTTCTTTGCAACTATTAAAAAATAATAGCCCAAATATAGCTAGACTTAAAAACCCTTTTTTCATAATTAATTTCTAATTTTTTAATGAATAAGTCCAAATATAGGTATAAATAAAAGAATCAAAGAACATATTTCCAATAGATGCGTAGGATATTCAATGACAATTTGGCATTTTTATTTTTTTGGCAGTACATTTGCGATATCAAGTAAATAAAATTTATCTAAATAAAATAAGTATGAGTCAGGATAATACTGAAAATATTGAAAAGGAAAATATTGAAAAAGAGATCATTCAAGACGAGAATGTTTCAGAAAATCAGCCTGTTGCTTTAACAGTTGAAGAACAACTTCAAGAAGATTTAGCAAAAGAAAAAGATAAATTTTTACGTTTATTTGCTGAATTTGAAAATTATAAAAAAAGAACCACTAAAGAGCGAATTGATTTATTTAAAACAGCGAATCAAGAAGTACTGCAATCGATGTTACCTGTTTTAGATGATTTTGATAGAGCATGGGACCAAATTTCTAAGTCAGAAGATGAAGCTTTGGTTACTGGTGTAGCTTTAATTCATGAAAAATTGAAATCTACTTTAATGTCTAAAGGTTTGGAAGTTGTTGAAATTAAAGCAGGTGACGATTTTAATGCAGATTTTGCGGAAGCTATTACCCAAATTCCAGCTCCTTCAAAAGAATTGAAAGGAAAAATTGTAGATGTAATTGAGAAAGGATATAAATTAGGAGATAAAATTATTCGTTTTCCAAAAGTAGTGATAGGTAATTAATAATCAATTTTATACCACAAAATAAAAAAGATTATAAATAGGAATTTTTGAAGTTTATGAAAAAAGATTTTTACGAGATATTAGGAATAAGCAAAGGGGCATCTGCTGAAGAAATTAAAAAAGCGTATCGAAAAAAAGCGATTCAATACCACCCTGATAAAAATCCGGGTGACAAAACAGCAGAAGAAAACTTTAAATTGGCTGCTGAAGCCTATGAAATATTAAGTGATCCTGACAAAAAAGCACGTTACGATCAATACGGTCATGCGGCATTTGATGGTGCAGGTGGTTTTGGAGGCGGTCATATGAACATGGATGATATTTTTAGTCAATTTGGAGATATTTTTGGCAGTGCTTTTGGTGGTGGTTTTGGTGGCGGATTCAGTGGCGGTGGTCAAAGAAGGGTGAAAGGAAGTAATCTAAGGATTAAAGTGAAACTTACCTTAGAAGATATTGTGAATGGTGTAGAGAAGAAAGTAAAAGTTAAACGTAAAGTTCAAGCAAAAGGAGTTACCTATAAAACGTGTTCGACCTGTAATGGTAGTGGACAAATAATGCGTGTTACCAATACTATATTAGGTAGAATGCAAACAGCCTCTACATGTTCTACATGTGGTGGATCGGGTCAAATATTAGATTCTAAACCAGCTGGAGCTGATGCGTATGGAATGGTGATGGAAGATGATACGGTTTCAATCAAAATTCCAGCAGGAGTTGTGGATGGAATGCAGTTAAAGGTATCTAATAAAGGTAACGAAGCTCCTGGAAATAATAGTATTCCGGGTGATTTAATTGTAGCCATTGAAGAATTAGAGCATGAGTTTTTGAAGCGTGAAGGTGAAAATCTACACTATGATTTATACATTAGTTTTCCAGAAGCTGCTTTAGGAGTTTCGAAAGAAATTGAGGCAGTAGGTGGAAAAGTGAGAATAAAATTAGAAGACGGAATTCAATCGGGTAAAATTCTTAGATTAAAAGGAAAAGGTATACCGAGTTTAAATGGTTATGGAAGTGGGGACTTATTAGTACATGTTAATGTTTGGACTCCAAAATCATTAAACAAAGAACAAAAGACCTTTTTTGAATCCTTATTAAGTGAGGATAATTTTAAACCATCCCCTGAAAAATCAGACAAATCTTTTTTTGAAAAAGTAAAGGATATGTTTTCATAATTAAATAAAAATATATACATTTGAAATTCACTTCCTTAGGGAAAGTGAATTTTTCTTTTTCATAGCAATTTTTCCCATCCTTCGTAAAAAAGGGATGGGTTTTTTGTAACATTTCTAAAATATCTATACTAACTATTGTAGTAAATAATGATATTATGGAATATTTTGTAATGGCAGAAAGTTGTAATACGTACAATCTGATACGCAATCATTCTGTACTCGGAGAAATGAACTACAAAGGTTGGTTCAATGGTAATAAACCTACTTTTTTTATTAATGACTCAGTTAACTTTATAATAAAAAAAACTAGTATTTGGAAGTTTGACTTTTCTATTTTTAAAGAAAATCAAAAAATTCTCTCTGCCATATTTCAATGGAATGGTAATGTACACCTAAAATTATATGATAAAAGTAAAACCGAAATTTTCAAATTGAAAAGGAAAAGCATTTGGAAATCAAATTACAGCTTACTAAATGAGGAAGGTAAGGAGTTGCTTTTTATTTCTTGTCAGTACCAATGGAAAATTTGGAAAACCAAGTATCATATTCAAGAAAATACTACTTTTACAAGTAATAATAAAGAAATGCTATATCTTACCTTAATTCATTGTATCATTAACTTAAAAAATAGAGCAGCTGCAGTTGCTTAAAAATAAACCAATATGAATAATATACTTGAAGTAAACAATGTAGTCAAAAAATATGGAGATTACACTGCCTTAAATAATGTTTCGCTAGCTGTTCCTTCTGGAAGTATTTATGGTCTTTTAGGTCCAAATGGAGCAGGAAAAACAACACTCATTAGAATTATTAATCAAATCACAATGCCCGATTCAGGTAAAGTGCTGTTAGATGGCAAAGTGCTAAACCCTAATCATATTCAATATATTGGTTACCTTCCAGAAGAAAGAGGTTTGTACAAAACCATGAAAGTGGGTGAACAATGTCTGTATCTGGCTCAATTAAAAGGATTGTCTCATCAAGAAGCTAAAAAACAATTGCAATATTGGTTTGAAAAATTTGGTATTCAAGAATGGTGGAATAAAAAAATTCAAGAACTATCTAAAGGAATGGCTCAAAAAATCCAGTTTGTAGTTACGGTTTTACACCAACCCAAATTGTTAATTTTAGACGAACCTTTCTCTGGTTTTGACCCTGTAAATGCCAATTTAATTAAGGATGAAATTATTGAATTAAATAAAAAAGGAACGTCTATTATATTCTCTACGCATCGGATGGAAAGTGTGGAAGAAATGTGTAATCACATCGCTTTAATTCATAAATCGAATAAATTAATTGAAGGTAAATTAAACGATGTGAAACAGCAATACAGAAGCAATACGTTTCAAATTGGTATTTTAACGAATAACATTGAAGGACTTATGTATCAGTTAACACAAAAATTTGAAGTGGGTCAAACGCATTTTAAATCTTTAAATGAGGATATAAAATTAGAAATTAATGTTGGTAATCACTCTTCTAATGAACTATTATCGATATTAACCAATTTTGGACAAGTAACGCACTTTGTCGAAAAAATACCAAGTGTTAATGATATTTTTATTCAAACTGTTTCCCAATAATTCGCGTACTAAAGTTACCAAATACAATTAAAAAAATGAACAAATTATTCTTAATCATAAAACGAGAATTCGTTGCAAAAGTGAGAAACAAATCCTTCATTGTAATGACTTTTTTAAGTCCTATGTTATTTGTTGGAATTGCAGTATTAGTAGGATATTTATCTTCAATGAATAAAGATAAAGCTACAGAAATAGCCATTCACGACGAAGCAGGATATATTAAATCTACTTTTAAAAGTAACAAAGATTATCAGTATACCGATATTTCTGCAATGCCTTTTGAAATTGCCAAAGACTCAGCTTCTAAAAATTATGAAGGCTTATTATATATACCAAAAGTTGATTCTATTCAATCGTTAAAAGATAAAGTAGAATACATTTCTGAAAATAGTGCGAGTATTAATTTCATTGGTCAAGTGGAAGAAAAGGTAGACTCTGTTTTAACTTCAGATCGATTGAAAAATTTAGGATTAGACGAGCAAATGATTGTTGCTGCTAAAGTAAATTCTAATTTAAAATTATCTAAATTCTCTGGAGGCGAAAGTCTAAAAGGATTAAATGAAATTAAAATTGCTATTGGTGGTTTTATGGGTTATTTAATCATGATGTTTATTGTTATTTACGGTAATTTTGTAATGCGAAGTGTTATTGAAGAAAAAACAAACCGTATCATTGAAATTATAATTTCATCTGTGAAACCGTTTCAATTAATGATGGGAAAAATTATAGGTAACTCTTTAGCGGGTGTACTTCAATTTTTAATCTGGATTATTGTCGGACTTTTATTAGCATTTTTAGCTCAAACTTTTTTTGGTATACAGTTAAGTTCCAATACCTCAATGTCTCCTGAAATGATGCAAGCGGCAGAACAATCAGCTGGAATGCTAAAACTGCAATCATACATTACAGAAATTGTGAACTTACCTTTAGGTCTTATGCTGTTTTGTTTTGTAATCTACTTCATTGGAGGGTATTTCTTATACAGTTCATTATATGCGGCTATTGGTGCAGCAGTGGACTCTGAAACTGATTCACAACAATTTTTATTACCTATTATCATGCCATTGATTTTAGGAGTTTATATTGGATTTTTTACCGTAATTAATGATCCTCACGGAACTGTTGCTACCGTTTTTTCAATCATTCCACTTACGTCACCAATAGTAATGCTAATGCGAATTCCATTTTTAGAACCGCAACATTATTGGCAATTAATTCTTTCCATAGTACTTTTATTTGGAAGTTTTATCTTTGTAGTTTGGTTTGCAGCCAAAATCTATCGCGTTGGAATTTTAATGTATGGTAAAAAACCAACATGGAAAGAATTGTTTAAGTGGATGAAATATTAAAGAAAACTAAACTTCAATTGTAAATCAATTTCTTATTATGGAATCGGTATTAGATGAAACTAATGTTTTTGAAACGTTTAGAAAAATTATCAATTTTAAATTAATTGATACAGATACTATTGATATTACCGTTGGAACATTTGCATTACTTTTAATCGTTCTTATTTTAACTAGTTTTTTGTTGAAATTAATTCGAATGGTGGTAACTCGAAAATTGCCATTAGAAGATAAGAATAGATTCATTAGTTTCTTTCAATTTATTCGCTATATCGTTTTTATTTTCGCAGTTATTTTTGCTTTAGATGTCTCTGGGGTAAATATGAGCGTGCTTCTAACAGCTTCAGCAGCCTTATTGGTTGGTTTAGGTTTCGCATTGCAACAATTGTTCCAAGATATTATTTCTGGAGTATTGATAATTTTAGATCAATCTTTGCATGTAGGTGATATTGTTGAAGTAGATGGTAAAGTTGGAAAAGTACTAGAAATAAAGCTAAGAACTACTAGAGTAGTCACAAGAAATGATAGAGTAATGGTTATTCCTAATCATAAATTTATGATGGATACCCTTTTTAATTGGACCCAAAATAGTTTTACCAATAGAGAACAAGTAGATGTGGGTGTGGCTTATGGTAGTGATGTGGAATTAGTTCGTAGACTATTGTTGCAATGTGCTCAAAGTGCCGAAAATGTTTTAAATGAACCAGAACCTTTAGTTTTGTTTGAAGATTTTGGGGATTCGTCCTTGAATTTTTCACTGTATTTTTATGTTTCAGATGGCATGCAAAGCCCAAAAATTAAAAGCGATTTGCGATTTAGAATCGATGCTATTTTTAGACAAAATAATATTTCCATACCTTTTCCTCAAAGAGATGTACATATCATAAAGCAATAACAGAATTTACATTCCTAGAAATGTATGTAATTTTCATTAACTTTGAAGCCAATTGAAGAAAAATAAGTTACTAATTAGAACCATAATATGCCAAAAATATTAGTTATTGAAGACGAAGCAGCTATTCGTAGAGTATTGGTAAAAATATTATCTGAAGAAAACGATAGCTATCAGGTAGATGAAGCTGAAGATGGAGTTCAAGGAACCGAAAAAATAAAAAATGAAGATTATGATTTAGTGCTTTGCGATATCAAAATGCCTAAAATGGATGGTGTAGAAGTATTGGAAGCAGTAAAAAAAATAAAACCTGAAATTCCAATGGTCATGATTTCTGGTCACGGTGATTTAGAGACGGCAGTAAATACCATGCGATTAGGAGCGTTTGATTACATTTCTAAACCACCAGATTTAAACCGACTTTTGAATACCGTACGAAATGCTTTAGACAAAAAGAAATTAGTAGTTGAAAACAAAATCTTAAAAAAGAAGGTGAGTAAAAACTACGAAATGATTGGTGCAAGTGACGCTATCAATCATATTCGTAACATGATTGATAAAGTAGCACCAACAGATGCTCGTGTTTTAATTACAGGACCTAATGGAACAGGAAAAGAATTAGTTGCGCATCAATTACATGAAAAAAGCGAAAGATCGAACCAACCCATTATTGAAGTTAACTGTGCAGCTATACCAGCTGAATTAATTGAAAGTGAATTGTTTGGTCATGTAAAAGGAGCGTTTACTTCAGCAGTAAAGGATAGAGCGGGTAAATTTGAAGCAGCTAATGGAGGAACTATTTTCTTAGATGAAATTGGTGACATGAGCTTACCAGCACAAGCGAAAGTATTAAGAGCTTTACAAGAAAATTTAATTCAAAGAGTTGGAGCTGATAAAGATATAAAAGTAGATGTGCGCGTAGTAGCAGCTACCAATAAAGATCTTAAGAAAGAAATTGAAGAAGGACGTTTTAGAGAGGATTTATACCATCGTTTAGCTGTTATTTTAATTAAGGTTCCTGCTTTAAATGATAGAAGAGACGATATTCCTGCTTTGTTAGAACACTTTACTCATAAAATTGCAGAAGAACAAGGTAATTCTGCAAAGAAGTTTTCTAAATCGGCGATTAAATTATTGCAAGAATACGATTGGACAGGAAATATTAGAGAACTTAGAAATGTTGTCGAACGATTAATTATTCTTGGCGGAACAGAAATTTCCGAACAAGACGTTAAACTATTTGCTAGTAAATAATTTTGGTTAAAAGCAACAACTTTTTACCCAAATAAAAGAATCAATGAATTTAAAAAAGATAAATGCAGCACTTCAAAAAGCCTTAATTGAAAGCGGTTTTACAGAAGCTACTGAATTGCAAGAAGAAACTTTTTCTTATATAAAAAGTGGGGCAGATGTGGTTATACAAGGAGAAAAAGACTCTGGAAAAACAATAGCTCTAATTTTAAACATCATTCACAAACTCAAAGAGCCTTTTGAAGAATCACCTAGGGCTTTGATTATGGTGGAAGACAAACCGCAAGTGTTAGCATTATACGAATTGTTTGAACAACTCAATAAATACAATAAATTACGCTTGTATTATACGCATGATAAAACTGATTTTGATGATGATAAAAATCAAATTTCATTGGGTATTGATGTATTAATTGGGACACCCAATCGTTTAAACGAAATGTTCTCAGGAGCAGGATTTAATGTAAATAAATTACAAGTTATCGCTTTTGATGATGTAGATGTATTGCTTAGAAATCGTTATGAAAATAAAATATTGCGTTTGCTTGGAAGTATTGAAAAAGGACAACGCTTGTATTTTTGTTCTCAAATTACGGAAAGAGTAGAAGCCGTTGCTTTAAACGATGAAGAACGTGAACCGATTTTTTTGGAAATGGAATAAGTTTGAAAATTAATAGAAATAAATTAAAAAGCCAAGCAATTGCTTGGCTTTTCAGTATACAGTGTTGTATCTTAATTATTCAAATTGAACAGAACCAGTAATAGCAACTTCACTCCAAGTTTTGCTCACACCATCAGCTCCTTTGTGTAATTCAAAACAAGCTTTATTTATAGCTTCAATGGCAGCTTGTCCACCAAAATCATTTAAGTTAATTGTTGAACTAATAGCAAATTTCTTATTTTCAAAAGTATAAGGAACTTCCATTTGTTTGGTTACATCATTTAAAGTTAATGTCAAGAAACATTTGCCTTCTCTAAAATTGAATGCGCCACCTATCATTTCTGTATTTTTCAAAGCGGCAAAGAAAATCGTTTTCAATTTGCTATCACGGTCTTCATTATTGGTAAATAAACTACTCACAGGAATAGAGAAAGAAGCTCCTTCTAAAACGCTTTCTGGAGTGTCTCCATTTTGAGTGTTTTTCAATTCAATTTGTTTGAAACTTCCACCAACAGCTACTTTATCAGTAGTTTTGTATGCTGTCCAATTCACTTTTGTGGAATCTGAAATAATTTGCAAACCACTTGTTGCTTCAGTTTTAACCTCTTCTCCAGGTGTTTCCTCTTGTTTGTCTTCTTTCTTACAGCTTGTAAAAGCTAAGGCTAAGGAAAAAGCAAGAATTGCAATTTTTTTATTCATCATGTTAAAATGGTGTTTGTAAATCTTCGTTTTCATAAGATTGATTTTGTTAAAATTCTATATCAAAGATAGGAAGAAAATTATCGTGCGACAAGATTGTCTTGTTAAACCTACATTAAAAAGTGTTACTTATTTAAAGAGTCCTTGTCTATATGTTAGAATAGTAATGAAAATGCCTAAAACACCTACAGTTGCAAAAGAATATTGCAAGGATGTAGCTTCAGCAATATAGCCAATTAAAGGTGGACCAATTAAGAAACCGAGAAAACTAATGCTGGAAATAATGGTCAAGGCTGTTTCTGTGGCAACCGATTTTATTTTTCCAGTTTCATTAAAAACAATCGGAACGACATTGGATACACCAAAACCTACTAGCATAAAGGCTATTGTACAAGGTATTAAATAGGGGAATAAAACCGCAAGATATAAACCTGTGGTAATAACAATTCCACTGGAAAGAATAACTTTTCTCGGGCCGTATTTACTTACTAAAACATCACTTAAAAAGCGACCTGTTGCCATGGTAATCATAAAACTGGTATAACCTAATGTAACCAAAGCGCCTGGAGCATTGACAATATCTTTAAAATAAACACCACTCCAATCAAACATAATACCTTCACTAGCCATACAACAGAAACTAATTGCTCCTAGCCAAACCAATATCTTTTCTGGAAATTGAAAAAATCGCTTTTTCTCGGTAACTTTTGTTTTCTTTGTTTTGGTTTTTACCAAATAGTTTGCATTTAATACCACTAAAATCATCACAAAAACAAAAGCCAAAATAAAATGTATAAATGGGGAAAGGTTACAATAAATAACCCCTAAAGAAACCAATGCTCCACAAAAACCAGCTAAACTCCAAGAACCATGAAAAAAGCCCATCACAGGTTTCTCAAATAGTTGCTGGGTAACCACTCCTTGTGTGTTACTAGCAATATTGCATATGTTTCCAAAAACTCCAAACAAGAATAAACCAATAGCAAGTTGCCAACTCGTATGCGCCAATCCTAAAAAGATTAAGAATAAAGCATATAAAAGCGTTCCATAAATCGTAACGGCATTACTACCAAATTTGCTTACAATTCTACCTGAAAATGGCATGGCAACTAATTGTCCAATTGGAAGAAAGAAAAGAATAGTGCCTAGTTCCGCTTCATTTAATTGTAAGGTGTTTTTTAAATCAGGAATTCTACTCGCCCAAGTAGCAAAACAAAAACCTTTTCCAAAGAAAAATAAAGCCATTGCAATCTTAATACGTAACAAATAATCACTTTTTGCTTTGGTGTACGATTTTTTAATTTTTGCTTTTGGCAAAATTTTAGAAAGAAAACTGTAATCGATTAATGGCATACCTTTATTTTTGGATTACAAAATTAAGTTATTTTGCGTTCTAAGGTTTTCACCAAAGCATTTTTATCTTAGGAATTGAATTATTACTAAAAAATTAAGAATCAAATTATCAACTTGTATTTTTAATTCTATTTTTCATTTTTCTGAATTGGGTTATTCGTTTTATACTCTATATTTGCACCTTCAAAAAAAGAAGATAATTACTTACTAATTATCACTTTTAACTTTTAACTTTATCAGAATGATTACAGTAAATGACATCGCCGTAGAATTTGGTGGAACCACACTTTTTAGTGAAGTAACTTTTGCCATTAATGAAACCGATAAAATTGCCTTAATGGGTAAAAATGGAGCCGGTAAATCCACTTTATTAAAAATTGTTGCTGGAGAAAATAAACCCACTAGAGGCGCTATTTCTGCTCCAAAAGAAACAGTTATTGCGTATTTGCCACAGCATTTGTTAACTGATGATCAATGTACGGTTAGAGAAGAAACTTCCAAAGCTTTTGCTGAAATTTTTAAAATGAAGGCAGAAATCGATGATATCAATGAGCAGTTAACCATTCGTACCGATTACGAAAGTGATGCATATATGAAGTTAATTGAAAAGGTTTCCGAACTTTCTGAGAAATTTTATGCTATTGAAGAAGTCAATTATGAAGCTGAGGTTGAAAAAGTTTTAAAAGGGTTAGGTTTTGCTAGAGAAGATTTTGACAGACCTACAAGTGAATTTTCTGGAGGTTGGAGAATGCGTATAGAACTTGCAAAAATTCTATTGAGAAAACCGGATTTAATTTTACTAGATGAGCCTACAAACCATTTGGATATGGATAGTATTCAATGGTTGGAAGACTTTTTGGTAAACCAAGCCAAAGCCGTAATGGTAATTTCACACGATAGAGCTTTTGTGGATAATATTACGAATCGTACCATAGAAGTAACTATGGGACGTATTTATGACTATAAAGCGAAATATTCGCATTATTTAGAATTGCGAAAAGACCGTCGTGCACACCAACAAAAAGCATACGAAGAACAGCAAAAATTTATTGCAGAAAATCAGGCTTTTATTGAACGTTTTAGAGGAACTTTTTCTAAAACAGAACAAGTACAGTCTCGTGTGCGAATGTTAGAAAAACTCGTTTTAGTAGAAGTAGACGAAGTGGATAATTCTGCTTTAAAATTGAAATTCCCACCTTCGGTACGTTCGGGTCAATATCCTGTTATTGTAAAAGATTTACATAAAAGTTATGGTGATAATGTGATTTTTAAAGATGCAAATATTGTAATCGAAAGAGGTCAAAAAGTTGCTTTTGTGGGTAAAAATGGAGAAGGAAAATCGACCATGATTAAGGCCATAATGAAAGAGATAGGTATTGATAGTGGTAGTGTGGAAATTGGTCATAATGCTCAAATTGGTTATTTTGCTCAAAATCAGGCTGCTTTATTAGATGGAGAAGCTACTATTTTTGAAACCATTGATCGCATTGCAGTGGGTGACATTCGTACCCAAATTAAAAATATTTTAGGTGCTTTTATGTTCCAAGGTGATGATATTCAAAAGAAAGTAAAAGTGCTTTCTGGTGGTGAAAAAACACGTTTGGCTATGATTAAATTGTTGTTAGAGCCGGTAAACTTATTAATCTTGGATGAGCCTTCTAACCATTTGGATATGAAAACGAAAGATATTATCAAAGATGCGTTACGCGATTTTGATGGAACTTTAATTCTAGTTTCCCACGATCGTGATTTCTTAGATGGTTTGGCTACGAAAGTATTTGAATTTGGAAATAAAAGAGTAAAAGAACATTTTGAAGATTTGAAAGGCTTCCTGGAAATCAAAAAAATGGATTCTTTAAAAGAAATAGAGAAGTAGTTTTCAATTTGTAAGATTTCCTTACTTCACTTATTTACAAATAAAAAAAACATCAAGAATTTTCTTGATGTTTTTTTATACTATTCCTAAAAATAAGGCTCTATTTATTGAGTTCTTATAGTGTTCTGAATTTCTTTAAAATATGCAATAAGTGTAGCTTGTTCTGCTTCTGTTAAAACAGCGTCTTTATGAATCAAGGTATAGCTCGAAAGTGGCATTTCACCTTTTTCAATGAGTTCATACGATTCTTCAAGTTTATGTGCTTGTTTTTTGGGAGAATAGGTTCCAAATTCAGAAAAATTTAAATGTCTTTTCCCATCTTCAATATGGTTTTTTAAGTACCAACCCACAGGCTGAATATTGGAATACCATGGATATTCACTCACATTGGAATGACAATCATAACAAGAAGCCTTAATTTTTGATGCGATTTCCGCAGTAGGTTTGTACATCGTTATAAAATCTTGTTTTTGATCAACAGCTGGGTTTGTTTTATCAATTTGAAAGAACTGAATGACAATAAATGCTACAAGCAATAATAAAAGTATTTTTTTCATTTTGTAAAATTTAGTTTAAAAATACAAATTTTTAAGTTTCGTAGCTATTTTTTTACTTTTTTCCATCCAGAAAAACCCATAGCTGAACTTTTTATTTCTTTTTCCCATTGTTTTCCAAAGTTTGCTGTAAGATTTTCGAAAACCTGTGCATTTGCTTTTTCATACTTGTCAAAATCTAGAGGAGCAACACACCCAAAATCATAATATTGAATATTATATTTTTTAGAAAAAGCGATATCTTCGTTAGTAATTGTGGATGCAATACCACCTATAATATAAATGGTTTTCGTTTTCGTATTGATTTCAATTTGTATTTCTTTTTCTTGGGCAAAACTTTGCCAACTAAAGAAAAGTAGAAAAGCAATAATTTTATAATTCATTTTTTTTAATTTTTTGAGAAACATCCGTTCCACCCCATTCTACTAAGGTGAAACCTTTGCGTTCTGTTTTCGATAATTTTTGTTCGGGCACCGATTTAAATTGGTTTAGCCCAAAAAAATCCATATACACTCGAATGTTGGTTTCTGGTTGTGGATGAACCGTATTTACAGCAATCTCATTACAGGCGTCATTTACTAAAAAATGAATGAAATTAAATTGATTTTGCTCTAAAATGGGCAACCAAAACTGAATAAAGTCGTTTGTTTCCTGATAGTTTAAACCAATATGTTCCAATTTTTCAATTAAGAATGTCGTCAAATTTTCTTTTGCAATTACAAATCCTTCATTGTATTGATAATGCGATTTTGGAAGTTCAATTTCACCGTCCCAAAATAAAGAAGTGTAAGTTCGTTTGGTTTTGGTATCATACAATTGTCCGTTCGGAGAAGCTATAACTTTCCAGTTATCGTCATATTTAGGAAAGGTAGTTTTTAATGTTCCATTAAAATGAAATTCTACCGTGACTTCCGTTTCTTGAGTAGGATAAAGATAAAGAATTGGTTTTTTTATTAAAATAACCTCATTTTTTTGTTTTGCTTTCAATGAAACCGTTATGTCTTTTTGTTTTCCTACAAGAACCTCTTGTGAAATGCAAGACTCACTTTCAACTAATAAAACATCTTTTTTGCGTACTTTTATTTTAAACTTTCCATTAGAATCAGAAAAAACTTTCTCTTGAGTATTTAAATTAGTAACAGTTGCTTCTGGAATTGCTAGCTTTTCACAATCTAAAATGCTACCCGTAAGTATGAACTCCTTTTCATTATTTTGTAAATATTTAGCAGAATTTAATTTATAGAGTTTTTCCAATTTCTTATCAGAAATGTTTTTTGTGGTAATGATAATTACACCTTTTTCACCTCTAATTCCATAAATAGAAGTTGCTTTTTCATCTTTTAAAATGTCAATTTTCTCGATGTTATTGGGGTCAATTTTTTGTATGATAGTGGAATCAACTACATGTCCATTTATGATATATAAGGGACCATAATTTGGACTGATTGTTCTTGAATCTCTAATTTTTACTACTGTTTGTTTAGCAATACTATCTTGTGCCCAAGATTTTCCCATTAGTAAAAATACTAGGATAATTATAAAATGTTTCATATTATTTTTGTTTAGGTTTACCATTTTTAGTTGTAATAATAACGACACCTTCTTTTCCTTTTTTTCCATATATTTTTTCACCTTCTTCCTTATATAAAATAGTGGTTGAAATAATTTTTTGTTTATCCAATGGATAATAAGGACTGGTTGGATTAGGTCCAAATAAAGAGGCTTCTGAATATTCTACTCCATTAATAATATACAAAGGATTGGTTAATACATAAATAGAATCGACATTTTCTGCATCTAATGTTTTCAAATGATGTAAGCTATCCACTTTTCCATCAATGATCACCAAAGGATTTGTTTTTTTTATCGTTTGAATTGGATTTTCATTTGCAATACCATTGGCAGAAAAATTAGAATATTCCATTTTTCTGTTCCCGAGAGTTGCTGTATAGGAATTATATTGATAATTAGGTTGGATTGAAAGAGAATCAGTTACAGGAATAAAACCTAACGCATTACTGTTAGTAACAAGTTGTACTTCTTCAACGGGAAAAGAAATACTGTCATTTTGCAAGCTTAAATGAGGCAATGATTTTATAAGTATATTCTTTTTTTGAAAAGCAACTAAAGTGTCTTCTTTACGTTTTTTTACACTGTCAGAAAAGAAAGCCATTACTTCTTCTTTTTGGATTATTTCTTCTTTTTTTAAGGTATCCGTTAGCGTAATAATATTTTTATCAATGGTTTGTATAGGTTCTTTTTTATTAAGATTGAAAAGAACAGTAAAAACAATAATGATGGAAGCTGCAATACTTATTTTTTTCCAGTTGTTTTTTTCTTTTTTAAGGGTGTTATTTTGTAATTTTTCTTCAACACGCGTCCATACTTTTTCCATTCCAGGAAAAGTGTCTGAAGGAATATTTTCAGCGGCTTGTTGTATTTTTTTATATAATTTATCTTCCGTTCCCATGATTATTTTGCTTTTTGATAGTAAAAAGTGTTTACCAATTCTTTTAACTTCGTTTTCGAAGCATTCAATTGTGATTTTGAGGTACCTTCTGAAATGCCTAATTGTACCGCAATTTCCTTGTGTGAAAAGCCTTCAATTACAAAAAGAGTAAAAATCGTTCTACAACCTTCTGGAATAAAGTTTAATAGATTTAATAAATCGGCTTCTTCTAGTTGGGTAACTTCGTCTGCTAGAGGTTGGGATTTGTAGTTCACATCTTCTAAATACAGATTGAAATTAAGGTTCTTTTTGAGTTGTAATAAACATTGGTTCACCACAATTTTACGAGCCCAGGCTTCAAAAGCATAATTTTCCTTTAATTGATCTATTTTAGTAAAAATGATATAAAATCCATCCGCTAAAACTTCTTCTATTTCTTCCTCTTTTTTAAGATAACGCTTGCAGATGAAATATAGCTTTGGAGCCATATATTCATACAGTTTTCGTTGCGCTTCACGATGTTGCTTTCTGCAGGCTTGTATTATTTTTTCATCCATCACAATTGGTTTGCTTAACTATATAGAGTATAAATTGCTAGTAAAGGTTGGGAACTTGAATAATTTTTTTTAAAAATAAGTATATTTACTAAAATTATGAGCTTTATGAAACATATAGATACTTCATCATTAAAAGTAACACAAACCATACAATTAGATAAAATTCCCACATTTATTGATGTAGCCACTTCTGAAAAAAAGAAAGAAAAGGAACTTCAAAAAGTGAGAGAGAAACTTAGCAAACTGCAAGATAAGATGTATGCACACAACAAATATGGCGTCTTGATTTGTTTGCAAGGCATGGATACAGCGGGAAAAGATAGTTTGATAAGAGAAGTTTTTAAAGAATTCAATGCACGTGGAGTAGTGGTGCATAGTTTTAAAACACCAACTAGTACCGAATTAGAACATGATTATTTGTGGAGACATTATTTGGCTTTGCCAGAAAAAGGAAAATTTTCAGTTTTTAATCGAACCCATTATGAAAACGTGTTGGTAACTCGAGTACATCCTAATTATATTTTAAACGAAAATATTCCAGGTATTGAATCAGTTGAAGATATTACTCCTGCATTTTGGGATAACCGTTTTGAAAGTATCAATGCTTTTGAAAAGCATATTGCTACAAATGGAACCATTGTTTTAAAATTTTATTTGCATTTGAGTAAAGAAGAGCAAAGACAGCGTTTGTTGCGAAGATTAGAAACCGAAAAGCACAATTGGAAGTTTTCACCAGGAGATTTAAAAGAACGCGAACTTTGGGATACGTATCAAAAGTGTTATGAAGATGCCATCAATAGAACATCTAAAGAATATGCTCCTTGGTATGTTGTTCCTGCGGATAATAAAGAAACGTGTAGGTATATTGTGGCCAAAACTATTTTGGAAACACTACAACAATACACCGATATTAAAGAGCCAGAATTAGAAGATGAGGTAAAAGAAAATATTAAAATGTATCATGATAAATTAGCTTCAGAAAAGTAAAAATCCAATTGGGCTTTTTTTTATAAAATTCCTAAAGTCATTTAGGTGAGAATGTGTAATTTTGCAGACTTAATTTAATACCATGCAATTAAAAACCTATTTTCAAGAGTTTTCCTATAACTTGAAATTGGCTTATCCAATTATTTTAGGAATGTTAGGACATACCGTTGTGGGAATTGTTGATAATATTATGGTTGGAAAATTAGGAGCAACCGAATTAGCAGCCGTTTCTTTAGGTAATAGTTTTGTATTTATTGCCATGTCTTTAGGGATTGGATTTTCTACAGCTATAACACCTTTAGTGGCAGAAGCAGATGGTAAAGGTGATATTGAAAAAGGAAGAAGTGCGTTTCATCACGGATTATATTTGTGTACCATTTTAGGAGTTGTTCTTTTTGCTATTATCTTTTTTTCAAAACCATTAATTGCTTTTATGGGGCAACCAAAGCATGTAGTTGACTTAGCCAAGCCGTATTTAGATATTGTTGCTTTTTCCTTAATTCCATTGATTATGTTTCAAGCCTATAAACAGTTTGCTGATGGAATGAGTGAAACCAAATATTCTATGTGGGCTACTATTTTGGCTAATATAACCAATGTGGGTTTGAATTATTTATTGATTTATGGAGTTTGGATATTTCCAAAATTAGGAATTGTAGGTGCTGCAATTGGAACCATTGCTTCTCGATTTGTCATGTTAGGATATATGCATTACATGATGAATTTAAGAAAGAAGTTTCATCCTTTTTTTAAGGGTTTTAGTTTAAAAGAAATTAAAAGAGAAGTCAATTTAAAAATTATTCGATTAGGTACTCCTTCTGCGATGCAAATGTTTTTTGAAGTAGCCTTATTTACAGGAGCAATTTGGTTATCAGGAAGTTTGGGTACAACAAGTCAGGCAGCAAATCAGGTAGCTTTAAGTTTGGCTTCGTTTACTTTTATGTTTGCCATGGGATTGAGTGTTGCAGCTATGATTCGTGTTGGGAATCAAAAAGGACTAGAAGATTACAACAAGTTGCGTTTAGTGGCTTTTTCAATTTTTCTATTAACCACTTTGCTTGAAATTGTTTTTGCATTAATTTTTGTAATCTTTCACGATTATTTTCCGTTGTTGTTTTTAAAGCAACTGGATAGTTTTGGAAATCCAATATTAGAAAATATTGAAGCAGCTGCTATAGCTTCCCAATTATTATTGGTTGCTGCAATTTTTCAAATTTCGGATGGATTACAAGTTGTGGTTTTAGGAGCCTTAAGAGGTTTACAAGATGTTAAAATACCAATGTATATTACTTTTATAGCGTATTGGATTATTGGTTTTCCAACTTCAATTTATTTAGGGAAGTTTACTAGTTTAGGAGCAGCTGGTATTTGGGTAGGATTATTAGCAGGTCTAACCGCTGCCGCTTTATTTTTGTTTGTACGTTTTAATTCAGAAACTAAAAAATTAATTCATTCTAATCATAAATAAGACAGAATTGATACTTTTGTAATATAAATTATACATCATGAATTTACCAAAATTTGTCATAGCTGACAATTCCGATTTTCCAGATGATATTTTCATCATTCATTTAGATTTTCCTCAGTTTATTATTAATTTAAAAGATGATGAGGTAGAGTTTTTAGAAGATATTGAAGATGAAGACGAAAAAGAATTAGAGTCGGAAATGGAACATCTAATTACTTTAGCTGGAGAGTTTTACGATAGAGAAATGGAGCGATATGAAGAGTGATTTACTCTTCATATCCATTTTTAAGAGCATAGACTGCTAGCCCAACTCTAGTTTTTAATTCTAGTTTTTCAAAAAGACTATCCCTATAATTTTCAACAGTTCGAGGACTACAAAACATCTTTTCTGCAATTTCTTTATAAGTCATCTCGGTAATCGTGTATTTTAAAAATTCTTTTTCTCGATCTGAAATAGTAATTTCATCTGAAGATTTACTATTTCCATACAAGGTAGATAACACTTTACTAGTGGCCCATTCTTGAAAATATTGTCCGTTTTGGACTATTTTATGTAAAGCAACTTCTAGCTCTTTAGGGTGTGTGTTTTTTAATAAATATCCTTTGGCACCATTTTTAATCATTTTTATGAGACTTTGTTCATCATCTTGCATGCTTAAAGCCATAATTAAGACTTGAGAATGTTGATTTTTTAACCAATTAGCAGTTTCAAATCCGTCCATTACGGGCATGCTTATATCTAAAAGGATAATGTCTGGTAAGGGTTCGGTTCTCATTTTTTTTTGTAATTCAGTACCATTTTCACAAACATATAGCACCTCAAAATCTTCAAAATTGGTAATGATACTACCTAAAGCATTGGCAATTAAAATATGATCATCAACAATAACAATCTTTTTTTTCATTCTGATACGGGTATTTGAAGGGTTAATTGAGTTCCTATATTTTTTTCACTTGTTAAAGTATACGTTCCATTAATCATTTCAGATCTTTTTTTCATGTTGAGTAAGCCTATTCCATTGGATTTTTGAGAAAGGTCAAAACCCATTCCATCGTCTTTTAAAGTGAGCTGGATGTAATTTGCTCTTTTTTCTAATAGAACAGTAATTTTTTTACATTTCGAATGTTTCATACTATTTTGAATGAATTCTTGTGTAATACGCAATAGTATACTTTTACTTTGATAACTGGCAATATCGATACTTTCTTGACAATAGAAATGAATGTCACATTTTTTCAACTCATTTATCTTTTTGCACTCTTGTTTTAATAAATCTAGGAGTGAATTTTGTTCTATATTATTATCTGTTAAAGATTTTGACAGTTGTCTTAATTCACTCAATGAATCATTTATAATTGTGCTTATATTTTCAATGTTTTCTGTAATATGAGGGGCTTTGTTTTCATAGGCTAATTGTTGGGTGTATAAACTAGCTAAAGTTAATTTCTGACCAATATTATCATGAATTTCTCGACCAATATATTGCATGGTTTGTGTTTGAATTTCTAATTGGGTAGTTAGTAATTCCTGCTCGTGTTCTTTCTGCTGTATGAAAAGTTTGTTGTCGTGTTCCTTTTTCTTTTGTTTGTATTGTTTGATGAAAACTACTATTCCTAATAGAAAGAGTATAAAAAACAAATTAAAAAGTATTATTGTAACTATAATTTCGCTTTTCCCCATATAAATGATGCTGTAAATAACATATACATTAAACAATTAGAAAGTAGAAAATAAAGGTAATACATATTCCATATTTCAGGTTCTTTTACTATTAAATTATATAAACCAAAAAAAGGTAAAGTCCCCACATAAAATAGCATAATACCCATATTAATATAAAACATTTTATTTTGTTTAAAATACAAAATAGCATCGTTTTTTATTTGCTTTTGAAATTCTAAAAACACCAAAATCATTAATAAAAATGAACCAATTGTATAGTTAAACGAATACACTACTTTCAAGCGTGCAAAATACAATTCGATAGGAATAAAAGAAACAATATATAACAGCAGAAACAACCAAAATATTTTTTTCTTATGTAACGATTGATAGGCATAAAGCCAATAAAAAAAAATAAATTGTAAAGGAATAATGAAATAGGCATATATGTGCTGTTTTTTTAAATGTGTTACTTTAGAAATAGCATCAATATAAAAATCACTAAAAGTTAGAATAATGAGATAAAAACAAAAATAAATCCAAAACGATTTATTCAATTTTTTAAAATAAAAAATTGCTGTTATACAGGATAAAAATTCAAGCCCTAACAGCAATTTTAATAAATAAGGATAGGAGTTATACATTCAAACAAATTTTAAAAGCCTTCTGAATCTGGGTCAGCTGGTGGTATTAAATTTCCATGATTTTGAGAACCGGTTAAATTATTTGGGTCATTCTCGGTTGATCCAGTCATAGCTACCGTTTTTAAGGAACTACTAATTGATGGTGTTACTACATAACCTGGCATGTCGTATAGTCCATTTGGATAGGTAGCAGTGTCTTTTGGATTAAAATCTACCATTTTACCTTCAATATTAAGAGTAGGAACCATTACTAAGGTATGTAAATGTTCATATAATTGTTTATTCGGATCTGAATATAAATCAATTAAATCGGGAAATTGAACTTTCCAATTTTCTTCTTTTTTTGGATAAGCCGCATAGTAAATACGTATCCCTAAATCTTTATCCGAAATAGTTCGATTTATTCCAGCACCCAAATCGCGAGATGTTTTTTCAATATGATACATAAACTTTTTTAAGGTAATCAAATCAAACCATATGGAATGAGCATCTTTTTTATTGTAACCTAAAAAATCAGAATTTCTATTGACAAAATCCAACTGATTACTACGATATTTATTTGTCATAGTATGAATAAGATCTACTCTTAATTCATTTATTTGACTATTACTATAATCCAAGCATATTTTATTGGGTGTATCACAAGGACAAGGATTTTTTTTAGGAGGGAATTTATATACATATAATCCAAATGCGATTGCTACTACAATTAAAAGTACTGTTGTTATCATGTTTGTTTTTTTAAGTTATGAAATTACTTGTTTTATTTTTTACAAAGAAACAATACTTCCAACTTTTTTTAAAAAGTGGATACACGTTTTTTGAATAGGGTGAAATGACCCTTTTTTCTAATTGGTTTGGAAGAAAAAGTTATTCTTTAAAATATTTTTGCAGTAGTAGTTGGGCAGCAGCAAAGGGTGATATTTCATTATTTTGGACCGCTTTTTTATTGGCTTCCAGTAAAGTAATAATTTCAGAATGATGGTAAAAACGATTTTTTAATTGTTCGTTAATCGTTTCTAACATCCAAAATTGGTTTTGTTCTTGTCTCTTATGTTCGAAATAATGGTTCTTTTTTGTAATTTCTAAATAATCAGTAATCAATTGCCAAACGGTATCAATACCCTCTTTATCAATAGCACTACAAGTGGTAACTTTGGGTATCCAACCACTTTTTTTGGCAGGAAATAAATGTAATGCTCTATTGAATTCTGTTTTTGCTAGTTTTGCTTTTGCTTTATTGTCACCGTCAGCTTTATTAATAACGATTGTATCTGCCATTTCCATGATACCTCTTTTAATACCTTGTAATTCATCTCCAGCACCAGCTATCTTCAATAAAAGAAAGAAATCGACCATACTGTGTACAGCGGTTTCACTTTGGCCTACACCAACTGTCTCTATAATAATTGTATCAAATCCACAAGCTTCACATAAAATGATACTTTCTCTGGTTTTCCTAGCGACACCACCTAAACTATCACCAGAAGCGCTTGGTCTAATAAAAGCATTTTCATCTTTTACTAATTCTTCCATTCGGGTTTTATCACCCAAAATACTTCCATGACTAATAGACGAACTAGGGTCAACCGCTAAAACAGCTACTTTTTTACCTAGGGAAGTAAGGTATTTGCCAAAAGCTTCAATAAAAGTCGATTTACCCACTCCAGGAACCCCAGTTATACCTATTCGTACCGATTGATTGGCATAGGGCAAACAACCTTGAATTACTTCATTAGCCTTATCCAAATGTGTTTCATTGGTACTTTCTATAAGTGTGATGGCTCTACTTAAAGCAATTTTATCACTTTTAGTAATGGCTGTAATTAATTCTTTTGCAGAAGGTTGTTTTCTACGAAATTGTAAAATATTTTGAGCAACAGTAGAACTAATAGAGTCGGGTTGATGTACTCCATTAATTTCTGATAAAGCCGATTTGTTATTTTTATTTTCCAAAATCCTAGTTCTTGTTGTAAAAGTACAATTTTTTTGAAAAAAATAAGGTTTACGATGGCGAATCGAATAAAGCTTATACCTTTGTGTTTTTAGCACTACATGGACAATATTTTACTATTATTTATTTGTTTATTCATAGGTGTTGCTTTTCAATTTGTAAAAGCATTTCCTAAAAACATGCATTTGTCTTTAAATCAGTTTGTTATTTATGTTTCATTACCAGCTTTAGGATTGTATTATATTCCAAAAATTCAAATCTCTACAGCTTTGTTATATCCTTTAGGAATAGCTTGGTTGGGGTTTATAGTATCATTTATATTTTTTTTTAGTCTCGGAAAATACTTTGGTTGGTCTAAAAAATTAACTGGATTTTTAATTGTTACTGCAGGTTTAGGGAATACGTCGTTTGTAGGTTTTCCAGTAATTGAAGTTTTATATGGAACTGAAGGCTTGAAAACAGCTATTATTGTAGATCAGCCAGGTTCCTTCGTGGTAATGGCAACGTTAGGAATTATTACGGCAACGTTATTTTCTAGAGAAGTATTAAGTACAAAAAAAATGGTGCTAAAAATTGCTCTTTTTCCTCCATTTATTGCTTTTTCCATAGCTTTACTAATGAATTTTATACAAATCGATTTTCCTATGGTGTTGCAAAGTGTTTTTCAACGCATTGGAAGTACGGTTACACCTATTGCGTTAGTAGCAGTAGGCTTACAATTAAAAATCGAAAGAAACAGTAAACATTGGAAATTCCTCTGGTTAGGTTTAGGCTTTAAATTACTACTAACACCTTTGTTTTTTTACATTTTATATAAAAAAATAGCATACGCTTCTGGTATAGTGATTGATGTATCCATTATGGAAGCAGCCATGGCACCCATGATAACAGGTGTAATTTTAGCTTCAAGTTATGGGTTAAAACCAAAATTGGGTAGTATGATGATTGGAATTGGGATTCCTTTGTCGTTTATTACATTAGCATTATGGTATTGGATTCTCAATACATTTTAATACATTTATACAAACTATTTTTTATGTCTTATACTTCAGATATTCTTATTTCACTCCAAAATATAGTAGGTACGTCTTATGTGTTTACAGATGATGAGACTAGGAAAAATTATGGTCATGATGAAACCGAAGATTATAATTTTCCACCTCAAGTTGTGGTAAAACCAAAAACGCCTGAGGAAATTTCAGCCATTATGAAATTGGCCACTGAACATACAATACCAGTTACACCCATTGGTGCTAAAACAGGATTAAGTGGTGGCGCATTAAGTATTTATGGAGGTATAGGACTTTCTATGGAACGATTTAATTCGATTATAGAGGTAGACGATAAAAATCTTCAAGTAATTGTTGAACCAGGAGTAATTACACAAGTTTTGAAAGATGCAGTAGCAGAAAAAGGTTTGTTTTACCCAGTTGATCCAAGTAGTTTAGGAAGTTGTTTTATTGGCGGTAATATTGCTGAAAATTCGGGAGGAGCAAGAGCTGTTAAATATGGAGTAACCAAAGATTATGTGTTGAATTTAGAAGTTGTTTTACCCAATGGCGAAATTATTTGGACCGGTGCCAATACCTTAAAAAATTCCACGGGTTATAATTTAACACAATTAATGGTTGGGAGTGAAGGTACTCTTGGAATTATTACAAAAATTGTATTAAAATTAATTCCTAAAGTTACTCATACTATTTTAATGCTAGTTCCCTTTTATAAAGCAGAACAAGCCTGTGAAGCAGTTTCTGCTATTTTTAGAGCTGGAATTGTTCCGAGTGCTTTAGAATTTATGGAAAGAGACGCGATTGATTGGACGATGCGATATGTTGAGGGCATAAGTGTACCCGTAAAAGACGAAATACAAGCCCATCTTTTAATTGAAGTAGATGGGAATTATCCAGAAGTTTTGTTTCAAGAAGCTGAAAAAATGACAGAAGTTTTGGAACAATTTGAAATTGACGAAGTCTTATTTGCTGATACAGAAGATCAAAAAAATGCCTTGTGGAAATTGAGAAGAGCAGTTGGGGAAGCTGTAAAATCAAATTCGGTGTATAAAGAAGAAGATACCGTTGTTCCGAGATATGCTTTACCCATTTTATTAAAAGGGGTAAAAGATGCAGGAAAAAAATATGGTTTTCACACGGTTTGTTATGGTCATGCGGGCGATGGTAATTTACACATTAATATAGTAAAAGGAGATATGTCTGATGCAAATTGGATTACAGAAGTGCCTAAAGGAATTGTAGAAATTTTCGAATTAACCGTACAATTAAAAGGGACACTTTCTGGAGAACACGGCATTGGATATGTACAAAAAGACTACATGCCTTTAGCTTTTAATGCTACTGAATTGAATTTAATGAAAGGCATTAAAAACCTTTTCGATCCTCTTGGTATTTTAAATCCTGGGAAAATATTACCAGAATAAATAAAAATCCCGTTTTGAAACTACAAAACGGGATTTTTTATATAATTTTTGAATGCTAATTTTTCAACTGAAAATTAAAATTGCTCTCTTCCTGCAAAATGGAAAGCACCTTCAATAGCTGCATTTTCATCAGAATCTGAACCGTGAACTGCATTTTCACCAATTGAAGTAGCATATTTTTTACGAATAGTTCCTTCAGCTGCATCTGCTGGATTTGTAGCTCCAATTAATGTTCTGAAATCTTCTACTGCATTTTCTTTTTCTAAAATAGCCGCTACGATAGGACCTCTTGTCATGAATTCAACTAATTCACCAAAAAATGGTCTTTCACTGTGTACTGCATAAAATTGTTGAGCATCAGCAACTGTTAATTGCGTTAATTTCATTGCTACAATTCTGAAACCACCTTCAGTAATCATGTTTAAAATACCACCAATATGTCCGTTTTCAACAGCATCTGGTTTAATCATTGTAAAAGTTCTATTCGTTGCCATAACGTTTTTTCTGTTTTTTTAAAATTTGGTGCAAAAGTAGTCTTTTTGTTTGGAGTTTAAAAGTTTAAAGGTTTAAAAATTTAAAAGATTACGTTAAATAAAGCGTTGCTTTCAGAAATAAGTCTAATTTTCAAATTGTGAATATCTATTTTTAAAATTAACAAGCTATTTTTTGATTAAAAAGTATCTTTGGCCTCCTTAAAAAATAAAGAATATGAGTGCAACTTGGTATGAATGTAAAGTAAAGTATAGAAAAATAGATGAAAACGGCGTACAGAAAGTAGTGACCGAACCTTATTTGGTCGATGCGATTTCCTATACAGAAGCCGAAAGAAGAATCAATGAAGAAATGACTGCCTATGTGAGCGAAGAATTTAAGATTACCAATATAAAATTTGCCAATTATTCTGAAATTCATCCGTTTGAAAAAGCGGATCGATGGTTCAAATCTAAAGTAGCTTTAGTGGCTTATGATGAAGAAAGCGGTAAAGAACGTAAAACGAATATCTATTTATTGGTACAAGCCAATGATGTAAAAGAAGCCTACGATAATACGCTTCATGCGATGCAAAATACTATGGGCGATTATACAGTTCCAGCTATTGCTGAATCTCCAATTATGGATGTTTTTCCTTATTTTAGTGGAGAAGAAGGCGATTTAGAGGCTTTAGAAAAATTTAACGCTGTAAAAGCTTCAAAGTTAGAAATACAAGAAATGGAAGATCCATTGGATTTTGAAGAGGTTGACAACGAGGTTATTGTTGATGAAGAAACAGAAATGTAATAATAGAATTTAAAATATAGAAACCTGATTTAAAATTGTTTTGAATCAGGTTTTTTTTAAGCAAGCCTAATTATTTATTATTTAACCATTTTTTTATTGCGTTAAGTGCTGTTTCGTCCATGTTATATAAAGAGTCTCCAATAACAGCATTTTTATCGGTCAACCAATGATTAAGATCTTTCAAAATTTGAACCTCAATATTTTGATTATTAAATTTTCGAAGTAAATCTATTTCTTTCTCATAGTCTATAATTTTATTTTTCGTACCAGTTAAATAAAGTACAGGAATTGAGATAGTTTCTACTACACTTTCTAAATTAGTGGTTAACATTTCAACTAAAAGATCATCTTGAATAATTGCTGAACATTTTTTATTAAACCCTTTTTCTTTTATATATTTCTTTATATTACTTTGGTTAAATAATTTATTGTTTGAAATAATTTTGAATAGGCCTTCAAGAAATACTAAAGTTTCTTCTTTAGATTTATCCTTTCTCATAATTTCAGGAATTATTTTCTCATAATCCATTTTTATTTGATTCGTAACAAAAGCACCATTTTTTATTACTGGAGTTTCAATTAAAATAATGAAATCAGGAATTGATTTATTTTGAATAATATCTAAAGTTGCAATTCCTCCAAGACTATGGCCTATTATACCTATTTTCATATTTTTATAGGAATCTTTTAAATATTTAAAGACAAAGTTTAAATCTTCTGATAAATCTTTTGCCAATTCAGAATATTTGCCTTCCGATTTGCCAATACCTCTTTCATCAAATCGATATACTGCTATTCCTTCTTTTAATAAACTAGCTGCCAATTTGAAATGGGAATGCCTTGTGTCTTTCCCACTTCCTGGAACAATAATTACTATTTTATTGAATTCTTTTTTAGGTTGTAGGAGCGTACCAGAGAGTATTATTTTTTTAATTGTATTATCAATATTGATTTCTGTGGAAATATAATTTTCAATAGAATCAACTTCTTTTTCATAAGTAAAGATATTTTGAGAATTTGCAACAATGGAAAAGAATAGAAGAAAAAGAATTTTTTTAGAGATAAACATTTTTTTTAATTATGATTTTTTTATTTTTTTGGATATAACAAATTTTATAAAAATATTTTGATACGTTTCTACAGGAATTAATTAGAAATATGAAAAACAACTTATTCTTTAGTCACAATTCTCTTCCCATTTCGAGACCATTCACTCCAAGAACCCACGTATAAATTAGGCATCGGTAAACCTGCACTTGCAATAGCTAATAACGTATGACAAGCGGTAACTCCAGAACCACAATGAACAATCTGATTTTCGACAGGAATCTCTTGAAAAACTGTTTCGTATTTTTCTTTCAATAGAGAAGGAGACAAAAACAAACCGTTTTCATCCAAATTTGTCGAAAAAGGAACATTCACAGCATTCGGAATATGACCCGCAACCAAGTCTAAAGGTTCTACATGACCTTTGTATCGAGCCGTTTCTCTTACGTCAATTATAATTGCATCAGGATTTGTAGTCGCTTTTTCTACGTCATTCAATGTAACTTGTGGTAACTGCCAATTGCTGAAAGGGTAATTACTTACTGGTATTGCTTTTTTATTGCCTTTCTCCATGGGGAAATCTATCTTTTCCGCTGCTTGTTTTCCAACATTTAAAACCTGTACTTTTTCATGACCAACTGCTTTTAACATCCACCAAAAACGTGCAGCAGCATTCGCTCCGTTTTTGTCATCATACACTACCACATGACTTTCCGGAGTAATGCCTAATGCACCAACAACTTTTGAAAATTGTTCCAAAGTAGGTAAGGGATGACGACCACCTTCAGCAACATCTTCTTTAATAGTTGCCAATTGCGTATTCAAATCGACAAATAAAGCACCTTGTAAATGACTTGCTAAGTAGTTGTTAAAAGCTTCTTTACCGTTACTAGCATCTATAAGTACTAGATTTTTAGTTTCTAATAAAGTGAGAAGTTCGGTTGCAAAAATAAGTGGTTTCATAGTAAAATTAATTTAGGAATGATGAAAATTAGTAAACTGAAACTAATACAATTACTACGTATATCCAGGAAACATATATTAAAGTATATATTATACCGTAAAATACGCTTTTTTCCACATTTCCACTACATTCTGGAGACTTTTTGAAAATTAAGCGTATTGCTCTAAAAAAAAGCCAATACAACATGGCTATGAATAAGACAATTGAAAACCAAATGAAGGTTCCTAAAATAAAAAATAGGTAACTTAAAACTATAGTCGCAATTAGCCATAAAATAATATTTAATATAAGGCCTCCAATTCCTTCTCCAGCAATTGAATCTGATTCTATAATCCCAGCATCTAAATTGATGTCTTTTAAAAAAGCAGTTTTTTTAGTTGATAAATGAGGTGTGAATTTTCCCAACGTATCTTTTAACTTAGCTCCATTATATAAATTGATGGTAATGAAAAGGAAGAAAATGAGCGATAAAATAGAGGTTGAAATCAAGGAATTTTCAATTACTGTTTTGTGTTGGCCCATACCATAAAACCAAACACTTACAATCGTTAAGGGAATCACAATTAACGAAATAATAAAGGCACTTTTTGAAGGGAGCAATTGTCTTTTTTTAGGTATTTTCATAGTGATGTTTCAAATTAAAATCACAAGACCACCACATTAAACTCCTGTTCCAATGGTTGCAACTCTTCCAAAAGCATTTCAATTAATTTAGGACCAAAAGCTTCGTAAAAAACAGCAAAATTTACTTTCCGTTCTTGTAAACTTTGACCAGGAAATAATTCATTTTGTAAGAGTGTGATGCGTTCTAATTGGTCTGCTAAAACACGCTTTTCAGCTTTTAATAAGCGTTTTTCTAAATTGTCTAATCCTTTCAATTGCTTTTTTTCTTGTGCTTCTACAGCTCCAATAAAGGATTTGTCGGTTTGTTTTGCCATCTCTTTTAACCCAACAAATTGTTGTTTCAGATGTTCTTTTTGTTCTGAAAAATCAATCGTAAATTGCGATAATTGTTTGGTTTTGTCAGTAAGAAGAATATTTTGTTTTTGAAATAAATCCGACCAATTTAAATCCAGTTTAGCTGCTTTTTGGGCTTGTTTCTGGGTTGCCAAAAGTACCGAATTGCGTAACAAAAGAATAGGAAAAGGAACTTTATTTGCCTTAAAATTGGAATGTAATTGTAACCAATATGCCAATTCGCCTCCACCACCAATGTAGCATAAATTAGGTAAAATAACTTCTTGATACAAAGGTCTTAAAATAACATTCGGACTAAATTTTTCGGGATGATTCTCTAATTCGGCAAGTATTTCTTTTTCTGAAAAATTCATTTTAGTATTCAAAACGCTGTATTGGCCGTTTTCGAAAACAATGCGTTCTCTCAAATGATCCTCAATGTAAAACAAGTTAATCTCTCTAGGATTTACCTGAATTTTATAGTCACGCAAAGCTTCATTTGTTTGTAAAACTTCTGTACTTGAGGTTTGATGCAACAATTCTTCTTTTGCATAGGGAACGAAGAGTTGTTTCAAGTTTTTATCATCACCATCCACAATAACTAAGCCTTCCTCTTTAAACAATTCGTTTGCCAAAAAACGAGTTGCATCAGCTAAATTAGAATGCTCTAAATAGGCTTTTTGAAACACTTTTTTTAAGTAATTGGCATGTTCACTAATCCCAATTAGTACTGAAAATTCCTCAAAAACAACGTCTAAACCTTCCGTTGACAAGCGACCAACAGGCCCAAAGCTGTCTTTTTTCCATTGTATTTTCTTTCCATTTAGGTTAAAATAATTGATTTCTTCAAAATCATGATCCTCAGTTGCCATCCAATAAATAGGTATAAAATTATTTTCTGGATATTTTTTTTGTAATTCTTTACATAAATTAATAGTAGAAATAATTTTATACAAAAAATACAACGGACCTGTAAATAAATTCAATTGATGACCGGTTGTAATGGTAAAAGTAGTTGTGTTTTTTAAAAGCTGAATGTTTTTTAAAGTAAGCTCAGAAACTTCAAAATTTGAATATTGTTTTTCTAATGAAGTAGCTAAAATAATTCTATTTTCTAGAGTAAAACTATCTTGTTTTTCAAGGAGTTGGTCTTTAAAATTTTCTAACTTAGGAAAGCGATGGTACAGCGGCCTCAATGCGTCTTTTTCATTTAAATAATCTATCATTAAATCTGAAAAATATCCTGAATTTTGGTAGCTGATACAGTCGGTTGGCATAGGTTAAAATTTTTGTAAAAATAGAGAAATTAAAACAAGATGTTAAACGCTTTAACATTCACTTAATATAGTTTTTCTACTACAAAAAAAATTTTTTTTAAAAATAAATTTGGAAATGTGAAAAATAATTACAAAAATTTGTCCCAGAAAAAAATAACATTAAAAACGAAGAAAAAATGACATTATTCAATTTATACTTTCAAAGCAACCCATCAGTAAGTACTGGTGTCGCTTTTCTTCGTGGTTTATTTCATTCCTAAAATCAGAATCAAAGATATGAAAAAGCCCGAAGCTATTTAGATTCGGGCTTTTTTAATTCTAGACCCTTCAAAAACTCCCGAAACACAAGAACTTTTACATTATCATTTTGATAATGCGGTGTTACCTAATTCATTGTGATTTATTTCACTTTGAGGAAGGAACTTTTATAACATTATTAAAAATTTCATGGGAAATAAATTATCAGGAAAAGACCTAATCAAATTAGGCTTTCCAAAGAATAACGCCATCAATATTGCTTTAGGGCAAATTAATAGATACAGAAAAAGAGAAAAAAAGGAAAGTATTTTAAATGAAGCCAAAGAGGTTTTGTTGCATCCAGAAAAGTTTAAAATGCACGGTACTTGGGGAAAAGTAGCAGAAGGGTTGGTAAATCCGGTTCAAGTGAAATTCAACCAATTAAAAAATACAAGAGCTCCTTTTTCCATTTTTGGAGAAAATGAAATCGATGAACAAGCAAAGTTTCAATTGTACGATGCTTTAAAATTACCCGTAGCAGTTAAAGGGGCTTTAATGCCTGATGCACACTCTGGTTATGGTTTGCCAATTGGAGGTGTTTTGGCAACTGAAAATGCTGTGATTCCTTATGGAGTAGGTGTAGATATTGGTTGTAGAATGAGTTTGTCCATTTTTGACTTACCAGCTTCTTTTTTAAAAGGAAAAGACCATCAACTGGAAGCGATTTTAAAAGACCATACCCAATTTGGTATGTATGAAACACACAAAATCAAAGCCGATCATGAGGTGTTTTATCGCAACGAGTTTGATACGATTCCTTTACTGAAAAAGTTAAAAGATAAAGCGTATAAACAATTGGGTACATCTGGTGGAGGGAATCATTTTGTAGAATTTGGTATTGTAAAATTAGAGCAACCCTTATCCGAATGGAAATTAGAACCTAAAGAATACCTAGCGGTATTATCACACAGTGGTTCGAGAGGTTTGGGTGCCAATATTGCCAAACATTATACGTATTTGGCAACCAAACAATGTCCGTTGCCTAAAAATGTACAGCATTTAGCTTGGCTCGATTTGAATACACATGATGGTCAGGAATATTGGTTGGCGATGAATTTAGCAGGTGATTATGCCAAAGCGTGTCACGATGATATTCACAGAAGAATAGCCAAAGCTTTAGGAAAACGAGTAGTGGTTACGATAGAAAACCATCACAATTTTGCTTGGAAAGAAATGGTTGATGGTAACGAATGCATCGTGCATCGAAAAGGAGCAACTCCAGCGCAAAAAGGAGTTTTAGGCATTATTCCTGGATCCATGACTGCACCCGGATTTATCGTTATGGGAAAAGGAAATGAAGCCAGTTTAGATTCTGCTTCTCACGGAGCTGGGCGTTTGTTTTCAAGAGCTAAATGCAAAGCAAATTTTACGCAAAGTCAAATTAAAAAAGAGTTGGCTGCAAAAGATGTAAAATTAATAGGAGGCAATGTAGACGAAGCTCCAATGGCGTATAAAGACATACACAAAGTAATGGCTTTACAATCGGAATTAGTTGAAGTTTTAGGCACATTTACCCCTAAAATAGTACGAATGGACCGCTAATGTTTTTTTGTAGGAGCGAATGGTTGGGGCATTTTTGCTTACCATTTTCCCGCTTTTCGAAGTAGTCCCGAAATATCGGGAGCTACTTCCTACAATCGGGGCTAAACAGGAAGCAAATCGAATTTTTAGAAAAGAGAGATCAAGTAGTTAACTCTAGTTACTCGTCAGTTCGAGTGTTTTTGTGTAGTGAAACGAAACAAAAAAGTATCGAGAACATTCTTATAAGGAATGAATTTTTAAATGAAGCATGTTTTAATAGTGACATGTTTATAATAAATAATAAGTATGGGAGCACCACATAATAAAAACAGATATGGTGAACTATGGAATCAAAATAGAATCGATGAAAGTTTAAAAATCTTACATCTTTTAAAAGAGTACATCGTTCTCTCAGGAGGTTGGGCCTGGCATTTTATGAGCATACCCAATCATATAGAGTATAAACACGCTCACGATCACAAAGATATCGACATTTTTGTACATCCTAAAAATATAGCAAAAGTGATGGAAGTGTTATTAGAAAACAGTTTTGAAAAAGTTTGGACAAGATATGATCATTTGTATAGTGCAGAAAACTTTAGAAGATATGAAAAAGTAATCGCAATAACTAATGAAAAAGCATTTCGAATTACAATTGATTTTTTTGAAAGAACTGATTTACAAACGGAAATATGCAATGGTTTTACAGTGGTATCTCCAGAAATGTTATTGCGTTTTTATTCTAATATACATTCCAGCGATAAATGTTGGGCGGTAATTAAAGCAAAGGAATTTTTAGAGAAAGGAATTAATCCAATAGGAAGAAAAGAACTCTCTGAAATGCCTAAATAGTAAAATTATGAACAATAAGAATAAGAAATCATTTTCTCCCTCTTTTTCAGAGAGCGTTGGGGTGAGGCTAATACAAATAACCTCAGGTAGAGGTCCAGCAGAATGTACTTGGGTTGTAGCTCAGGTTGTAAAAAAGGTGTTGGAAGAAGCTCATGAAAAACAGCTAAAAGCAACTGTTGTGCAACGAGAAGCTGGTCAGGAAAATGGTACGGTAGAAACAGCTATTATTCAACTGGAAGGTAAAAATGCAAGCACTTTTGTTGCTTCTTGGTTAGGCACCATTCAATGGATTGGTAAGAGTACGTTTCGAAAGTTCCACCAACGTAAGAATTGGTTTGTAGGTATTTTTGAAATTGAACAATCAAAAGATACAGCATTTCATGAAAAAGACGTGCAATACCAAGCCATGAGAAGTTCTGGAGCAGGTGGGCAACATGTAAATAAAGTGAGTTCTGCCATTAGAGCGACACACATTCCTACAGGTATTGCAGTGGTTGCGATGGATTCGAGATCACAACATCAAAATAAGAAGCTAGCTACGGAACGCTTAAAACAAAAGATGGAAGAAAACAATTGGAACCAATTTAAAAATCAAGAGCAACATACTTGGTCAAATCAAATGCAAATTGAACGCGGTAATCCTGTTCGAGTTTTTGAAGGTTCCGATTTTAAGAAGCAAAAAGAAGATAAAAGTTATAAAAAAGAGCGTTTGAAATGGAAACGACAAGATTATAAGGAATAGCACTTTTATGCGTGAAGGATTGCAGCGAAAAGCCCACAATGAGGAACGAATGAGGACTTGTAGCGCAAAGCCTGACCTGAAAGGGCACGCCCAAAAAAAAGTTTAGAAATTTGAATTTAGAATTTAGAAAATTAAAAAAATGAAATCAATAGATAAATATTTGTTTCAAGCGATGGATAATTATCCGTATTGTTTGGAAGAAACCATAGAGTCTTTAGATTATGCCTTATCATATGACGATAAGAATACAACCGCTTTATGTTTGTATGCAAGAATACAAGCAGAGCAATTGTTTCATTATGAGGAAGCTAAAAATTATTATGAACAAGCCTTAGGTATAAATATTAATGCGATTGAAGTGTATCCTTTTTATATTCAAACCTTATTGTGGAATGAAGATTTTGAGGAAGCCGCTACGTTAATTAACTTTGCTTTAACGGTAAAAGGAATCAATAAAGTTGAGATTTTGATGAAGAAAATTCAGTTTTTAGAAATAAAAAAAGAGTTTAAAGCAGCCAAAAAAATCTTGAAAGAGTTGCAGTTACTAGTCGTTTCAAATGAATATACGTATTATTTGGAAGAAACTAAGAAAAGAATCAATGAGAAACTAGCACTTCTAAAACCTAAAAAGAAAAAAGGTAAGAAATCTAAAAAAGACAAGAAGAAGAAAGGATGCTAAAAGGCATCCTTTTTTTGTTTACGAAAAGAAAATCAAGTATTTTTGAGAATAACAATTGTAAAATGGATGAGATTATAATTTCAAATTTCTGGCGAAGAACCTTGCAAAATGAAACCAATCAAACGACAACTTGGGATGAAGAAACCTGTTATTTGTATCGTTTAGGAATTAGTATGGAACTTACTTTGCAATTTATATATGAATCAAAACCTAGTTTAGAAGATTTTAAACAATGGATTACAACCAATAGTAAGGCATTTGATTCTGAAAAGTATGAAGCAAATGTGCTTAGTGCTGAAGATTTAGAATTTTGGAAAGCCAATGGATATGTTGTTGTCAAGAATGCGATTCCCTTAGAAGACTGCATAGAAACACAACAGGTAATTTGGGATTTTTTACAGAAAGATCCTGAGGATAGTACTACGTGGTATACGTTTCACGAAGCTCAAAAAGGACTCATGGTACATTTTTTTAATCATCCCATTTTAGAAAAAAACAGAGCGTCTTTGAAAATTAAAAAGGCATACGAACAGTTATATGGTACAGATGCAATTTTTAAAACAATAGATAAAGTTAGCTTTAATCCACCTGTTACGGATAGCTATGCTTTCTTAGGAAGTAATTTACATTGGGATGTGAGCTTGCAACAACCGATTCCTTTTCGTTTGCAAGGATTGTTGTATTTATCAGACTGCGGTGCCAATGATGGTGCTTTTCATTGTGTTCCAGGTTTTCATCATAAAATTGAAAATTGGATGCAATCATTAGGTCCTAATGAGCATCCTAGGCAAGTAGCATTAGAAACTTTAAAGCCAGAACCTATTATAGGAAATGCAGGTGATTTCATCATATGGCATCAAGCTTTACCGCATTGTGCCACACCGAATAGAGGTAGCAAACCGAGGTTGGTACAGTATTTAACCTATTTTACTGAAAATTATAAAGAAGCAGAAGAATGGATTTAATATTCTGATTCATTTATGTTAATTATAACATCATAATCAAGTCTTTTTTTGACAATTTATTAAAAAAAAGTTAAACTTATTAACAAATTTTCTTAATAAAAAAATAAACTAGAAGATTGTTTCGTTATCCTAAAAAGATATTTTTGCAAACGCAAACAACAACTATAAAAAAATGATTATGAAAAAAGTAAAATTAGGCCTTGTTATGGCAATGGTCGCGTCTTCTTCGATGATGATGGGTCAGCAGTCGGTTTCTCTAGAGGAGAACAAATTTGACATGAAAACAATTGTTGCTGAAAACAACCAAAACAGCAATGAAAAAGAGGTAACAATTAGTGATATTAAAATGTTTCCTAATCCTGCAAGTGATTTAGTTACACTTCAAGGTGTAAAAGTAGACGACCAAATTAGTATTACAGACAATAAAGGTAAAACGAGACTTCAAATTAAAGCAAAAGCTGAAGTTGAGATTATTCCAATCGACTTTTTAGAATCAGGTATTTATTTATTAGCAATCAATGGTGAAAAAAGAAGATTGATTGTATCAAATAAATAAAAAAGTATTTTTAAATAAAAAAGGCAATGCGAATGCATTGCCTTTTTTTATCTCTTAAGACTAAAATGTCCTTTGTAAACTTTTCCATTTTCTCGAGTTACGGTAAACCAATAATCAGTAGAAGGGAGCATTTTGCCTAAATAAGTACCATCCCAACCTTGCGTATTCGAACCTAATTCTTTTATGAATTTTCCATAACGATCAAAGATTTGAACTCTTAAATGAGGCTCGTTTTCTGAAAACTGAATTTTCCAAAAATCATTGTATCCGTCTCCATTAGGAGTGAAAAATTTTGGATACATTAATAAGAACAAAGTTTCTTTTACTTCTCCACAACCGTTTCTATCGTTAATGTATACAGTATATAATCCACTTTGTAGTCCATTGAAAACATTGCTTTCTTGGTAATGTATTCCGTCTAATGAATATTCATAATCACCAGTGCTACTTCCCGATAATAGAACAGTAATTGTATTTTCAGTATCGGTCCAATCAGAACTGATAATTTCACTGATAGAACTTATATTAGATTGGACTACAGTAAAGTCTTTAGAGGTTGTACAAACTAATGTACCATGATTTTCAGTAACGGTAACCGAATAACTTCCCGGTTGCGAAACTACAATAGAAGGAGTAGTTTCATTAGTTGACCATAAATAAGAATTGTAACCATTCCCAGCAGTAATAGTAATGGAAGAACCTTCACAAATAGGCATAATATCCGTAATATTTAAAATAGGGTTACTATATAAAGTAAGTTCTAATTCTACGATTTGGTAACACGTATTTGGTGAATCGATGCGTACATAAATGATTTGACTTCCAATAGTTAAATTATAATTACTAAAGCTTATAATTTCTTCTTGACTCATTTCATTTTCAGCAGCATTTTCTGAAGTATAATAGCGAAAAGTGTTTCCAGCTGAACCAATTAAATAAGTATTGTAGTTCGCTAAATTAAGTACTTCATGTCCATCATTTTGTGCATCACATAAGGACTCGGAATAATTAGTTGCATTTAAGGTATTGATTAAACTAATTGTTACAGCAAGACTTAAAGTACTTTCACAACCGTTCACAGTTTGAGTAGCATAATAGGTAGTTCCATCTGCTAAGGGTGTGTTATTAGGTAAAATTACATTTCCATTTAAGCTATCATACCAAGTGATAGCAGTTCCAGCAAGAACAATCTCATTTAAAGTAGCATTCGCTGTACTGCAGAAACTCTGATTGTTATTTCCAGTTGGCGCTGCTGTATTTTGAATGGTAACAGTTACAGGAATGGTCTCACTTTCACAACCGTTAACAGTTTGAGTAGCATAATACGTTTCGCCATCTTGTAAAACTGTTGAAGCGGGTAAAACGGTACCATTTGATGCTGCGTCATACCAAGTGATGTTTTGTCCCGTAATTGGAATAGTAGCAATTGTGGCGTTGTCTTGAATACAGAATTGTTGTGCTAAATCGGCTACTGGTGCTGCTACTGATGTAATAACTATGTTTTGTGTTTGTGAACTAGTATTTCCATTGCCATCATCATAAAGCCATGTAATAGTATAATTTCCTGGATTGGAGTAATTAAGTGGATCAGTAGTAGTAGCTGTAATTGTTCCTGCACAATTATCAGTGGCAGTTGGATTAGTTAAGGTAGTATTACAATCTCCTGCTACAGTAGGTAAATTTTGAAGAGTAGGAATTGGAGCTTCCGTATCACCAACTCTAACATCAATAATTATTGTATCATCACATACTGTCGTTGAGCCAGTAATAGCACAAGAATATTGACCGCTGTTTGCAATAGTTGCATTTGGGATAATTGGGTTTTGTTCAGTTGAGGTAAAGCCATTTGGTCCTGTCCATGAATAGTTAATATTGTTTGAAGATATTGAATTAATAAGATGAATAGAATTTCCGATGCATACATTTAAAATAGAATACATATTATTAGTCCCAACAGTATCTTCGAATTTATTAATATAAGATTCAGTATTTCCATTTGAAACCTGTTGATAAGTACCAGATGTTGTTAAATCATGAAGTTGAATATTAGGTGTATAATAAGTTCCTGCAACATAAAATAAATTATTATCAATACATTTTATGTAAGGATCTTTAGCGTATGAATAAATACTTAAATAAGAACCCCAAATAATTTGACAATTATCATTTATTTTTCTCATATATGAACTTTCTCTATTACCATTAGTAATATAGCTACAAGGTGTTTCAATATTTTGTTGAAGATAAGTATAAACATTTCCAACAAGAATAATTTCACCATTTTGATTTATATCAAAATCTTGTATTTGAGAATCACTATAACTAAACCAAACTTTTTGATGATTAACTAGATCGTATTTAGCAATAAAATATTTAAAAGTATAATTATTGAAAGGGTCAAAAGTATTTGGAGTTCCTAAATCTAAACTCAAGGATTGGCCACTTAAATACAAAAAATTATCTATTTTTTTTACCTTATAGAGTACATCTTTATTTGTACTTCCAAAATACGTACACCAATTTCTTGAACCGCTACTATTAAGACTTAAAATAAATCCATCAGTATTGTTCGAAATTTGACCTGTATTATTAAGTTGAGACATATATGAGTTTGGAGTACTTATACCTGAATTGGAGTTTGTATAACCTACAGCAATAACATCGTTGTTGGAATCAATTACTATGTCGTTAATATAGGTAGGTCTATTATCTCCATAATAAGTTCCCCATATTTGATTTCCGTTTAAAGAGAATTTAGTTATGAAACCTCTATAATTATTAATTGCAATCGGTGGAGTTGTGTTAAAACCGTTAGAACTTGCTATATAAGTAGAAGAATTTGTAGTGCCGGCAATATACAAGTCATTGTTAAAATCAAATTTTATAGAATTCATTGAATTAGTACCAGAGTTATCACCAAAGTAAGTCGCCCATTGCCTTAAGCCATCATTATCTAAAATTCCAAAAAACATTTCTTCATTTGCATTAGCATTAGATTTAAAATTTTTAAATGCAACTGAAGTAGCAATATTATTATTACTACTAGAGTTTCCACAAAAAGCTACAATACCATAAGAGTTAATACTAATATCATTAATTTTATCACTTAAACTACCTCCATAATATGTACTCCACACTCTATTTCCATTGTCACTAAATTTTGCAATAAAACCATCTATTTCGTTATCTGATCCTATAGTGGTTTGATGTGCATTAGAAGTTGCAATAAAATATAAACTTGTTGTAAAACCACTTATATAAGCATTGCCAACATTATCATTTTCTAAGCATGTAAGGCTATCAAATCTTTCACCTCCATATAAAGTTCCCCATAATCTCACAGGAACAGGGTCAATAACAATCACTTTATTAGAATGATTTATGTCACCATCAAAACCAAAAACATTCTTCTTAATTTTTTTATAATGTAATGCGATCTCTTTTTTAACGTTTTTATCTTCAATCCAACTCAAAGGCAACGTTTCTTCCATTTGTCCAAAACGAAGTTCCATTCTAATCTTGTTATTAATTAATTCCGTTTTCGCACCATTGACTTTTAATTGAATATCAGAAACTTTTCCTCCAGGTTTTACAATGAAATTATACTCTACTACTTTTGTACTATCTTTTGGAATAAAAAAAACAACATCAATGTTAGTGTAAATGTTTTGATAGGTAACTTTTTGATATTTATGCACTTGGGTTATCCCGTCTGGAGCATGAGCCACATTGTAGTAATTATCATAATCAGCAGATTTTTCCTCAGAAACGAGAACAACTTTTTTATTCGAATTCAAAAAGTCAATATCAATTCTGTGAAAATTATACTTTAGGGAGTAATCAGGATTTTTTATTCCAGTATCAAAACTTGGGTTAGAACCCTTAAACTCTTTATCCTTTTTTGTTAATGGTAAGCGCTCTGTTTCATAAACATCATATGAAAAACCATTTTCTCTTAATTGAACATTTAAGCCATTAGTATTTAATAGATATTTTACTTGAGAATTTTCTTTTCCTTTTTGGTCAACAATTTGTCCTTTATTTTCAATAAAACCAATAGAAGTTGTTTGTTTTTGCGAAAAAGAGTGTAACGAATAAACTAAAAAAATAAATAGGTAAAATTGCTTCATAATTTGGGTTAAAAAGAATGGGCAAAAATACAGTATAAATTTTTAGAAATCATTTTAGATAGCTATTTAATTATAAAACTTTTGAAGGTGTGTTAAAAGCAAATAACATAAAAATGAACCCAATGTATTATAATATAAAATAGATAGAGTAATTTTGTAGCGAAATTATCCTATGAAAGCAGATTTATTACTTATTACGCCTCCTTTTACCCAACTGAATACTCCGTATCCAGCTACGGCATATTTAAAAGGATTTTTGAATACTAAAGCCATTTCTTCCTTTCAAATGGATTTAGGAATTGAAGTAATTTTAACCTTATTTTCAAAACAAGGCCTAACGGATATTTTTCAATACGCTTCCAAACAATCTAAAAAAGACTGGTCAGAGAACGCGCAACGTATCTTTGTACTGCAACAAGAATATGGTAAAACTATTGAAGCCACAATTGCTTTTTTACAAGGAAAAAATGCTTCTTTAGCAAGACAAATTTGTAGTGGTAATTTCTTACCGGAAGCTTCTCGTTTTAATACTTTTAACGATGATGAAGAGGGTTTTACTTGGGCTTTTGGAGCTATGGGAATGCAAGATAAAGCCAAACATTTGGCTACGCTTTATTTAGAAGATATCTCAGATTTTATAGTGGAATGTGTCGATGCTAATTTTGGTTTTAGTCGCTATGCAGAACGATTAGGTAGAAGTGCCAATTCTTTTGATGAATTATACAACGAATTGCAAAAAGAACTTACTTATATCGATACTATAACTTTAAAACTTTTAAAGGAAAGAGTAGTAGCTGTGGAACCAAAATTAGTTTTATTTTCTGTTCCTTTTCCTGGTAATTTGTATAGCGCTTTTCGATGTGCACAATGGATTAAAAAAAATAATCCTGCTATTAAAATTGCAATGGGTGGAGGTTTTCCAAACACAGAACTAAGAGATGTAAAAGACAAACGCGTTTTTGAGATTTTTGATTTTATTACATTAGATGATGGAGAATTACCAGTAGAATTGTTATATGACTTTGTCAGTTCGAGCGGAGTCGAGAACCAATTCAAACGCACCTTTCTTCTGGAAAATGAAAAAGTAGTTTATAAGAATACGACTTTAAAAAGGGACTATAAACAAAGTGAAATTGGTACACCCGATTATGCTGATTTGGTTTTGGATAAATATATTTCAGTCATTGAAATTGCCAATCCCATGCACAGCTTATGGAGTGATGGTAGATGGAACAAGTTAACCATGGCACACGGTTGTTATTGGGGAAAATGTACTTTTTGTGATATTTCACTTGATTATATTAAAGTGTATGAACCCATTGCTGCTAAGCTTTTAGTGGATCGAATGGAAACATTAATTACACAAACTGGAGAAACAGGTTTTCACTTTGTAGATGAAGCGGCGCCACCCGCTTTAATGCGTGAGGTAGCATTAGAAATCTTGAAGAGAAATTTGGTAGTAACCTGGTGGACAAACATACGCTTCGAAAAAAGTTTTACTTCCGATTTATGCTATCTATTAAAGGCTTCAGGTTGTATTGCTGTTTCAGGTGGTTTAGAAGTGGCTTCTGATCGCTTGTTGGAACTCATAAAGAAGGGTGTAACGGTAGAGCAAGTAGCACAAGTTACTCGGAATTTTACGGTAAATGGCATTATGGTCCATGCTTATTTAATGTATGGTTATCCTACGCAAACCGTTCAAGAAACTGTAGATAGTTTGGAAATGGTGCGTCAACTTTTCGAATTAGGAATTATTCAATCGGGTTTTTGGCACCAATTTGCCATGACAGCTCATAGTCCTGTTGGGCTCGACCCAGATGCCTTTGGAGTTATTCCACAACAGAATGACACGAGCTTTAGCGAATTGGCAAAGCAAATTACTTTTGCAAACAATGATATTGCATTTAAAGATAAAACAGGGATTCATCATGAAAAATTTAGCTTTGGATTGAAAAAGTCATTGTTCAATTATATGCATGGTGTTTGTTTTGATTATGAGTTGCAAGATTGGTTCGACTTTAAAATTCCAAACACGACAATTGATCCTAATTTTATTTCCAATTCTCTGGAAAAAGAAGAAAATTTTGCTTTAAAATTAAACGCTAAAGTAATTTGGTTAGGAAATTTACCTGAAATAAAGCATTTTACCAAATCCAAAAAAGGAAATTCTTGGAAAATGACGCAATTCCTTTTTCACGATAAAAATACTTCTTTTGAAATCGTATTGGAAGAGGAAAAAGGGTTGTGGTTGTACGATTTTCTTCAAAAATATACACCTGAAAATAGTACTAAATTAACTTTAAATCAAATGAAATTGGATTATGAAACTAATTTCGATGATTTTGAGTTATTTTGGTATGCCAAATCCATGCAAATTATCCGAAATAATGGCTTATTAGTGTTGTAATTTCTTTTTCAATTTAAATTGAGATAATTTAGATGTTTCTTTTTGAAATATTTAATTTTTTAACTAAGTTTATTGATTAAATTGATTCTATGTCATTTACAACTGCTAGAAAAAACCTAAGAGTTACCACTTACTCTAAAGTAATCTTTGTATTACTTGTAGTGTCGTTTGGATTTATCCTTCTTTTTGCAGCACTATTCTATTTTAATCAAAAGCAAGAGAAGGAATTTTATCAAACTTCTTCTTTAGGTTTAGAAAGAGAAATTAATGGCTTAATAGATTTAAATTCCGATTCCTATATTTCTCTAATTAATGAAATAACGTATTGGGATGATTTAGTGGATTTTGTTCATACGAAAGATATCGAATGGTTTGATAATTCGGTTGTTTATTTAATTGATTCTTATAAAGTTGATTATATTGATGTTTATACGATACAAGAAGAATTTGTAAGTAAGGCTTCTACAACAAAAATCAATTCTAAAAATTTTATTCCAAAAGAAGTATTTCCCAAGCTTAAAAATGAAAAGCTAATTAAATTTTATGCTAAAATTCCGGAAGGGATTGTCGCTGTATATGGAGCCACGATTCATTCTTCAATTGATCCCTTTAAAAACAAAACCGCACCGCAAGGCTATTTTTTTATTGCTAAATTATTAGACAAAAAATACTTTTTAAATATTCAAAATGTTAGTAGTGCTAAAGCAGAATTTTATGATCCTCAAAAGAAAATAGAAGCGAAAACGATTTATTATATTAAAGATTTAAAAGATATTAATGGCAACAAAATTACTTCTTTGTTTTTTCAAAGAGACGCTAAAGTAGATTTTTCAAATACAAGAAAGATACTTTATATTATGCTGATAGCGTTTTGTCTTTCCATCTTAATCTTTTTCTATTATGCAAAAAAATGGGCACAACGACCCATACGTTTAATAAAAGAAGTTTTAGAAAAAGGAAATGTTACAGCAATTGATTCTTTAAAAAGAATTAGAGGGGAATTTAGATACATTGGAAAACTCTTTGAACAAAATTTTAATCAAAAAATTCAGCTAGAGAAGACCAAAAAGAAAGCAGAAGAAAGCGATAAACTCAAATCGGCTTTCCTGATGAATCTCTCTCATGAAATACGAACTCCTATGAATGCGATTATGGGATTCTCGGATTTGTTATTAAAGAAAGATTTAAAAGAAGATGAAAAAGAGGAGTATCTGAAAATTATTCAAAAAAGCGGAAAAAATCTAATTGATATTATTGATGATTTAGTGGAAATGTCCAAAATCGATTCCGATTTAATCGAACCTAAATACAGTAGTATCGATTTAAAAAACATGATACAAGCTACTTTTGAATCTATAAAAGTTACAGTTCCTTCTTATAAAAATATTGACTTTAAATTAATTACTCCCAAAGGTACTACAACTCAAAATGTAGTAACAGACGTAGTGAAATTGAACCAAGTAATTACAAATTTACTCACAAACGCCATTAAATTTACAGAGGAAGGGTTTATTGTATTGGACTACGAATTTGATTTAAAAAAGAATCAAATTCATTTTACAGTTAAAGATTCAGGAAAAGGAATTCCAGATGACTTACAAGAAACTATTTTTTCCAGATTTAATAAAGTCGATTTTATTTCGAATCAAGACAATAAGGGTTTAGGTTTAGGATTAGCTATCTCTAAAGCATATATAGAAATGTTAGGAGGAACAATTAGTCTAAAATCAGAGGTTGGAGTAGGCTCAACTTTTTCTTTCTCTATTCCTTTGTTATTTGATTCTGAAACGGTACTTGAAGCTGAACCAATTTATGAAAATATAAGTCTTGGCGATGAAGAGATTATCTTAGTTGCTGAAGATGATAATATCAATTATTTGTTGATAGAAAAATTACTAAAAATGTTGAATTTTAAAGTGGTAAGGGCCAAAAATGGACAAGAAGCTGTTGAAATATGTAAACAAAATAAAGAAGTGGATCTAATTTTAATGGATATCAAAATGCCAAGCGTAGATGGTCATGAAGCATTTGCCAAAATTAGAGAGTTCAATAAAGACATTCCTATAGTAGCGCAAACATCTTATTCGTTTCCTGAGGAAATTGAAAAAATTAACAAAACAGGATTTAATGACTTTATTTCTAAACCCATAGATAAAGATAAACTCTACATTATTATTCGAAAATATATTCAAAAATAAGCGAGAAATTAAAACAAACTATATTTTTGTTTCTTTTTTACCATTTGATTTTTAAATTTGTAAAAAGGATGCTCATTACTAATAAGTTTAACTTGTTAAGATGTTATTGAAAATCCATGTATTAAAATTACTTGCATGAAATACAATAGGTGTGGTAAAAGTGGTTTGTTATTACCTCAAATTTCTTTAGGATTGTGGCATAATTTCGGTTCGGTAGATCGTTTCGAAAATGCTCAGGATATTGCTTTAACCGCTTTTGATAAAGGAATTACTCATTTTGATTTAGCCAATAATTACGGACCAGTTCCTGGTTCAGCAGAAGAAAATTTTGGTAAAATAGTTCAAAATAATTTTAGTGGATTCTTAAGAGATGAATTAGTCATTACGACAAAAGCTGGATTTAAAATGTGGGAAGGACCTTATGGAGAATGGGGCTCTAGAAAGTATTTAATTTCGAGTTTAAACCAAAGTCTAAAAAGAATGAATTTAGAATATGTTGATATATTCTATTCTCATCGACCAGATCCGAATACTCCAATAGAAGAAACGATGTCTGCTTTAGATTATGCCGTTCGTTCTGGAAAAGCTATATATGCAGGTATTAGTAATTACAATGCGGAAGAAACGGAAAAAGCAGTGGCTATTTTAAAACAACTTGGAACACCTTGTATTGTGCATCAAGCAAAATATTCTTTATTGGATCGTTGGGTAGAAGATGGGTTGCTCGATATTTTGGATACCAAAGGAATTGGTTGTGTTGCTTTTTCTCCTTTGGCACAAGGTTTGTTGACTACTAAGTATTTAAAAGGTATTCCTGAAAATTCAAGGGCAGCAAATCCTAATGGACATTTGCAATCTTCAGAAATTACAGAAGATAAAATCAAAAAAATTAATGCGTTACATGAAATAGCTTTAGAAAGAGGACAAACTTTAGCGCAGATGGCTATTGCATGGTTGCTTAAAAAAGAAACGATTACCTCGGTAATTGTAGGTGCCAGTTCAGTAAATCAATTGTTGGATAATTTAGGAAGTTTGGATAAATTAGCCTTTTCTAATCAAGAGTTAAAACAGATAGAAAATATATTAGAATAAATCGCGTTACTATTCGTTGAAAAACAGAACGAAAAGAGAGTATAAAAGGTCATAAAAGATGAATAAATTAAAAGTAGTTTTCTTTTTTTTATTACTAATACATAATTTAGCTTTTGGACAAGCTTCATTTGAGCATAAAGTAGCTTCGGGTGAAACCATGTATGCTATAGCGAGAAAATATAATACTACTGTTGCTGTTCTTTACCAACTCAACCCTAAATTAAAAGACAAAACCTTACAGGTTAATGCAGTAGTAAAAGTACCATCCAAAACAGAGACCGAGAAGGATGTTAGTACGACTCAAGAAGTTAGTGCTGTTTCAGAATTTCATACCGTTACTAAAGGAGAGTCTTTTTACAGCATTTCAAAAAAATACAATTTATCCATAGCTGATTTAGAAGCTTTAAACCCTAAAATAAAGCCTAAAAAACTGAAAGAAGGTGTTGTTTTAAAAATAACAAAAGAAGAGACAAAAAATAGTAAAGAACAAGAAGAAACAGCATTAGTTGTCGTTGATGTAAATCAAGAAAATGAAGAAGTTGTTCCAAAAAATATTCCTTTAGAAATTAAAGATGATGCTTCGTTTACGATTTTACACACCATTAAACGTAAAGAAACGAAGTATGGCGTTGCTAAATTATATGGGATTAGTATTCGAGAGTTAGAAGCGTTAAATCCTAATTTGCCATCCGATTTTCCTGTTGGTTATGAATTAATCATCAAAAAAGATGCAGTAAATGAAACTACAGCGGTTGTTAATGCTGAATTATCTTATGAGGAAGAAGATGCTGTGGATAAAATGTCTAAAGATTTTATGTCAAAAGCAGATTTGTTAGTAGAAAAAGCTTCTGAATATATTGGAATACGTTATAAGTATGGTGGCGATACACCTAAAGGGTTTGATTGTTCCGGATTAATGTGTACCACTTTTAAAGAAATAGATTTAAGTTTACCAAGGACCTCTTCTGCACAAGCTACTTATGGAGAAAAAGTTAAAATGAAAGATTCCCAAAAAGGAGATTTGATTTTTTTTGCAACCGGAAGAAAAAACCGTATTTCTCATGTGGGTTTAATTACAGAAGTGAATGAAGATGAAATTAAATTCATACACGCATCTACTTCATCAGGTGTGATGATTTCTTCTAGTAAAGAACCGTATTATGCTTCTAGAATTATTCAAGTAAATCGCGTTTTAAACCAATAATTTTACATTTTCACGCTCTTAATTTTTTTCTGAAAAAGAATACATGTTTTATCTTTTTTAGGTTATCTTTTTTTACATTTTAGATTAAGTTGTAGCTTTGATAATGTACTATCATTTTCCAAAATTGAAATTATAAAATAAATTTTCTATGAGTACTTCACCAGAACACGATCAAAAAATTGCCAAATTAACGCTAGCTTCTGTATGGCCACATTATATTGCAAAAGTTGAAAAAAAAGGGAGGTCAATTCAGGAACTTTACGAAGTGGTTACATGGCTGACTGGATATTCACAAGATGAGATAGACCAGCGCATGGTAGAAAAAGAAACTTTTGAAGTTTTTTTTAATGATGCCAAATTAAATCCGAATGCCCGTTTGATTACAGGTGTAATTTGTGGCTATCGAATTGAAGAAATACAAACTCCTTTAACACAGCAAGTACGCTATTTGGATAAATTAGTTGATGAGTTAGCTAAAGGTAAGAAAATGGAAAAAATATTGAGAGTTAGCTAACTTATTTAAAAAAATATGGATCCAGATATCGAAAATTTGCTTACAGCCGAAAATGAACATATCATTAAACTTCAAGAAATTGTAAAAAAAACAATTGAAGATGAAAACCTAATCATTCAAAACCTATTAAATCCTCCCAAAGAGATTGTTACCAGAGGACAAAATATTTCGGATAAAGTAGCCCGATTTGGAGGTAGTTGGTTTTTTATTATTTCCTTTTTATTGCTTTTGACCGTTTGGATACTCTTTAATGTTTTGGTGCCAAAAGGAGACGAATTTGATCCTTATCCTTTTATTTTAATGAATTTGGTTTTGTCTTGCGTCGCTGCTTTACAAGCACCTATTATTATGATGAGTCAGAATAGGCAAGAAGAAAAGGATAGAAAAAGAAGTGAAAACGATTACCTAATCAATTTAAAGGCAGAATTAGAAGTAAGAGCCTTAAATCAAAAATTAGATTTGCTGGTACAAGAACAAATTAAAGTGCTTTTTGAGAGTCAAGCCAAACAAATGGAAATTTTAAAGGAAATACAAGTTGAAATAGCGAAGAGAAAAGAAAAATGATATTTTTTACGCAACCTTTTATAAAAAATAAGTCTTATAAGAAACATTAAATATGAAAAAAATAGTTCTTATTTTGTTGTTTACTTTATCTTCACTGCTTTTTTTTAGCTGTTCTAAAAATGAGGAAGCTATAGAGGCTTCGGATTTTACTTTAGAAGGAACTTGGGAATTAGTTGAAATATATACAGATTCGGGTAATGGTATAGGTACATGGGATTCTGTTGATGATGGCTATACGTATACTTTTTTTGCAAATGGAAGCTTTCAATCTAACAGATTTGCATCTTGTCTTAGTGGAAATTACAGTTTATTAGACAACGAATTAAAATTAATTTATGATTGTCCAGGTTTTAATACACAATTGGGAAATACAGAAGATACTTTTATTGAAAAAATTTCTTGGGAAGCTAATGCAATTATTTTAGTTCCAACCTATTTAGACTGTACCGAAGGATGTGGATGGAAATTTAAAAAAACAACAATGCCATAAATAAATAGTTATAATTAAGGTTATTAAATAAAAATCCTATTATTCCAAAGAGTAATAGGATTTTTTAAAAAATGGTTAGTTATTACAGTAAATTAATCCTTATGTTGGTACACAGAGATTTTTTTTTAAATATTATTTAATGGTGAAATTCTATGACTGGTTGAGTAATATCTAAAATAGAGGAAGTATCTAGATTAGTAGTTCCTTTCTCAACATGAGAAAATGACATAGTAGTTACTAATAAAATAAGTACATGTAGAAGAATTACGTTGTATATTTTCATATGTATTAAAGATTTGGGTTCTTAATTAATTTATATGGGGTTAAAAACAGTAATTCGATGTAAATATATAAAAAAAAGTGAATAAAATGTTAAAAAAGTACATTTTTTCTGTAATCATCCTTTTATAAGGAAGAAGGTTTTAATTAGTTTCCCTTCATTCTTATGTAGAGTTTTTTTAATAATTCCGCGTAATTATCAGGTTGTTTTTGAGCTAAAGTATACGTGCCATCTTTTTCAAATTCTAAAGGAAAGAAAAATTCTGCTTGTCCATTTTTTATGGCGATGGGACCAAATTTTGTTCCGTAAATCATCATTTTTCCATTTTCTTCACGAGCTAATGCATAACCTTCTGTAAAATTAAAGAAAGGTTCTAATGCTTTAATTTTTTGTTTGCTTTCTAAAAAAGAGACATTGTTCTTTTCGTAATGAAAGTCAAGTGTGTTTTTTGAGTCAAACAGGCTGTAATCTGAAAAATAAAAGCCTTCATTGGTTTTAACAATACCTTGCCAAAGTATCGTATTAAATGGAGTGGGAACAATTTTTAATTGAGTATAGTGTATGTTTTGCCTTTCCAATTCTTTTTTAAAATGATAACGAACATATAAATTGGTACACAATCCAAATAGTAAATAGGCCGTAGATAGTAGCAAAGACCATTGAATTACCCAACGTCTTTTAGGATTCGTGTTTTTCATGAACAGCAAAACAATACATCCAATTAATAACCAAATGGTGTATAATGGATCAATCACAAAAACATTATCTAAACTGTAAAAAAATTTGCTTAAAGGATATAAAATACGAGTTCCATAGGTTGTGCAAATATCTAATAGAGGATGTGTAAATAAAGCCAAAAATGATGCCCAAAACCAAGAAAGATAAGAGGTTTTATATTTGTAAGAAAACCATTTAGCGAAGAGTAAACTCAAGACCAAGGAAAAAAAAATAGAGTGTGAAAAAGCTCTGTGAATGGCTAATTGTTGAATAGGGTCGAAAAAGGAATTCAGTAGCACATCTAAATCAGGAATGGTACCTAGAATAGCACCATAAAGTAAAGCTTTTTTACCAATTTCTTTATCTTTTACCAATGCAAATGTTGCTGCTCCTAAAACAATTTGTGATAATGAATCCATAATCGAGAGTTAGTAATTATACTTTTTCAATTTCACAAATGTAAGGCAATACCTTAATTTACCCTAGTTAGTCATTGACAAATTAAAGTTAAAATTCAAGTAGTTTGAAATAATAAAAGACAGTAGGTTTTAAGCTACTAATTGATTAATCTGTTCTGCTAATTTTCGGTCTTTTTCTGTAACAGTGTTGCCAGCATCATGAGTGGTAAGTGTAATCTCAACTTTGTTGTACACATTTTTCCATTCGGGATGATGATTCATTTTTTCTGCTAAAAAAGCCACTTTAGTCATAAAAGCAAAAGCTTCTATAAAATTTTGAAATTCAAAGCTTCGCTGTAAACTATTATCAATTTCTTTCCACATGTTTTTGTTTTTACCTAAAGATACAAAAAAAACAAATGTAATTTTTAAACAGGCTCTGCGTATAAATCGAATTCTGTAGCGTCTGTGATTTTTAATTGTACAAAATCACCAGTTTTTAAATAATGTTTAGAAGCTTCAACCAAAACTTCATTATCAACATCTGGACTGTCAAATTCAGTTCGGCCAATAAAATATTCACCTTCTTTTCTATCAATAACACATTTAAATACTTTACCTATCTTTTCTTGATTTAATTCCCAGGAAATTTGCGCTTGAATGTCCATGATTTCCATAGCACGTTGTTGTTTTAAATCGTCTGGAACATCATCAACAAGGCTATAAGCATGGGTGTTTTCTTCGTGAGAATAGGCAAAACATCCTAAACGCTCAAATCGCATTTCGGTTACCCAGTCTTTTAAGATTTGGAAATCTTCTTCTGTTTCACCAGGATAACCAACAATTAATGTGGTACGTATTGCCATTTCAGGAACCGCTTTTCTAAAATCTTTCAAAAGATTGGTAGTTTTTTCATAAGTAGTTCCTCTTCGCATTGATTTTAAAACACTATCCGAAATATGTTGTAAGGGAATATCAATATAATTACAAATTTTTGGCTCGCGTTTCATTAAATCCAATACTTCCATTGGAAAACCAGTTGGGAATGCATAGTGTAAACGAATCCATTCAATTCCTTCAACTTTTACTAAAGCTTCTAATAGTTCTGCTAAATTTCTTTTTTTGTAAATATCCAAACCATAATACGTTAGGTCCTGGGCAATTAGAATTAATTCCTTAACTCCATTTTTAGCTAATTTTTCCGCTTCAATAACTAATTTTTCAATAGGAGTTGAGATGTGTTTTCCTCTCATTAAAGGAATCGCACAAAAACTACAAGGGCGATCACAACCTTCTGATATCTTTAAATAGGCATAATTTTTTGGAGTAGTGGTTAAACGTTCTCCAATTAATTCGTGTTTGTAATCGGCTCCTAAAGCTTTTAATAAAAGAGGAAGTTCTGTAGTTCCAAAAAACTGGTCTACATTTGGTATTTCTTTTTCTAAATCAGGTCTATATCTTTCCGATAAACAGCCTGTAACAAATACTTTGTCTACTAAGCCTTGTTCTTTTTTGTCAGCATATTCTAAAATCGTATTTACAGATTCTTCTTTTGCATTGTCTATAAAACCACAAGTGTTAATTACAATGATATTGCCTTCGTCTTTTGTAGCTTCATGAGTCACTTCTTTGCCATTAGCTTTGAGTTGTCCCATTAAAACTTCACTATCATAGACGTTTTTTGAACATCCTAGTGTAATTACATTGATTTTATTTTTCTTTAACGATTTGGTTCTCATATACTTAAAATTCATCCAAAGATTTAGGGCGCAAAATTACGTAAAATTATTTATTAGAAGCATTAGGCTTGTCAGTTTTTTAAAAGTTTGTTTTTTTAAGCCAAAGTTTAAATCTTCTTTATCTTTTGTTTTGTTTGGGTTATATGTTTAAATTTGGTCATATCTGAAAAAAAATAAGTAAATAAAAAAATCCTTCGGTTAAGAAGGATTTGAATAAATACTCACTGCTTTATAATTTTAAAAATTAATAGAGTAGGTAAGTGTAACGTTATTTTGTATGCCTCTAACTCTAGCTGTGTCAGTCATGCCAGAAGAAATGAATCTTTGATTGTAATTTCTGTAACTGTAGGAATAGGCTAAATCTAGTTTGCTATCTCCAAAGTTATAACCTAAACCGCCTGAATAGCCTGTTAAATCACCCATAGTGTAATCTACTTTATATGGACTTTGTTCAAATCGGTATCCAGCTCTTAAACTAAATTCTTTAATTCGGTATTCACCACCCATTCTTATCTCATAGGCTTCTGTTAAATTTTCGCTTAAGCTTTGATTAATACCTGTATAATCACTAACAGGTTTAAATTGTGTGCTTGAATAATCTTTTCTAGAGACATCAACACTGAATAAACCTTTTTTATCGAAAATATAAGCACCACTTACTGTCCATTTGGATGGAGTTGTTAGTTTATAAGGTGCGTATTCAATAGTAATGTTAGGATTGGTTACTTTGCTTATAAAATCGTTATCGTTTGGAGCTTCAGTTCTTTCAGTGTATAAGTTTTGAGATAGTTGGTCTGTTAATCTATGCCAAGTAGGAGTTTCATAAGCTAAACCTATTCTAAAAGCTTCCGTAATTTTTGCAATAGCTCCAAAATTCATTGAAAATCCATTTCCAAATGTGTATTGTTCATTATTAAACTCAATGTAGCTTATACTAGCACCTGTTGGATATAATCCATTATTTGATTCTATTAATTGGTAGGTGTTAACATAGTCTGTAAAATGAAAATTCAAATTCATTCCAAAGTAAATCTTGTCTTGATATGAGGTTGCAAAATTTGCTGTAAACTTACCATTGTATCCAGTAGCTTTAGAATACCTTGATTGTTGATAAGTAGTGTTATTAGGAACGTTACTATAGTAAATATTATTAGCTGAATCGTATTCAACAATGTAGGAATTGTATCCCAACCAAGCTTGTTGGTCAATAAAAGATAAAGATTCAAAAGGACTGTTAGCACTATCTACATTGAAAACACCTTCATTTCCTATTCCATTAGCAAAACGTAAAAAATATTGATCAATTGAGTTGGTACTATTTCCAAAAAAATAATTTGTATTGTCAAAATTTTTCGAATTTTCATAATTTAGACCAATGGAAATCTTTCTCCAATTATTTGTTTCGTTATTATCGACAAATACAAAAACTGCTCCTAATTGATTCAAGTCTAGGGTGCTGTTATTTTCTGTTCGACTTGTTCCGTAATAATTGGATTTATTGTTAGTATTGAAACTACTAGCTGTTACAGTTGCCATGTTATGATTGAAAATGGCAGTACCTGCAGGGTTTACATTAATAGATGATAAATCTCCACCTAAAGCACCAAATGCGCCACTCATAGCTCTAAATCGTGCTGTTCCTGTTAAGTCTTCAGTGGCATAACGTAAAGCATCTTGAGTGGTTATTTCTTGACTAATTCCATTAAAAAAGGTCAATACTAAGGGGATTATATAAAGTTTTTTCATAGCAATTCTATTCTAAATATATAGATTTAATTTTCTTTTAAATTGGATTTAGATTAACCTCTTCCGCCTCTTGAACGTCCACCGCCGCCGCCTGAAGATCTACCACCTCCATAAGAGCCTCCTGAACTTCTTGAAGGAGAGTAACTACCAGAAGAACGAGTAGAAGAACTTCTTGGTGTGGAATAATTAGTGTTTGATCTTGTAGAACTATTTCTAGGTGTAGAATAATTATTTCTTGTTCCAGAAGTTCTAGGAGAAGAATACGTGTTTCTTGTTCCTGATGTACTTCTAGTATTTGTATATGTGTTTCTATTAATTGAACTTCTGGTATTATTGAAGTTTCTTGTAGAAGTTGTTCTATTGCTGTATCTATTTCCATTAGCAACATAATAACTAGAACCTCCTCTTGTACCAGCATTATAAGCTACATGTCTTCTACCACCTCCATAATATCCGTAATAATTAGAGTAATATGGGTTGTAATAGCCGCCCCAACCTGGACCGTACCATGAATTCCATCCCCATCCCCAACTCGGACCATACCAAGAATTCCAACCCCAAGAAGTGCCATAATAAGGATAACCCCATCCCCAGCTAGAGCCATACCAATTGTTCCAACCAATTCCCCAATAAGGAGAATACCAATTGTTCCAGCCCCAATTGTCATAATAATTAACAGTAACATTACTTGAGTTATTTCCCCAGCCTGCATATTGTGAATTGGTGTCATAATTTCTATATACAGTTACAACTGTATCGTTGTTTTCAGATGAATAGTCTTCAACATCAGTGAAGTAGGTGTAATCATCTTGCATGTCTCTAAATTGTTCTGAGTATTTATTGGTTTTCTCAATATTTTGTTCAGAATATTTATTATCAACATTACCTTCGTATCTCTCGTATCTCTGACTGGATCCATAAACTCCATCATTATCGTAATAAGATGAATTTTGGTAGGAACCACAAGAAACGAGTATTGCGCTTATTCCTCCCGCAAGAAAAAATAAGCGAAATTTTCTTAAAAATGGTAAATTAGTTTTCATAACGTTTTTTTTTATTGTTGGACATCACAAAAATAGTTAGTTTTGCGTTACATTTAGTTAAAATAAATATAAACAAAATTTATGCCAAAACCTAGATAATGAGCAAAAACTTAACAACAAGAGCAGAAGATTATTCAAAATGGTATAACGAATTAGTAGTTAAAGCTGATTTGGCCGAGAATTCAGGAGTTAGAGGATGTATGGTTATTAAGCCTTACGGATATGCAATTTGGGAAAAAATGCAAGGAGAATTAGACAGAATGTTTAAAGAAACAGGTCATACAAATGCTTACTTCCCCCTTTTCGTTCCTAAAAGTATGTTTGAGGCAGAAGAAAAAAATGCAGAAGGCTTTGCGAAAGAATGTGCCATTGTCACTCATTATAGATTAACGAATGATCCAGAGAAAAAAGGGAAATTAATTGTTGATCCAGAGGCGAAACTAGAAGAAGAATTAATTGTTAGACCTACAAGTGAAGCGATTATTTGGAGTACATATAGAGGTTGGGTGCAATCTTATAGAGATTTACCATTATTAATCAATCAATGGGCAAATGTAGTGCGTTGGGAGATGAGAACTCGTTTGTTTTTAAGAACGGCTGAATTTTTATGGCAAGAAGGACATACTGCTCATGCAACTCGAGTAGAAGCTATTGAAGAATCGGAAAGAATGATGCATGTATATGCAGATTTTGTAGAAAATTTTATGGCTATTCCTGTTGTAAAAGGACTTAAGACAGAATCAGAACGATTTGCAGGTGCAGATGAAACGTATTGTATTGAAGCTTTAATGCAAGATGGAAAAGCGTTACAAGCTGGAACTTCTCACTTTTTAGGACAAAATTTTGCTAAAGCTTTTGATGTTAAATTTACAAGTAAAGAAGGTAAATTAGAGCATGTATGGGGTACTTCTTGGGGTGTTTCTACGCGTTTAATGGGGGCTTTAGTAATGACACATTCTGATGATAATGGTTTGGTTTTACCTCCAAATTTAGCTCCTATTCAAGTCGTTATTGTCCCAATTTATAAAACGGATGAACAATTTGATGCTATTTCGGAAGAAGTAAATCAACTTGTAGTTGCTTTACGAAAGCTAAATGTTTCAGTTAAGTTTGATAATAGAGATACTCATAAACCAGGTTTTAAGTTTGCGGAATGGGAATTAAAAGGGGTGCCAGTGCGTTTGGCTATCGGTCCAAAAGATTTAGAGAATGGAACTTATGAAGTGGCTAGAAGAGATACATTAAGTAAAGAAGTTGTAAGTAAAGAAGGAATTGAAGTTTATCTTCAAGATCTATTAGAAACAATTCAAAAGGATTTATATACTAGGGCAGTGGATTATAGGACAACTCATACAACTGAAGTAAATTCATTTGAGGAATTTAAAGATGTTTTAGAGAATAAAGGAGGATTTGTTGCAGCGCACTGGGATGGAACAGCAGAAACGGAAGAAAAGATAAAAGATGCAACAAAAGCAACGATTCGTTGTATTCCATTAGATAGAGTTGAAGAAGCTGGAAAGTGTGTCTTTACGGGGCTTCCGTCCAAAGGAAGAGTATTGTTTGCTAAGGCATATTAAAAAAAAATAAAAATTTTTCGAAAGTTACTTGCAAGAATAAAAAAAAGTTGTAGTTTTGCATCCGCATTCGAGAAATAATGGTCCGTTCGTCTAGGGGTTAGGACGCCAGGTTTTCATCCTGGTAACACGGGTTCGATTCCCGTACGGACTACAAATTTAAGCTCAATGGCCCGTTCGTCTATCGGTTAGGACGCCAGGTTTTCATCCTGGTAAGAGGGGTTCGATTCCCCTACGGGCTACAAATTAGTTGTGAAATAGTTTTATAAAATAAAACTTTAGTGTCTCAAAGTCTTATTTTATTAGTTAAAACCAAAGTGATTATTGAATGTAATTGTGGGAGGTTTTTCTTTTTTAACTAGTAGTTTATAACAATTATTACAATTAAAAAAAGAACAAAATGGCAAATCATAAATCTGCTTTAAAGAGAATTAGAAGTAACGAGAAAAAAAGAGTATTAAACAGATACCAACACAAAACAACTCGTAATGCAATCAAAGCTATTCGTTTAGCAACTGATAAAGCTGAAGCTTCTGCTAAATTGTCTTCAGTAATTTCAATGATTGACAAATTAGCTAAGAAAAATATTATTCATAATAATAAAGCTTCTAATTTAAAATCAAAATTAACGAAGCATGTAGCATCATTATAATTTAGATATTATAATTTTTGAAAATAACAAAAAAGCTCTCCTTTCGAGAGCTTTTTTTTATATTATATTTATGTTATTTGTAATTTACTTATTTCATATGTAGTGTTTTATCCAAAAAAATACCTTAATTTTGCACCTTCAAAAAAATAGTTAAATGACGTCTATTAGAAACATCGCAATTATTGCACACGTTGACCACGGTAAAACAACTTTGGTTGACAAAATTATGTATCACTGTCAATTATTTCGTGAAAACGAAAACACAGGTGATTTAATCCTTGATAATAATGATTTAGAGCGTGAGAGAGGTATTACAATTACATCTAAAAATGTATCTGTAATTTATAAAGGAACTAAAATTAATATTATTGATACACCAGGTCACGCTGATTTTGGTGGAGAAGTGGAACGTGTACTTAATATGGCTGACGGTGTTTGCTTATTGGTGGATGCATTTGAAGGGCCAATGCCTCAAACACGATTTGTATTACAAAAAGCAATCAGCTTAGGTTTAAAACCATGTGTAGTAATCAATAAAGTTGATAAAGAAAACTGTACTCCTGAAGAAGTTCATGAAAAAGTTTTTGACTTAATGTTTGAATTAGGAGCTGAAGAGTGGCAATTAGATTTCCCTACAGTTTACGGTTCTGCTAAAAACAATTGGATGTCAGATGATTGGAAAAATCAAACTCAAAATATTGAACCATTATTAGATATGGTTTTAGAGAATGTTCCAGCACCTAAAGTTTCAGAAGGAACTCCTCAAATGTTAATTACTTCTTTAGATTTCTCAAGTTTTACTGGGCGTATTGCCATTGGACGTTTGCAAAGAGGTGTTTTAAAAGAAGGGATGAACATTTCTTTGGTAAAAAGAGATGGGAAAATTATAAAGTCTAAAATTAAAGAATTACATACTTTTGAAGGTTTAGGACGTAAAAAAGTTACAGAAGTTGTTGCTGGAGATATCTGTGCTTTAGTTGGTTTAGAAGGATTTGAGATTGGTGATACTGTTGCTGATTTTGAAAACCCTGAAGCTTTGGAAACTATTGCAATCGATGAACCAACGATGAGTATGTTGTTTACTATTAACGATTCGCCATTCTTTGGTAAAGAAGGTAAATTTGTAACGTCTCGTCACATTAAAGACCGTTTGACTAAAGAGTTAGAGAAAAATTTAGCATTACGCGTACAAGAAACAGATAGTGCTGATAAATTCTTGGTTTTTGGTCGTGGTGTACTTCACTTATCGGTTTTAATTGAAACCATGAGAAGAGAAGGATATGAATTACAAATTGGACAGCCTCAAGTAATTATTAAAGAAATTGATGGTGTAAAATGTGAACCAATTGAAGAATTAACTATCGATTTACCAGAAAATTTATCGGGTAGAGCTGTAGAATTTGTGACCATTCGTAAGGGAGAAATGTTAAGTATGGAACCAAAAGGAGAGCGAATGATTATTAAATTTAACATTCCTTCTCGAGGAATTATTGGTTTACGTAATCAATTGTTAACGGCAACTGCTGGTGAAGCTATTATGGCGCACCGATTTATTGAATACCAGCCTTATAAAGGTGAAATTCCAGGACGTTTAAGTGGTTCTTTAATTTCAATGGAAAACGGTAAAGCTATTCCATATTCAATTGATAAATTGCAAGAACGTGGTAAATTCTTTGTGGACCCTAATGAAGATATCTACGAAGGTCAAGTAATTGGTGAAAACTCTCGTGGTGATGATATGGTGGTAAACGTTACGAAGACTAAAAAATTAACAAACGTGCGTTCTTCTGGAGCTGATGATAAAGCGAGAATTATTCCTGCAATTAAATTCTCTTTGGAAGAGGCATTAGAATACATACAAAAAGATGAGTATGTTGAAGTTACTCCAAAATCATTACGTTTGCGTAAGATTTATTTAAATGAGAATGATAGAAAACGTTTTAAAATGTAAATAATCACAAAACTGCCTTGAAAAAGGCAGTTTTTTTATATCATAACTATGAAAGTAAAACTAAAATATGGTGTGGATCAATTATTGTTTGGAATGAAACAAAAAGATGTGGAAGCCCTTTATGGAAAACCGAACAAACAATATATTGATGAAGAAGATAATATTGTATATATGTATAATGAACATAAAATGCGTTTGACTTTTTATGATGAAGAAGAATTACGTTTGGGATATATTACTTCAACCAATGAAAATTTAGAATTATTTGACACTAAAATTATTGGTAAATCTTGGAATGAAATACATCAATTGTTGCAAAGTAACAAGTTGAAGGATTTTGAAACTGAAATTGTAGATGGAACTGAAAATTATTTCTTTGAAGACTCTTGGCTTTTTGTAAATGTGGATTATAATCAGGTTTTTAAAATCGAAATTGGTGCAGTTTTTACCAATCAAGATGAGTTTGATTGGAAATTCTAAGATACTGTTGTAAATTAAATAGATCAAAAAAGCCCTCTAAGAGGGCTTTTTTGATAGTTTAAATTATTCAATTACCATTTCTTTTAATTGACTTCTGTATTTTTCCAAAATCATGGTTTTGTTAATAAAGCCAATAAAAATACTACCCTTAAAAACTGGTAAAATAGTAGTATCGGTTCTTTCAAATTTATCTAAAACACATTCAATGCTTTCATTATGCATTACAATTTCTTTTGGAGCCTGCATAATTTCATGTGTGGAAGTGTATTTCACTTTAAAAGCTGAAAAAATCAGGTTTCTTATTTTGGTGTCATCTAAATTAATCAATCCTAATAATTCTTTCTTTTCATTAAGCACTGGAAAAATAGTTTCATCTGAATATTTAATCACTTCTACTAAATTTTCCAGAGAATTCGATTCTGAAATTGCTTTATAATTGGTTAAAATAAAATTGGAAATGTGTAAAGAGGTCAATATATTTTTGTCTTTATCATTGGTAAAAACTTCTCCCTTATCAGCTAAATGCTTAATGTCGAAGGAATACGGTTCGAATCGTTTTGAAATTGCAAAACTTACCGAAGAAACAATCATTAAAGGCACCATTAAATTATAACCGCTTGTGATTTCTGCAATTAAGAAAATAGCCGTCAATGGAGCATGGAACAAACCACTTAATACTCCGGCCATGCCTACAAGTGTAAAATTACTTACCGATAGATGTTTAGTAATTCCTAGCAGATTTGATAATTGAGCAATACAAAAGCCTAAATAGGAACCTACAAATAGAGAAGGTGCAAAATTACCCCCATTTCCACCAGATCCTAGTGTTAAACCTGTTGCATATACTTTAATCATCATAGTAATACCTACGAAAAATAGCAATATCCAACTGTTAGATTTGTAATCACTTAATAATGTATTTTCTAATATTTTATTCGGATTTGCATTTGCCAATGTTTTAATACTTTCATATCCTTCACCAAATAGAGAAGGAAAAAGAAAAATTAATCCCGCTAAAATAGCTGCACCATACAAAGCTCTACGATATTGACCCATTTTTAAATTAGAAAAATGATGTTCTACTTTTCTAAAAATTCTAGAATAATAAATCGACATAAACCCAGATAAAAGTCCTAAAATAATGTACTGAGGAATGTTATGGTAATCAAAGGCTTCTCCTTGTTTAAAAACCAAAAGAATGTCTTCATTTAAAATAATTGTCGATACAAGTGCACCAGTAGCTGCACTAATCATAATGGGGATGAATGCTGTGATACTAATTTCAGCGAGTACGACTTCAATAGCAAACAGTACGCCAGCAATTGGTGCATTAAAGGCTGCTGCTATTCCTGATGCTACACCACAAGCTAATAGTAAAGAACGATCTTTATAAGTTAATCTATAATTTTGAGCATAATTACTTCCAAATGCTGCTCCAGTTATTGTAATGGGCGACTCTAATCCTGCACTTCCTCCTAAACCAACAGTAAACGAACTGGTAAGAATTTGAGAGTACATTTGCTTAATAGGCATGATGCTTCCTTTTTTGGCAACTGCATACATAATATGAGAGGTTCCTTTTTGTATGGAACCGTCTAATAATTTTTTTACGATAATAACAGTAACCAGTATTCCAATAATTGGTAATATACTATTACTGTAAGGTAAGTGAAGCAGATTGTTGAGATATTGAGCAAAATTATATACTAAATGGGCAAAGGCTTTTAAAATGATTACAGCTAATGCAGAAGAAATACCAACCAAAACACATGAAAAATAAATAAATTGTCTTGGGGTTAATAGCGATTTTAGAATAAAAACGAATCGTTCTAATTTTTTGAAGCTTTTGCCTAAGAATTGAATAATTGATTTTTTTTTCTGTGCTGACATTAGAAAATTTAAAATTTATGCGAAGTTAGGGTATAAATGAAAAATACACTAATCATTCTTGATTTTTTCTACTGCCATTTTCTGGATGTCTTCAAAAAAAAGAGTAAACTCTTCTTCAAATTCTTTGTAATGCAGTTGCAATTCTTCCGTAGCATATTGCATTTTTGAACTAAATTTAGTTCGATAATCCATTTGATATAAAATTTTAGCTAAACCCTCTATTGTGGCATAGCTTAATAACCAATTTTCTCTTACCATGGAAGGAAACATTTTCTGAATTCGTAAGGTAAGAATATCAAAATGTTGTTCTAATAATTGGTAAAAATTAAAGACATATTTTTCTAGAGGTATTTCGCTATAATTTGACCAATTTTTAGCTAAAAAATGATCGTAAAAGATATCCATAATTACTCCAGAATAATGACCATAACGATCATGTAAACGATGTTTGCTTTTTCGAAATACTGGATGTAAATCTGTAAAAGAATCTATGGAGCGATGCAATAATATTCCTTTTCGTATATATTCAGGATAATTATTATAGTTATCACCTTTAATACTATCGGCCATAAAATTTCCAATTTTAATAAAATCATTGTCTCCTGAAAGATATATATGTGCTAAAAAATTCATGGGCGTAATATGGGGATAGTATTTATTATTCGTAAATATAGTAAAATTACTTAAGTTTTTTTTTCATAATGAACTCTCTTATCTTTGTGCTTCTAATATTAAAATTTCGATATGACCTTAATAAAATCAATTTCAGGAATTCGTGGAACTATTGGAGGGAAAGTGGGTGATAACCTTACTCCAGTAGATGCTGTAAAATTTGCATCGGCTTATGGAACTTTTTTAAAGCAAAATAATAGTGCTATTATTAAAGATAGAAGATTAAAAGTTGTAATTGGAAGAGATGCTCGAATTTCAGGTCCAATGATTCATAATTTAGTTCAAAACACACTAATAGGTTTAGGAATTGATGTGATTGATTTAGGATTATCTACAACACCTACTGTAGAAATTGCTGTACCTCTTGAAAAAGCGGATGGCGGTATTATATTGACAGCTTCTCACAATCCTAAACAATGGAATGCATTGAAATTACTAAATAATAAAGGGGAATTTCTAAATGGAGCAGATGGCGCAATTATTTTAAAAATTGCAGAAGATGAAGCTTTTGATTTTTCGGAAGTGGATCATTTAGGCGAGGTAACCGAGAATTCTTCCTACATGGATATTCATATTGATGAAGTTTTAGCCTTACCTTTAGTAGATGTGGAAGCGGTAAAAGCCAAACAATTTAAAGTAGTAGTAGATGGTGTGAATTCTTCAGGAGGTATTGTTATTCCTAGCTTATTAGAACAAATGGGAGTAGAAGTTGTAAAATTATATTGTGAGCCAAACGGTCATTTTCCTCATAATCCAGAACCCTTAAAAGAGCATTTAGGCGACATTTGTAAATTGGTCGTGGAAGAAAAAGCAGATTTTGGAATTGTAGTTGATCCCGATGTAGATCGATTGGCTTTTATATCCAATGATGGAGAAATGTTTGGCGAAGAATATACTTTAGTCGCAGTAGCTGATTATGTTTTAAGTAAGACCAAAGGGAATACCGTGTCTAATATGTCTTCTTCTAGAGCACTACGCGATATTACTGAAAAACATGGTGGAAAATACCAAGCAAGTGCTGTGGGTGAAGTAAATGTGGTTACCTTAATGAAAGATACTAATGCCGTTATTGGAGGTGAAGGAAATGGAGGTATCATTTATCCTGAAAGTCATTATGGTAGAGATAGTTTAGTTGGTGTGGCTTTATTTTTAACGCATTTAGCAAAACAAAACCTTTCAGTTGCTGAATTACGAGCAAGTTATCCTCAATATTTTATGAGTAAAAATAAAATTGAATTAACGCCTCAAATCGATGTAGATTTGATTTTAAAATCAATGACAGATAAATATAAAAATGAAGACATTTCAATGATTGATGGAGTAAAAATAGACTTTCCATCGGAATGGGTACACTTGAGAAAATCCAATACAGAACCTATCATTCGTATTTATACAGAAGCTCCTTCTCAAAAAGAAGCAGATGTGCTTGCAGAACGATTTGTAAAAGAACTAAAAGAAATAGCTGGAATTTAAATAAAAGGTTATAAAAGCCGTAGTTGCTACGGCTTTTTTTCAAAACCTTTACGGGTCATTTCTCCCCAAGAGTGACTTCCTTTTATTTTTTGCCAATTTCCTTTTAATGCAGCATAAATTAGGAAGGGATGAAAAATAAAGGGTTCTAAAATGGCAGCCCAAACTAATTTAAATATGTCTTTTATAGATTCGTATTTTTTAAATGTAGCTTCTTCTGAATAGATAGCCAAAAAAGAAAAGAATAAAGCAAATAAATAAACAAAAAGTACGAGTAAACCGAAAAAACTCCAACTAATAACACCTAAATAAGCCATTAAAAAAGTAATTAGCAGCCCTGTTAATTCTATTATTGGAGCTAAATATTCGTATAGTAACCAATACGGATAACTAATCATTCCTAAAATTTTATACTTGGGATTTAAAAACATTTTACGATGAATCCAAAGGGTTTCCATTGTTCCTCTTGTCCATCTACTTCTTTGTTTGCCTAAAATTTCATACGATTCTGGTGCTTCTGTCCAACAGAGAGGATCGGGTATAAATTTAACGGTATAGGGTAATTTATTTTCAATCATGTAACGTCTCATTCGAACCACTAATTCCATGTCTTCACCAACGGTTTTAGTATTGTAGCCATTTACTTTTAGAACAATTTCTTTGTCAAACATACCAAAAGCACCACTTATTAGAAGCAAGCCATCTAATTTTTCCCAAGCCATTCTTCCTAATATGAAAGCTCTTAAATATTCTAATACTTGTATTCGAGCTAATAAATTATCTGGAACATGCACTTTAATTAATTTACCGGCTTTAATTTCACATGAATTCGCAATTCTAACCACTCCTCCTGTAGCAATAATGCGCTCTTTAGTAGTTTCTAAAAATGGTTTCGATAATTTTAATAATACGTCTTTTTCAATGATGCAATCTACATCAATGCACATTACATAAGGATTTTTAGAGAAATTAACTCCTGTGTTTAAAGCATCTGCTTTTCCTCCATTTTCCTTGTCTATGATAATTAATTTGGAGTATGTTGGGTTATTAGAAACATAAATTTTTCTTACTTTTTGGGTTTTTACAGTTTCAATGTATGGATCTTTGCATTCCACTAAATCAAAAGAATCTAGCAAGACTTCCATGGAATTATCTTTACTGCCATCATTTACAACAATTACATCAAAATTATTGTATTGGATGGAGAGAAGGGATAAAATATTTTCTTTAATGGTTCTTCCTTCGTTGTAAGCTGGAGCAATGATTGAAATTTTTGGAGCATCATTAAAAGCTAATAAGGATTTGTAGGGAACTAAGCGGTTTTTCTTTAAATATTGTTTTAAGGAATATGCAGAAATTATAGCCAATGACAAATAGGAGAACATTACTGTAATAGCAAATACCAAAATGAATAGGTTGAAAAGGGTAATATCTGTATTTAACCAACCGATATCTGTCATATAAAAATTATTTATAAAATTGAATAATACGAGAAGCCAACACTTGCAAGGATTTGTTATTAGAAGTACTTAATATTTCTACTTGAGAATCATAAGGAACTTTATTGTTTTTTATTACAGAAAGAATCAAGGCTTGCGACCATTCATCAATTGTAGTATTGAATTTTTTTAAATGTACTACAGCTGCCAATCCGTTAAACTTAATTAAAGCGATAATAGCTTCTACTGCTATTTTTTTATTAGAATTAGTTAAAGCTTCTTGTATTAAAGCTATAGATGCTCTATCTTTTACCGTAGATAAATCTCTTATGGCTTCTATTTTATGTTTCCAAAAGGTAGCATGTAGTTTTTTTCTTGAGTATTCTATTAAATTCGTTTGGGTTAAAAATTCTAGAATTTTATCTTGGGTTTGACCCGAATAATTTTGATGAAGAATAAGACAATATTTAATGGTTAATTTCTTAAATAAGATATCTTTTGAATTTGGATTTTTAACATAGTTTGTAATGGCTTGCTCATCATTTTCAAATATAAAAGCGAGTACATACGATTCAATTTGTTGTTCAAATTGGCGTTGGATTTTAACTTTATTGATTTTTTGTTGTCTTTTAATCAAGGTAACCCCTAGTGTAAAAATGGCTCCAATTGCAAAAAACGCAATCAAACCTAAAAGAATTTTAAGTTCTGTTTCTTGTTCTATTAAAGGTCGGATTTGTATAATTAGCATTAGAAAGTATAAATTAACTGAACTTGAAAATGAAGCTTATCTCTAAAATAATCGGGTGTAACTTCTTCTTTTTCAAATTGAATGTTAGGTAGAAGTGCTAGATTGTCATAAATTTTAAATCGGGATAATAACCCAATTCTATAATTTGATACTTTTGAAAAATTATTGTTTGTGTAATAAAAATAAGGAGCGCTACCATACATGGCTTCCAATTGAATGTAAGTGTCTTTCTCATCAAACTTTTTTCGAAACCCTACATAATGTGAAAATGTACTTTTAGAATCGTCTTGTAAGATGTAAAAGTTGCGGTACATAATTTTATAGTTTTTCATGCTATAGCCTACATGAGCTGTTAAAATAGTAACATCTTTTGTAGTATCGAAAAATAATTTTTTACCACCTAAAGAGACTGTAAATTGCTTGTCTTCATGGAAAATTTCTGCTGAAGCTTTATAATTGGGAAACAAGGCATCATTTGAAATCCCAAAATTTAGTAATGCATATTTTTTTTGGGTTAATTTGGGATACCAATCTACCTCATATTGTACAGCATTTATATTAGATAAAAAAGAATAATTCACACGACCTATAATAGTGTGCTTGTTGAATTTATGTCCGTATTCTAAACTCGTTAAATACCAAATTGGAAATGCATCATGTAAAGTATTGGTTTGTAAGTAACCAACCATAATGAAATTCTTTTTTTGTTGCAATATCTCATTTTTGAGATAGGCTATTGTTGCTTTATTCTCTTGAGTAACCTTAACCTGAGACAAACTACTTAAAGCCATTTCCGATTCCTTTAATTCGGTATAGGCAATTGTTTGTTGCATATAATAAAATTCAGTATTCTCATATTTTGATATGCCAAAATTACAAAGTTGAATGACTTCATTATATTGTTTTCGTTCTTGTTGAATCTGAATTTTTAAGCGAAGTATTTCATCAGAGTTTACACTTTCTGGTATTTCCGAAACTTTATCAAAAGCACTATTTTTATTTCCGTTCCAAAAATAGACTTGTGCTAATTTAAATTTAATATCGCTTGAAGTAGGATATTTTTTTTCCAATTCTTGCAGTAATTGGATACTTTTTTCCCAATTTTTCTCTTCTATGAAGTGATTAATTTGAGACATCGCTTCCTCTTGACTAAAAGCAATAAGTGAAGAAAATAGCAATAGGAGTAAAGAGCACCATTTTATTGTATAACTCATCTTAGGCTTTTTTAACAATTCGTTTCATGCGTTGTAACAATACGGAAGGACTGAAAGGTTTTACAATAAAGTCATCAGCACCTAGTTCTAAAATTTCCATTTCGGTTTGCTCTACACCAGAAGCTGTTAAAACAATAATAGGAATATCATAGTTTTTTTTAACTTCGAAAACAATCTGTTTTCCACTGGTAAAAGGTAAATTCAAATCGGTAATTATTAAACTAATATCATTATGATTTTCATTGATAAAATGGATGCCTTCCAATCCATTATCAAATTCATATACTTGGTAATCATTCGACTTTAGAAAAAAAGCTAATGATTTTCTTAAGATGTCTTCATCTTCAATAAGTACCAATTTCATTTTGTTTGATTATTTTTAATTCTTCGATTATTTGTTTGACTTGTGTTTGTATGGGTTTTAAGATTCGACTAGTATTCAATTCAAAATCTAAATCAGAAGTTCGTTCAATATTTTCTAATTCTTTTGCATAGATACTAAACATTCCAAAAGAAGTTTTCATTTTATGGGCACATTTTCTTATCGAATCATAATCTTTTTTTATAGTGGCATCTTGTAAGGATTTTTCAAAAGTATGTAGGTGTTCTTCAAAGGATTCAATTAATACTTGTAATTGCGCTGCATCTTCTCCTATGTATTCTTTCAGCGTATTTAAAGACACGAATCGACTTACTTCTTGGGCTTCTTTAGCTTGATAAAAATAGGTATTCAATAGTTCAAATAATTCTTTTTTAGAAAAAGGTTTAGACAGATAATCATTCATGCCAATATTCATGCAACGTTCTTTTTCATAAATTAAAGAATTAGCAGTTAATGCAATGATAGGTGTGTTTAATTTTAATTCTTTTCTAATTTTTACAGTAGTTTCATAACCGTCCATGATAGGCATTTGTAAATCCATTAAAATAACATCAAAGGTTTTGTCTTTTAAAAGTTCCAATGCTTCTAAACCATTATTTGCAATCTCGACTTTGTGATTCGTTTTTTCAAAAATAGTTGTAATTAATTTTTGATTTAAATCATTGTCTTCGCATAAAAGAATATTTTTAGCAATAGTTTTGTCAAGCGTAGTTTTTGTACGTTCATTTAAAACGGTCGTTTTTTCTAGGTTTACTTTATAAGGTATTACAAAAGTAAATGTGGTGCCTTTATTTTCGATACTTGATACTTCTATAGTTCCATTTTGCATTTCAATAAGTTCTTTAGAAATACTCAATCCTAAACCAGTTCCTTCAAATTTTCTTGAAGTGGAAACTTCAGCTTGAGAAAAACGATCAAAAATGGTTTGCAATTTATTTTCATTAATACCAATGCCTGTATCACTTACTACAAATTCTAAATAAGAAAGTTGATTTTCTTTTTTTCGTTCACTAATGCGAAGTTCGACCTTTCCTTTTTCCGTGAATTTAACAGCATTTCCTATAATATTGATTAAAATTTGATTCAATCGGTTTTTGTCACCTAATAAATCATGTTCTACATCGGAATCAATAGAATACAAAAATTTTAAATTTTTATCGCTTGCTTTTAATTTTAAAGTCGTAAAAACATTGGATACAATTTCTTTTAATTGAAAAGGAGTTTCATCTATCTGAAGCATTCCTGCTTCAATTTTTGAAATGTCTAAAATGTCATTAATAATATGCAATAAGCCCAAACCTGCTATTTTAATGGAATTGAGAAAATCCATCTTAGTGTTGTTTTCTTCAATTTCAATTAATACATCGGTAAAACCAAGAATCGCATTAATTGGTGTTCTAATTTCATGACTTACAGTAGCAATAAATTGATCTTTTTGTTTGTTTAAATAATCGGAAGTGTTTTTCGCAAGTTCAAGTTCTTGTTGGCCTTGAATACTGTTAGTTACATCCTGACAAACTAAAATAATTTTTTCAATCTTACCATTTATATTTTCAATTTTAATAAAATTAGCTTGAATCCATCGAATATAATTAGGATCATATTTGTATTGAAATAAATGATTTTTTTGCTCAATGAGTTTGGAAAGATTCTTTGCATTAATTATTTCTATATCAAAAATCTCTGCAATATTTTTATGGATTAAATGATTGGAAGTTAATTCTAATAATACGGAGATAAGTTTGTTTGTTTTTATGATTTTTCCGTTAGGATCAATTTCGATGATGCCGTTTGTATTGGAAATAGAGTCATAAAACATTTTTACCTCTTCCGAATTTTTTTCAATTATTCTTTGAGATTCTAATTCTTTTTCTTTAACCAATTCCTGTAGCTCAAAAATAAGCTTGTCATTTCTTTTTTTGGCTTCTAACAAGACCATGACTTGTTCGGAAATAATTTGTAAAGCAATTTTTTCCTTTTCAGTTATTTTTTTGGGTTTACTATCAGCAACACATAAGGTGCCAATGTTATAACCTAAACTGCATTGCAATGGAATTCCAGCATAATACCGAATTCCATTTTCGGTTGTAACATTTGGGTTGTCTTTTAAAATCTCATTTTTAGTAGTATCTTCTACTTCCCATAATTCATTTTTTTCAATAGTATATTGACAAAAAGTAATCTCTTTAGGCATTTCATCTACTTCAATTCCTATTTTTGCTTTAAACCATTGTCTTTTGTCGTCAATTAAGGAAATTAAAGCAATAGGAGTTTCGCATATTATGGATGCCAATTGAGCTAATTTATCAAATTCCTTTTCTTTTAAAGTATCAATTACATTATAAGAAAGTAATGATTTTAAGCGTTTTATTTCTTTTTCTTCTTTATTCATAGCGCAGTACTACTAGAGGATTTAAATATAGCTATTTTTTCTAAAGATTTGCATGAAGCTTTTATAAATTCATTGGATGGTAATAAACAAAAAAAGCACTGCGTTGCAGTGCCTTTTTATTAATGCTTAGGACTTTTGCCTTTTTTTTCCTTTTTTACCTTTTTAGGTTTTTTATAGGTTATTTTATGTTGTTCGTTATATTGATAGGGAGTATGACCACCAATTTCTAACTCTACTTTACGTGCCGTATTTAAATTAATAGTTCCAAAAACAGATGGAATTGAGGCAGAAATAGACCAACTACCATTGTTTAAATATAGATATACTCGTTTTTCTAGGTCAAAATAAAAATTTTGATCCGGGAAATAAATGTGTTTCGTTTTAGCTCTATATCCATGTGCAGGTGCCCAAGGTGGAGGACCTTGCGAAAATAGATCTTGTGGTGTAATAAATAGCAAGAATAAAGTAATGATAACTAGTAGTTTTGGGAATGTTTTCATAATGCTTTTTGTTAATTATTTGGATACAAATATATTTAAATAACTGAATCTTACGATACAATATTGTGCCTTCTTTCCACTTTTATGAAAAAAATTAAGAACATAAAAAAAAGCAAAATCAAGGTAGGGTTTTCTTTTTGTAAACTGTTTTATTAGAACATGTAAACAAAAAAAGGCATTTTTTAATGCCAAAAAAACAAAACAAAACAAATAAAACTAACAAGTATGAAAGTAAGATTATTCTTATGTTTTACTATTGCCTCATTTTTTAGTATTACAAACTTAACTGCACAAGATTGTTCTGGATTCAAAACGTTTACCATTGGTGGTTGGGGAACCAATTGTCATGGTCAAAATCCAGGTTGTTACCGAGATGCTATGTTTGATTTAGCATTTCCAAATGGTTTAACTATAGGTTGTGGAGAGAACCAATTGGTTTTCACTACTTCTCAAGCCATAAATGATTTTTTACCTTCGGGTTCAACACCTAGAGCTCTTGAAGAGGGAATTTTAGTAAATCCAGGAAGAACCTATAAAAATGTGTTAGCGGCACAATTAGTTGGTGTTACGTTAGCCATGGGGTTTGATGAATATGATGAAGAGTTTTCATTGAGTTCACAATACTTTGGAAATTTAGTAATTACAGAAGGGGTTTTTGAAGGGATGAACGTTTATGACTTTTTAGAAACAGCGAATGGTATTATTGGTGGTTGTTTAACAGGTTATTCCTTTAGTGATTTAAATGCTACTGCTACAGCAATTAATGAAAATTTTGATGGCGGAAATTCAGATAATGGATTTTTATCTTGCCCAGACATTATTTACACAGAAAGAACTGTTTCGGTTAACATTTATCCTAATCCAATAGCACATCAAGGAACTCTTGAATTTTCTTTTAAATACGATTCACCAATTAACATTGAGTTGTATAATATAAACGGTCAGTTTTTAAACGAAATTTACAATGGAGACGTAAAGTCAGATAAAAAGTATAGTGTAAATATGGATGCAAATGCATTAAAGCCTGGAGTTTATTTTGTTAAGTTGATAACAAATCTTCAAGCTTACACAAGTACGATAACCATAACGAATTAAAATAGGTACATTTTTATCTATTGTGAAGAATTTTTTTTTCATGTTTAGAGGATATGTCTAAAAAGATGTTTGTTTGTATGCATTTTTTTAAATAAAAATAAATTAGATGTATTCTTGAGTTTTTTTAAAGAGTATCTTTGCCTAAAAAACAAAGATGCTTTTTTCTTTTATAATACCTGTATATAATAGACCTGATGAAATAGAGGAGTTGTTGCAAAGTATGACTTACTTCGATTATGAAGCTTCTTTCGAAGTTGTAATCGTAGAAGATGGTTCTTCTATACCTTGTGAACACATCGTTGAAAAGTATAAAAACACATTGCAAATTTCCTATTATTTTAAGTCCAACTCAGGCCCTGGAAATTCGCGTAATTTTGGTATGCAAAAAGCGAAAGGTAATTACTTTATTATTTTAGATTCCGATTGTATTGTTCCCAAAGAATATTTAACTGTTGTTTCTCAATCTTTGCAAAATCACTATGTAGATTGTTTTGGTGGTCCAGATAAAGCCTTAGCTACATTTTCCAACATTCAAAAAGCAATTAATTTTTCCATGACTTCTTTTTTAACTACTGGAGGTATAAGAGGAGGAAGTGAAAAAATGGATAAATTTCAGCCTAGAAGTTTTAATATGGGGATTTCTAAAAATGCATTTGAAATTTCAAAAGGCTTTGGAAATATTCATCCTGGAGAAGATCCAGATTTATCCATACGATTGTGGGAATTAGGTTTGCAAACCAAATTAATTAAAGAAGCCTATGTGTATCATAAGCGAAGAATTGACTGGAATAAATTTTATATTCAAGTGAATAAATTTGGAAAAGCCAGGCCTATATTAAATTTTTGGTATCCTAAATACACAAAATTAACCTTTTGGTTTCCTTCCTTTTTTCTTTTAGGCTTTGTTTTAAGCTTTATTTTAGTTGTATTTTCATTGCCTATATTATTTTATTTGTATTTAATCTACTTTGGAATGATTTTTGTAAGTTCATTAGTACAAAATAAAAATGTCACAATTGCCGTTTATTCTATTATAGCAACGGCAATTCAGTTTTATGGGTATGGGATTGGTTATTTAAAATCATTTATAAATGTATTTTTCTTAAAGAAAAAACCACAAGAGGCGCACCCAGAATTGTTTTTTAAATAAATAGTATGACTAAAATTATTGGTTTAACAGGAGGAATAGGTAGCGGTAAAAGTACAGTGGCAAAATATATTGCTTCAAAAGGAATACCTGTTTATATTGCTGACGAGGAAGCCAAAAAAATAATGACTCAAGAAGTTGTTATTAGAGAAATCCAACAACTTTTTAAGGAAAATATTATTTTAGATTCGGGTCAATTGGATCGAAAAAAAATAGCATCAATCGTTTTTCAGCATCCAGATTTATTAAAACAATTAAATGCAATAGTACATCCCAAAGTAAAGCAACATTTTGAGGCTTGGTTATTGAAAAATAAAAAGGCTCCATTTATTATTAAAGAAGTTGCTATTTTGTTTGAAACGAAAGGAAATGAGGCTTGTGACAAAGTGATTTTAATAACAGCTCCAGAAGATGTTAAAATTGAAAGAGTGATGAAACGAGATAATGTGAGTCGAGAGGAAGTATTAAAAAGAATGAAGAATCAACTTTCTGATGTTGAAAAAGCAAAGAAAAGTGATTTTATTGTAACAAATGTTAAAATTGACGACACATTTTTAGAGATTGACGAAATTCTTAATTTTTTAAAAATATCGTAAAAAATGCTTTGAATGTTAATCTTTGGTTAATGTTTTAATAGGCTAAATGTTAAAATACTAATTTTGTATTGATGAATAAAAAGAGGTTTCGACTATTGGTTTTCTTAATGAGTGTGTCGCTTATTGGGATTATTTTAGTACAATTATACTGGATAAATACATCTTTAAAGAAAAGTGAAGAAGAGTTTAAGCTTCACGTTCAACAAGTTATTGGTCGTGTAGCAGAAAGGATTAACGAAAAAGAATTCTACTCTTTTTACAAAAAATACAATGCTATTAAAGATAGTATTGGTAAAGAACCTGAAGAAAAAACATTAAAAGAATTTTTCTTCATGGAACGTAATAAAAAGACTAATGAAACCATTATTTACACCAGTTCATTGGTTTCACAAGATTATGGAATTAATGGATCGTTCTTTGATAAAAATGCAGATACAATTAAAGTAGGCAATATTTTAGCCAATAGAAAAACAGAAATTTATGCTGGTACGCCTTTAGATAATAATTCGGTTGAACTAAACAGAAAGCCAGATATCACGATAGAAAAGAAAGGAAGTTTATCTTCAATCGATAAAGCGAACTATCAATTATTCTTTAGAGATATTGTTTCTCAAAGACCTATTCAAGATCGAATTAGTAAAGAGGAATTAGATAAATATCTAAAGAATGAATTGGAACGCTATCAAATTAAAACACCTTACGAATATGCTATTTACAGTAATGGTTTAGCCACTAAAATACGTTCGGATCGTTTTAAATATGATAAAAAATCTACGTATGGAATACCCGTTTTTCAGGATAATGAAGGAATGAGTCAATATCAGTTGTTGGTAACTTTTCCTCAAAAGAGTAAATTTTTCTTTTCTTCGATTTTAGGGATTACAATGTTATCGATATTATTTACTTTAATTATTGTATTAACGTTTTCAAGTGCATTAAATCAGTTAATAACTCAGAAACAAATTTCAGAAATTAAAACTGATTTTATTAACAATATGACTCACGAATTTAAAACACCTATCGCTACAATTAATCTAGCTTTAGATGCTATTAAAAATCCTAAAATTATTGAAGATAAAGATAAAGTACAACGTTATCTTCAAATGATTAAAGATGAGAATAAAAGAATGCATGCACAAGTTGAAAATGTACTGCGTATTTCAAAATTAGAAAAGAAAGAATTAGATATATCAAAAGAGCCAACGGATGTATTAGGAATAATTGATGATGCTGTAGAACACATTGGTTTGATTGTGGAAGATAGAGAAGGACAGATTACAAAGCATATCGACGCTAAAAGATCGACTATTTTATTAAATGAAGTTCATTTTACAAATGTACTAGTTAATATTCTAGATAACGCGGTAAAATATTCACCTGGTCCTCCTGTAATAGATATTTATGTTGAAAATATAAAAGATTATATAGTTATAAAAATTAAAGACCAAGGTGCTGGGATGAGTAAAATAGCTCAAAAAAGAGTATTTGAGAAATTTTATAGAGAGCATACCGGAGATTTGCATAATGTTAAAGGTCACGGATTAGGCTTAGCCTATGTGAAACAAATTGTAGAAGATCACAACGGACAAATTTTTGTTGAAAGTGAAAAAGGTAAAGGAAGTGTCTTTATATTAAAAATGCCCTTAATAAATTAAAGAAATATGGAAGCAAGAAAAATTTTATTAGTTGAAGATGACCCCAATTTTGGTGCAATATTAAAAGATTATTTAATCATAAATGATTTTGATGTTACCCTTGCGAAAAATGGTATGGAAGGTTTTGAAAAATTTAAAAAGGATATCTATGATTTATGTATCCTAGATGTTATGATGCCTTACAAAGACGGGTATACTTTAGCTAGAGAAATTCGCGAAAAAAATCAAGAAGTGCCAATTATTTTCTTAACTGCTAAAACATTAAAAGAAGATGTTTTAAAAGGTTATAAAGTAGGGGCTGACGATTATTTGAATAAACCTTTTGACTCTGAAGTTTTATTGATGAAAATAAAAGCAATTATTCAAAGAAAAGCTTCTGAAGTAAAGCCAGATAATACTAAATTTGAATTTGAAATAGGTAAATTTCATTTGAATTCTAAATTGCGTTTCTTGTCTTTCCAAAACGAAGAACCAATTAAATTATCTCCTAAAGAATGTGAACTTCTTAAAATGTTAGCGTTACATGAAAATGATTTAATGCCTCGTGAATTAGCCTTAACTAAGATTTGGAGAGATGATAATTACTTCACTTCAAGAAGTATGGACGTTTACATTGCAAAATTAAGAAAATACATGAAACGTGATGAAAACGTAGAAATTTTAAACATTCACGGGGAAGGATTCCGATTAGTTGTGAAAAAATAAAACCAAAAGAATAAAAAACCTAAAAATATTAAACCTAAAAAAAAGCTTCGAAATTTTCGAAGCTTTTTTTTGAATTTTAACTTAAAATATCTCCTAAAATGTTAGAAGATAAAGGTTTTGAAATATAATCTTTCACTAAGAAGTGATCTTTCGCTTTTGTGATGTCTTCGTCTTCAGTAGAAGAAGAAAGCATGTACAATTTGATAGTTGTCGCATGGCTTTCAAATTCTTGTTGAAATTCTTCTAAAAAATCCCAGCCACTTTTTATAGGCATGAAAATATCAATAAAAATAACATCAGGTATCCAATAGTTTTTATTTTCTCTTAAGAAAGTGATAGCATCGCTAACACTATTTACGGTTTTAACTTCTATAGGAGTGCTACTTTGTTCTATTAATTTTCGATTAAAAAAATTGGTGACTTGATCATCATCTATTAAGAGTATTTTTTTCGTCATTTGCTATCAAGTTTAAAATAAGGTTAGTTACTATAAAGTTAGTGTAAAATTTGCATTAAATTATAGTTAATAGCTTTGTTGTAAACATATTTATTAACAATAATTACCTTATTGGTACCAATTTATTTCTAATGCATAAACTTTTTTATCTTCCTTAGCAATACTGTATAAAGTACTATTGTTATTTGTTTCTTTTTGAAAGACCGCAACATCGTTCCAATTTAATTCTTTAATAAAATTTATGTCTAAAGTTGCCATTTCTTGATTGAGTAATCGTTTCGGATCTTCAAAATCGAGACACCATTCCATATATTTTACATTATTTACATGGTTTACCACATCTAAATCAGACAAAACTACATTGCGATTCGCTAGTGTTGTTACATTTGTACTAATGTCAATTTTTTTAGTAGAAGCTATAGTAGCATCTGTTTCAAATTTTTGAAAATGATCGTGAGGTAATGCTAAAGCTTCTGGTCTTCTTGTTTGAGTGTTAATTACAGCCCAAAAAGTCTCACAACCTACAATTTTTTCATCGTTCAGATACATTTCTAAACAACGAACCGAACGGGAATTCTCCAATGACTTTACCCAAGTTTTAATGGTAACTATATCACGCCATTTAGGAAGTTTTTTTATTTCCAAACGCATTCTGCTCATTACCCAAGCTTGGTGAAAGGCTTGCATATCTGTAAAACTGATACCACCTAAATCGGCATGACGACCAGCTGTTAATTGTAGTAAATTACACAAATCGGTATACTTTAAATACCCATTGGGATAACAATGCAAAAATGTGATTTCTTGTTGCTGTTCTAAAATAGAGGTAAAGTTGGGTGAAATAGGCATTTATAGTTGTAATTTGATGTAATTAATAATTTCCTGGACATTGGTTTGGTAGGGAAACCATTTGGCATTTTCGGTTCGTTTAAACCAAGTAATTTGCCTTTTAGCAAAACGACGCGTATTTTTCTTAATTTCTTCAATGGCAAATTCCAAAGTTGTTTTTTCATCAAAATAATCAAATAATTCACGATATCCAACCGTTTGCAATGCATTTAAGTTTTTATTGGGTATCAAATGCTTTACTTCATCTAATAACCCTTCTTCTAACATCAAATCGACTCGCTTATTGATTCGGTCATACATTACCGCTCTTTCTGCTTCTAAACCAATGATAATAGGCGTAAATTTTCTTGTATTTTTACGTTTACCAATAAAACTCGAATAGGGTTGTCCACTTCCAATGCAAACTTCTACAAAACGTTTCATGCGTTGCGGATTTTGTAAGGTTTGTGGATTTTCTGATAACAATGTATTGTAATAAGTAGGATCTAAGGTTTGTAATTGTTCTTGTAAATAGAAAATGCCTTCTTTGTCATACTTCGCGTTAATTTGGTCACGAACAGTTGTTTCAATATCAGGAAAAGTATCAAAGCCTTTTAAAACTGCATCTACATATAGGCCAGATCCACCAACCATAATTTGGATAGGATTCTTTTGAAAAAGGGTATCTAATTTTGTTAAAGCTTCTTCTTCAAAGTCACCCACAGAATACGCATCTTGTATGCTTTTATTTTGTATGAAATGATGTGGAGCGGCAGCTAATTCTTCTTTATTTGGAACTGCTGTGCCAATTCTCATTTCTTTAAAAAACTGACGGCTATCACAAGAAAGAATTTCGCAATTAAAATAACGCGCCAATTGAATGCTTAAAGCTGTTTTTCCAATGGCTGTGGGTCCTATGATAGTAATGAGGTAGTTTTTCAAAGTTTTACTGTTTATATGTATTTAAAAACTGTATTTTGTTTTCTATGGTTTTGTACCAAAAATTATCGTTTGTGTGTATAATTATAACTTCAAAATTAAATTTTTCACTTTCTATTTTAACTCCTTCTGAATCGTCTATATGTACATCAAAATTAAATGCTTTAGGATATTTAGAACTTGAAATACCTAATTGCTTTAACTTTTTATTGTTTTCAATCTGATTTACTATTTTTTTAATTTTTATACCATAAAACCAGAAAGTCATTCTAATTCTGAACTTTGTTCTGTATGAAGTAGTATAAATGTGAATGTGATGTCCTTCATTTTGTAAACGATGCATTAAATTAGGAGTCCCTTTTCTAATTTTTTCAATGCCAATATACTTTGCAAACCAATTTCTTTTCTCTGTTTTAAATTGATTAGAGTAAGGTATTAAAGTATTGTCTAAATCAAAACTAATATTCATTAATCATCTAATAAATTATTGCCACATTGATGACAAAATTTAGCATTTTCCTGATGCCCTTCTGCACCACAATCGGCACAAGGGTTTTTGTCTATAATGGCTAATTTTTGATCGGTTTTGGCTAATTCAGCTGAAACAATTCCGGTAGGAACAGCAATAACACCATATCCTAAAATCATGACTAAGGAAGCCAAAAATTGTCCTAAAGGTGTTACAGGGGAAATGTCTCCATAACCTACAGTTGTTAAGGTTACTATGGTCCAGTAAATGCTTGTGGGGATACTTGTAAAACCATTTTCTCTACCTTCCACCACATACATAATGGAACCAATAAGCACCGTACTGATTAAAACAAAATAGATGAAGACCAAAATTTTACCTTTACTAGCTAATAAAGCATCTTTCAATTGTTGGGATTGACCTGTAAACTGAGGATGATTCAATACTTTAAATAATCGCAATAACCGAAGCGAGCGCACAATAGATAATACTCCTGAACCTGCGAAAACTTGAGCCAAATACATGGGTAGCGTAGCGATAAGATCTATAATTCCGTAAAAACTGAAAATGTATTTTAAAGGTTTGTTAATAGATATGATACGCAGGAAATATTCTATGGTGAAAAAAATGGTAATTCCCCATTCTAATGTAATTCGGATGTCATGGTATTTCGTTTCGAAACTTTTGACCGTTTCCATCATGGTTAAGAGAATACTGAGCACAATAACACCTAGTAATATGAGGTCGAAAGCCTTGCCAGCTATGGTATTGGTTCCATAAATGACAATATAAGTTTTCTTTCGAAACTGTTGAAAAGCACTTCTTTCTTTACTCATGATACAAATTTAAAAATTAAAAAGAAATCAATTTCATTACTTTGTGTTTTCTCAAATAGCCTTGAATGATATTTTTAGAATCGCGATTATTTTGCATGGGTATGATAATTTTCTGCAAAATCTCTAAATTGTTGATTTGGTAATTCAAATCATAAAAGCAGTAACCCGCTAATTGACCGTTTTGAATGACAATGGCACTTCTTTCATCATGTGTTCTACCTCGATCAACAATGACCATATTGTTTTTTGAAAATGTATTTTCTTCTATAAATTGGTTCACTCTAGCGTTATATTCTTCTGGAGTTTCTTTATCGATACAAGCTCCATAACATTGTTTCAAATCGTATTGAAAACAACTAGTCTTAGTATCGTATAAACCGTTTATTCTTTGGCAAAGATTGTATTTTTCTGTAACTTTAAATAAGTAATTTTTACCTTCTAGTAAGGAAGTAAAGGATGTGATTTCCTTTTTTCTACCATCAACTTTTTGAACAGTAAGCTTGATATACCCTTTCTCGTTTTTTTCAGCATACAAAGCCCACGAAAACAAGGATTTTTTTAAAGATCTATTGTAAACAGGTTTGTTAATTTTAATTTCTTCGCTTTCTTTTAAAAGTGCGATTAATTCACTTCCAGTTTCCTCATAAGTAACAGTGTATACATCGCGTTGTATTTTTTTGCTTTTTTGAGTACTTCCTGTAAAATGCTGATTGACTCTTTTTTTGATGTTTTTACTTTTACCAATGTAAATCAGGTCGCCTTTTTCATTATGGATGTAATAAATACCTGTTTTAGAAGGTACTGCATCTACAATATCAAGTAGTTTGGGAGATAAACCCGCTTTGATTTCGGTTTTCACAAAACTTTTCACAATTTCTTTTCCAGAATCCTTAGAAAGTAAGAGTTTGAATAATTTTACAGTCGCCATGGCATCACCACTTGCTCGGTGTCGATCTGCAATAGGAATACCTAAAGAGCGAACTAATTTACCCAAACTATATGAAGGTTGTTCAGGAATGAGTTTTTTGGCTAATTCCACAGTGCATAATGTTGGTTTCTTAAAAGTATAGCCTAATCTTCTAAATTCTGTGCTTAAGATGCGATAATCGAAAGACGCATTATGAGCCACAATGATGCTACCTTCAGTAATTTCTATAATTCGTTTGGCTACTTCATAAAACTTAGGAGCAGAACGCAACATAGCATTATTAATACCGGTTAATTTAACCACAAAAGGTTGTATGGGTTTTTCAGGGTTTACCAGACTAATAAATTGGTCAATTACTTCGTGACCATCGTATTTATAAATAGCGATTTCGGTAATACCTTCTTCGTTATATTGTCCACCAGTTGTTTCTATGTCGAGTATTGCGTACAAATTAAGTATTCAGTTGTTAGTATTCAGTATTTTGAAAATTGACATATTTTCGCATTGACTTATTGATAATTTCGATTTCCAAATATACTACTTCCTATTCGAACCATGGTACTTCCACAAGAAATAGCCAATTCATAATCTCCCGACATGCCCATTGATAGGATGTTTAAATCAATAGTTTCACATAGAGCGGAGTCGAAATGTTTTTTTGAGGTATCGAAAAGTGCTTTTAAATGTTGAAATTCTTTTTGAATTTGGTTTTGGTTTTCAGTAAAGGTAGCCATTCCCATTAGTCCAACAATTTTTATGTTTTTAAATGAAGGATTGTTACTCTGAGCAGAGTTGAGAAGCAGGTTAAGAATGTCATTTAATTCGGTTTCATCCAAACCAAACTTCGTTTCTTCTTCAGCAATATGCATTTGTAATAAACACGGAATAACGCGATTGTTTTTTGCCGCTTGTTTGTTAATTTCTTGCAGTAGTTTTAAGCTATCCACACCATGAATTAGACTCACAAAAGGAGCCATATATTTCACTTTATTGGTTTGAACATGACC